>CALUOX010000048.1 GCA_944322375.1 uncultured Alistipes sp.
AGCGTATCGACAAGATCAACGCCGCCGACTCGAACATCTTCACCACGGAGAAGCAGCTCAAGGAGTACGGCGACAAACTGTCGGCCGACAAGAAGGCGGCGATCGAGAGCGCGCTCGGCAAGCTGAAGGAGGCGCACAAGAATGCCGATGTCAATGCCATCGACAGCGCCATCGCCGAACTGAATGCCGCATGGCAGGCTGCATCGCAGGACATCTATGCACAGCAGCAGGCTCAGGGCGGTGCCCAGGACGGCGCCCAAAGCGGTTCGGGGTCCGGAGCATCGGCCGGTGCAGGTGCGAATGCCGGCAACGGCGGCGCTTCGTCGCAGCCCGAGGATGTCGAGTTCGAAGAGGTGAAATAATCGCTCACAGCGGTTCCGGAGTCCGGAGCCGTTGAAAACCGATCCCGGAGAAGATCGAAAGATCCTCTCCGGGATTTTTTTTGTGCTTTTCGTTGGAATCTGTCTGTGTGGGTGGTGGGGGAGTCGGGGAGTCGGGGCCTGTGCCGTTCGCGGAAGATTGACGGGTGTTTTCCGACGGGAAGTCATGTGCCGGTCTGGAACGGGTGTGCGTCCGGAATGAATGAGTGCCGGCAGTAGGGAAGATCTGCAGAGGGGTATTCCGTGCGAATGGTGGCTCTGCGCCCCTCCTTGCCCCCCCCCTCCATGGAGCATGGCTTTCCGATTATCGGAGGGCTGTCCATTATCGGCGAGTTGCCGGCTGGCAGGGGGCTCCGATTGTTCGAACCTTGTTGTTCCGTGCCGGACCTTGCCGCGCATGATATGGCTCGTTGCAGGCGGCAGGAATCATGCCTTGTCGCGTAAAGTCGGTGACATCGCTTGTGATGGGCTGTGACCGTCGCAGCGGCGGAATTCGTAAAGGTCGGCTCTTGATTGTCGTCATTGTCGTCATTGTCGTCATTGCCGTCATTGTCGTCATTGCCGTCATTGTCGTCATTGCCGTCATTGCTGTCATTGTCGTCATTGCCGTCATTGTCGCCGTTGTCGTTGTCGCCGTTGCTGTCGCTGTCGCTTCCGTTGTCCTGGCGATGAGATGAATGGTATGCAGACCGTACGGGTGTCGCGGAATCGAGAATTTCTATATGCCGGTAAAACCTTCTCGCCGAACGGCCGGCAGCCGGCCGTTCCCGCCGGTGCGATCTCCCGAATCCGACACGGGCGGTTCCGGGTCTCGGTTTCGATTGATTTTTTGTTGGTTTTTAAGAAAAAAATGACTATTTTTGCGAGCTATCGGCACGTTATGGTGTGCGGATGGCCCTCACGGAGAACAACCCGAACGGCGAAAATGTAAAAAAAACGTGAAATAACAACAATAATCTTTTTAACTCAAATGCAAAGCAAAGGTGCTATCAAACTACTTGCGATTCTTCTTGCGATCGCTTGTATCTATCAGCTCTCGTTCACGTTCAAGGCGCGCAACGTAGAGAAGAAAGCGGCAGCGTATGCGGCTGCTTACGATGCCGGGGAGCGTTCCGAACGCGAACAGTATTACCTCGACTCCGTACAGAATCAGCCCGTGTACAATCTGGGCTTCCGCAAATTCACCTACAAGGAGGTCAAGGAGAAGGAGCTGAACCTCGGTCTGGACCTCAAGGGCGGTATGAACGTCATGCTGGAGATCCAGGTCGAAGACGTGGTTAAATCGCTGGCCGGCGACAGCAAGAATGATCCCGCCTTCATCGAGGCGATGGCGAAGGCTTCCGAAGGCCTCAAGTCGGGCAAGGATTTCATCGGCGAGTTCGTCCGCAGCTATCAGGCCACGACAAACGGCGCTCCGTTGGCCGCCATCTTCGTGAGCCCCGACCGGAAGGACATTACTCCGAACAGCACCGATGCCGAAGTCGAGAAGATCCTTCGCAAGGAGACCGATGATGCCATCGATGCTTCGTTCAATATCCTGCGCAGCCGTATCGACCACTTCGGTGTGACGCAGCCCAATATCCAGCGTCTGCCCAACTCGAACCGTATTCTGGTGGAGCTGCCGGGCGTGAAGGAGCCGGAGCGTGTGCGCAAGTTGCTGCAGGGCTCGGCTTCGCTGGAGTTCTGGACAACCTACAACGCCGACGAAATCGTACCGACGCTGATGCGTGCCGATGCTGTCGTAAAGCAGTATCTGGCCGACACGGCAGTCGCCGAGACCGCGGAGGAGCCGTCGATCGAAGAGCCGGATTCCACGGCCGAGAGCGGTCTGATCGCCGAGGTGGCATCGAATGCCGATGCGGCGGAGCAGCCCGCAACGGAGTCTTCGTATTACAATCGGGACCAGAATCCGCTGCTGGCCTTGTTGAACCCGCAGTTTGCCGGCGGTGCGGCCGTGGGTGCCGTCATGGCTGCCGATACGGCTGCGGTGAACGATTATCTGGCGCTCCCGGCCGTCAAGGAGATGCTTCCGACCGATCTGCGCTTCAAGTGGGCCATCAAGGGTGAATCGGATCCCGTACTCGACGGCCGCTTCTATCTCTATGCCATCAAGGTGGAGCGTCCCGACGGAAAGGCCCCGCTGGATGGTTCGGTCATCACGGATGCCCGTGAGGCCTATGCACAGCGTGGCGCCGAAGCCGAGGTCTCGATGTCGATGAACTCGAACGGTATCGCCGAGTGGGCCCGTCTGACGGCCGACAACATCGGCCGCTGCGTGGCTATTGTCCTCGACGGTTATGTCTATTCGGCCCCCGTGGTGCGTCAGAAGATCGAGGGCGGCAACTCGTCGATCTCCGGCAACTTTACCATTCAGGAGGCAAAGGACCTGGCCAATGTCCTCGAGTCGGGCAAGGTGCCCGCTCCGGCACATATCATCCAGGATACGGTCGTAGGTCCTTCGCTGGGTCAGGAGTCGATCAATGCCGGTATGGTCTCGTTCCTCATCGCCTTCCTGCTCGTGCTGCTCTACATGGGCGCTTTCTACAAGACGGCCGGCTGGGTGGCCGACGCGGCGCTGCTCTTCAACGTCTTCCTGTTGATGGGCGTGCTCGTCTCGTTCGGTGCCGTGCTGACATTGCCCGGTATTGCCGGTATTGTCCTGACGATGGGTATGGCCGTTGACTCGAATGTCATCATTTACGAACGTATCAAGGAGGAACTGCGGGCCGGAAAGGGATTGTCGCTGGCCATCAAGGACGGTTTTTCGAACGCATACTCGGCCATCATCGACGGTCAGCTGACGACGATCATCACGGGTGTCGTCCTCTTCATCTTCGGCAACGGCCCCGTGCAGGGCTTTGCTACGACGCTGATCATCGGTATTATGACATCGCTCTTCAGTTCGATCTTCATTACGCGCATCCTCATCGAAGCTATTGTCGCCCGTTTCGGCAAGATCTCCTTCTCGTGGAAATGGTCCGAGAACTGGCTCAATGACTACCGCTTCGATTTCGTCGGCAAGCGCCGTTTCTCCTATGCGATTTCGGGTACGCTGATCGTCATTTCGTTCATCTCGTTCGCCGTACTCGGTCTCAACCGGGGCGTGGAGTTTACCGGCGGCCGTTCCTATGTCGTGCTGTTTGACCAGCCCGTCTCGGTCGAGTCGGTGCGTGCCTCGATCGAGGATCAGTTCGCGCAGATCGAGAATGCCGACAATGCGAATATCAGCTGTGAGGTAAAACAATACGGCGGTGACGGCGACCAGGTGCGTGTCGTGACGCAGTACAAGTACGATGATGCTTCGGACGAGGCGACCGATGAGATAAACATGCTGCTTTACAACGCCGTGAAGGATTATTACAAGTCTCCGGTCCGTTTCGAGGAATTCCGCAATACGCAGCTCAATCCCTACGGTATCGTGTCGGCCGACAAGATCGGCCCTTCGGTTGCCAAGGATATGACTTACAATGCCGTCTATGCGGTATTCTTCTCGCTGATCGCCATCGGTCTCTACATCACCTGGCGGTTCAAGAAGTGGCAGTGGGCGATGGGCGCCACGCTGGCGTTGGCTCACGATGCGTTGATTGTCATCGGTCTCTTCTCCCTGCTCTATTCGGTCATGCCGTTCAATCTGGAGGTCAACCAGGCCTTTATTGCGGCGATCCTGACCGTGATCGGTTATTCGATCAACAATACGGTGGTGATCTTCGACCGTATCCGTGAGTACATGGCGCTCTATCCGAAGCGCAATATCCGCGATAACATCAACAATGCCGTTTGCTCGACGATGGCCCGTACGTTCAACTCGTCGGGTACGACGCTGGTGACGTTGCTGGCGATCTTCCTCTTCGGCGGTGAGACGATTCGCGGTTTCATCTTCGCGCTGCTGTGCGGCGTGCTGATCGGTACTTACTCGTCGTGGTTCATCGCTACGCCGCTGTCGTACGATCTGATGCCCAAGGCGCTCAAGCGTGCCGGCAAGGAGAAGGCTTAGTAACGGCCGCCGGTCAAATTCCTGAAAAACGGACTGCACGGGTTTGTGCAGTCCGTTTTTATTGCTATCTTTGCTCTGATTCTAATGAGCAAAGCCATGTTCGAGAGTGTCAAGCAGTGGTTGTTGAGGTATGTATCGCCGGTTTTCGTCATGATGCTGGTGGCGTCGTTCGTCCTGTGGTACATCGCCAAATTGAACTATACCTATACCACCGAACAAACGGTCCATATCAATGTCGATGGCGAACAGTTCGATGTGGTATGTGTGGTCGAAGGGCTCGGGACGAATCTTTTCAGCCGCATCGTCTATATGCGCAATTCGTTGCGTATTCCGCTTTCCGATCTGCATTACAGCCCCTCTGCCGATGAAAAGGGGTATATCAATATCGATCCGCAGTCGTTGCAGAATGCCATATCGGTCCATTACAGTGACGTGAAGGTGATCTCGATCGGTCCCATTCCACCGATAAAACTTCCGGAGAAAAAATGATAAAGGTCGGCGTGACGGGAGGTATCGGCAGCGGCAAAAGCACCGTGTGCCGGATGCTGAGTGAGCGGGGTGTCCCGGTTTACGACAGCGACAGTGCCGCCAAACGGCTGATGAATGAAGATCCGGCCTTGCGTGCGGCGCTTGTCGAGGCGTTCGGACCGGAGACGTTCCGCGACGGATCGCTCGACCGGCGTTATCTGGCCCGGAGGGTTTTCAACGATCCGCAGCAGTTGCGGCGTCTCGAAGCGCTGGTTCACCCTTGTGTGAAACGGGATTTCGCCCGTTGGGCCGAGGCGCATGCCGATGCGGACTATGTCGTGCTGGAGTGTGCGATCCTCTATGAGTCGGGCATGGATGCCTGTGTGGATCGGGTGGTGGCGGTTGTCGCGCCCGAGGAGATTCGCATGATCCGCGTGAATGCCCGTGACGGTGCAACGGCCGAAGAGATCCGTCGTCGCATGGCGGCGCAGCTCTCCGACGATGAGTTGTGTGCACGGGCCGATTTGACGATCGTGAATATCAACCGGGAGGATCTGGCTGCCGATGTGGCAGAATGCGACCGCCGATTCCGTTATGAAGCAACACGAAATAGATCTTGACCTTTCGCGGCGGCGGGTCATGACGATTGTCAATGTCACCCCCGATTCGTTTTTTGCCGGCAGTCGCACGCCCGACTGGCTGGCTGTCGAACGCCGTGTGCGGGATGCCGTTGCGTGCGGAGCCTCATTGATCGATGTGGGTGGTTATTCGTCGCGTCCGGGTGCCGACGAGGTGTCGCCCGACGAGGAGTGGCGGCGGGTTGATCTGGGTATCGGCGCCGTGCGGGCCTTGTCGCCCGATCTGCCCGTTTCGGTCGATACCTTCCGGTCGAGCGTGGCGGCCCGCGCCATCCGCAAATACGGCAAGGTCATCATCAACGACATCTCGGCCGGAGAGCTGGATCCGCTGCTGATCGACGTGGCGGCGAAGTACGATGTCCCCTATGTGGCGATGCACATGCGCGGCACGCCGGAGACGATGCAGTCGCTGACCGGTTACAGGGATGTCGCGGCGGAGGTGGCGGACTATTTCCGTGAACGCACGGCGCTGTTGCGCGAACGCGGTGTACGCCGCATCATCATCGATCCGGGATTCGGTTTTGCCAAAACGCTCGAACAGAATTACGAGTTGCTGCACGGCCTGCACCGCCTTTGTGAACTGGGCTATCCCGTGATGGCGGGGCTGTCGCGCAAATCGATGATCTATAAACTTCTGAATACGACGCCCGACAAGGCGCTCAACGGTACGACGGCACTGCATTGGGAGTGCCTGCGGCAGGGGGCCGCGATCCTGCGGGTGCACGATACGCGCGAAGCGGTGGAGGTGGTGCGTCTGTTCGAACAATTCACTCAAACTGGATGGAACGGAAAACAATGATACGGGCCGAAGGGCTTCGGAAATGTTACGGTGCATTGACCGTATTGCAGGATGTTTCGCTGGAGGTGGCACGCGGCGAGGTGGTCTCGATCGTGGGCGCAAGCGGCGCCGGCAAGACGACGCTGCTGCAGATTCTGGGCTCGTTGTCGCGGCCCGACGGCGGACGTGTCGAGGTGGATGGCACCGACCTCTTCGCCTTGGGTGACCGGGCGCTGTCGGAGTTTCGCAACCGGCGGATCGGCTTCGTCTTCCAGTTTCACCATCTGCTGCCCGAATTCACCGCTTTGGAGAATGTCTGTCTGCCGGGACTCATCGGAGGGCGCGACCGGCGCGAGGTGGAAGCGCAGGCCGTCGAACTGTTGGATATGATGGGACTGTCGGCGCGCCGCGACCATAAACCTGCGGAGCTGTCGGGCGGCGAACAGCAGCGGACGGCGATTGCCCGTGCCCTTATCAACACCCCTGCGGTGCTGCTGGCCGACGAACCGTCGGGAAATCTCGATTCGACGAACCGCGAGGAGATCCACCGGCTGTTTTTCGACCTGCGGGAGCGGTTTGGACAGACCGTCGTCATCGTTACGCACGATGAGCGGTTGGCGGCGCGTGCCGACCGGATGATCACGATGCGGGACGGCCGGATCGTCTGAACGGGGGTGTGAACGAATCAGTCAACCATCCAAGATCTGTCGGTGCAGGAAGGTGAGGTATTGCATTCCGGAAGCTGATAGGTCCGAAGATTCTCGATGAAAAATGTAATAATGGAGCATGCAGAGTTGCGGGAACTGCTTGATGAACTGTGGGATCGTTACGACCGGGAAGAGTTCATTGCGGAGGATCCCGTTTCGGTGCCGCATCGTTTCACGACGCGCGACGATCGGGAGATCGCGGGTTTTCTTGTCGCCACGATCGCATGGGGCAGCCGCCCGATGATCGTCCGCAATGGCCTGCGCATGATGCATTTCCTCGACGATGCGCCGCATGATTTCGTCATGAACGCTTCGGAACGGGAGCTGGCGATGCTGCAGCCGTTCGTGCACCGCACCTTCAACGGCGACGATCTGATCCATTTCGTGCGGGCGATTCGTGCAATGTATGCGGAATATGGAGGGCTGGGGCGGTTTGTCGAGTCGCGTTACGCCGCAACGGGCGATATGCGGCAGGTGCTGTCCGATTTCCGGCAGGCCTTTTTTTCAACCACCCATCCGTCACGGTGCGAGAAGCATCTGGCCTGTATCGATCGGGGTGCTTCGTGCAAACGGTTGAACATGTATTTCCGCTGGTTTGTACGGCACGATGATCGCGGCGTCGATTTCGGACTGTGGCGGTCGATTCCGATGTCGGCGCTCTATCTGCCCCTCGACCTGCATACGGGCCGTGTGGGAAGGGCCTTGGGGCTGCTCGAACGACGGCAGAACGACTGGCGGGCCGTCGAGGAGATCACTGCGCGGTTGCGGGAACTGGATCCCGATGATCCGGTGCGTTACGACTTTGCCCTCTTTGGTGCGGGTATTGACGGTTATGCCGACCTTTGAAGGGAGGACACGGATGCTGGAGCCGTTTCTCTGCCGTCGGGGTGCGTGGAATGGATATTGAAGAGACGAAGACGATGTTTCGATTCAAACAATTTACGATCGAGCAGGATCGGTGCGCGATGAAGGTCGGCACCGACGGAGTGCTGTTGGGTGCATGGGTTGCATTGCAGACCTCGGACCGCCGGCTGCTCGATGTCGGCACGGGTACGGGGGTGATTGCGCTGATGCTTGCGCAGCGTGCTCCGCAGGCGGAGGTCACGGCGATCGACATCGACGGGGAGTGTACGGTGCAGGCCCGCGGCAATGCCGACCGTTCGGCCTGGAGTGACCGTATCACGGTCTGTTGTACACCCGTGCAGGAGTACCGTCCCGACCGGCCGTTCGATCTGCTTGTCTCCAATCCTCCCTATTACGACCGTTCGCTGCTGCCGCCTGATGCGGGGCGCACGACGGCACGGCATACCGTGTTGCTCGATTCCGCCGAACTGCTTGCGGCGGCCGACCGGCTGCTGACGCCCGAGGGACGTCTGGCCGTTATTCTGCCGCCTCCCGAAGCGGAGCGTTTCCGCGCGCAGGCCGCCGGACGCTTCGTCGTGCAACGTTGGACGGAGGTCTGGACGACTCCCCGCAGCGGCGTGCGGCGCTGTCTGTTGGAGCTCGTGCGTGAACGGGCTGCGGCGATGGCTGCGGCCCCTGCGGCCGACCGGTTGATCATCGAGGAGGCACCGAATCATTTTACGGAGGAGTACAAACGCCTGACGCGCGATTTCTACCTCAAATTTTGAGATCGGCGCGAAAAGCATTATATTTGTTCATCGACAAACTGATATGCCTATGAAATCGATTCTTTCGCTGCTGCTCTGTACGACGTTGTTCGTCGGAAACGCTGCAGCTCAAAGCACCCGCGTTTCCCGAACGGGACTCGTGGAGGAGAACGGATGTGTGGAGGTAATTGTTCCGGCGTCGCCGCTGGCCGTCGATCTGGTGGTCGAGAAGGAGGTCGTGACGGTCGGCCCCTATGCCCGTTATGCACAGAAATTTCTCGGTGTGCGCGGCGCGTTGAGCGACAAGACGCTCTATACGGTCAAGGAGGCGCACATAGCGCTCTGTCCGGAGCGTGTGCCGGCCGAAAGCACCTTGCCGGCCGATCGGATACAAATGACAAACTATCTCGGGGATGAGGAGAACTTCTCGCGTGTACCCTTCGACAAACGCTCCCTGTCGGACGAATCGCTCGAAACGGCTGCACGCAATGCCGCCAATACGCTCTTTTCGATCCGCCAGCACCGCATGGAGCTGATCACGAGCGAAGCGGGCGAGCATGTCTTCGGAGCCGGCCTGCAGGCGGCACTGAAGGAGCTGGACCGGCAGGAGCAGGCCTATACGGAGCTCTTCCTCGGCAAGAGGGTGGTTACGACCTCCGTCAAGCGGATTGTCGTCGTGCCCGATCCCGCCAAACAGAAGTATATCCTTTGCCGTTTCTCGACCGACCGCGGCGTGTTGCCCGACAGCGATCTGACGGGTGATATCGTTCTGCTGCAGCTGGACAAGGAGGCGGATTGTGCCTTCCCGCTGGCACCCGCATCGCCCAAGGCGGCACGTACGGCAACCTATCGTGTTGCGGCCGACGTTGCCTGCACGCTCTATTGTGGAACGGAAATCGTGACGCGGACTGTCTTGCCGCTCTTTGAGTTCGGCCGGGATGTCACGGTGGCGCTGCCCGGCAAGAAGTGATGGAGAACCACACGGCACGCATGGCGGCGCTCCTGGGCGAGTTGCGCCGCGAGATGAATGGAGCCGTCGTCGAGTCGATGCAGCGCGGCGAGGGCGGCTATGGATTGAATTACGGCGTAAGCATTCCGACGATCCGTGCGATCGCCGCCCGTGTGGGAACGGACCATGCCTTTGCACGGTATCTTTATCAACAGGATGTCAGGGAGTTGCGTATGGCGGCTCTGACGATCGCCGATCCGCAGGCTGTGGCGGCCGACGAACTTGACGAATGGTTCAGCGGCCGTATGCCCGAGGAGTTGATGGAGGAGTTGGCGTTGCGGCTTCTGAGCCGGTGTCGGATGCCGGTACTGGAGGCGTTGCGCGATGACTGGTTGTGCAAGGGGTCGGCCGCAAGACGTTACACGGTACTGATGGCTCTGGCACGAAGCCGGGATTTCGATGCGGCGTCGGTTGTGGAACTCCTTCCCGAAGTTGTTGCAACATATCCCGACGATTTGCGCCTGGCACGCGGTGCGGCGGCCTTTCTGCAGGCAGCATCGCCGAAGATCGGCCCTGAAGCCTTGAGCAGGATGCTTGAACGGTTGCCCGAATCCTCCGCTGGCCGATTCCTCCGCGAAGAGGTGGCGTGGCTGTGTCAGTAAGCGGGGCGGTGAGAATTACCGAGCAATAGGCCGATCGTGGCAATGTTCGGGGCACAAGCGAAACGTTGTAGATCCGGTGGCGGATGAAGTGCCTGATTCAGCGTATGTTGGAGAGACGGAACGACGGATTCATCAATGAATCCGTCGTTCCGTTGTTTGTCGGATGTCGGCCGGTTGCGGATGCCGGCCGGTTCTGAGGCGGTGAAGGTGGTGAGGTTGCTCCTCTGAATGCCGTATGGTTACTCCTCCGCGACGAAGAGTGCGCGCGGCAACTGGTCGATGCTGTTGATGGCGACGACTTCGATGTTCTTCGGCCGCTTGGCGCTCCGGCCCAGATAACCCGAAACGATGATCCGCCGGAATCCCAGACGGGCCGCTTCGCCGATACGTTGTTCGGTACGGGGTGCCGGGCGCACCTCACCCGAAAGTCCGATCTCGCCGGCGCAGCAGATTCCCTCGGCGATCGGCCGGTCGTAGTACGAGGAGATGACCGCCGCGACGATCGCCAGATCAAGCCCCGGATCGGCAATCTTGAATCCTCCGGCAAAGTTGAGGAAGACATCCTTGGTGTACATCTTCATCCCCACACGTTTTTCCAGTACGGCGAGCAGCATCGTCATGCGCTTGTAGTCGAAGCCCGTGGCAGTGCGTTGCGGCGTGCCGTAGGCGGCATTCGACACGAGCGACTGCACCTCGATCAGATAGGGGCGTATGCCATCGACCGAAGCCCCGACGGCAATGCCGCTCAACGGCGTTTCGTAGTGCGTGAGCAGGATCTCCGACGGATTGTCAACGGCCCGCAGCCCGTCGTCCGACATCTCGAAAACCCCGATCTCGAACGTCGCACCGAAACGGTTCTTGATGCCGCGCAGAATGCGGTAGGTCTGGTTGTTGTCGCCCTCGAACTGGAGCACCACATCGACGATGTGTTCCAGAATCTTCGGCCCGGCAATCGTGCCGTCCTTCGTGATATGGCCGATGATGATGATCGACGTGTTCGATCCCTTGGCATATTTGAGCAGCGTGGCGGCGCACTCGCGGATCTGCGAGACGCTGCCGGCCGAGGAGTCGATCAGGTTGGTGTAGATCGTCTGGATCGAGTCGATGATTACCAGATCGGGGCGTTGCTCCTCGATCTGCGCCACGATATTTTCGAGCAGGGTCTCGGCATAGATCAGACACTCTTCGTTGCCGATGCCGATCCGGTCGGCCCGCATCTTGATCTGTTCGGCCGACTCCTCGCCGGAGACATAGAGCGTGCGCAAACCATTGTCCGCCAGTGCGAGTTGAAGGCTGATCGTCGATTTCCCGATGCCGGGTTCCCCGCCCAGCAGGATCAGTGATCCCGGAACGACCCCGCCGCCCAATACGCGGTTGACCTCCGGATTTCCCAGATCGAGACGCGGGCGGTCCGTAGCGCGGATCTCGCTGACGCGCTGCGGTGTCGTGCGCGGCAGTCCGGCGGTCATCGTTGCGGCAACCGTACCGTTTGTCTTGGCGATCACCTCTTCGGTGAAGCTGTTCCACTCTCCGCACGATGGGCAGCGCCCCATCCATTTGGGCGCCTCGTAGCCGCACTCCTTGCAGAAATATGCCTTTTTGACCTTTGCCATGATCTCCGTTTTTCTTGAATCTTCTGTCCGCTATTCCGTCTCGCTGACCTCTCCTTTCCGAGCGTTTACGCTCTTCGACCGTTGCGCAGCTTCATTTTCCTCTGCTGTCTTTGCGCCTTTTGTTTCTCTGCTTCTCGGCTCTCCGGTCTTGTCCCTTCAGCTTCGCGCTCCCGTTTTGGGTCTCTGTCAACCTTTATTTATGCCATCTTTCGGCTCTTTGTTACGAGGTTTTGAGGATCGAGGAATTGTTGAGTGATCGGAATAGGGCTTTATTTGATGAAGAAGCGATAGATGTCGTTTCCGTTGGCATAGACAAGCAGCACCAGAATGATTGCCAGTCCGATGTATTGCGCTATCTCAAGGAAACGGTCGCTCGGTTTGCGGCGGGTGATCATCTCCCACAGCGTGAAGAGCGCGTGTCCGCCGTCCAGCCCCGGTATGGGCAGGATGTTCATGACGGCCAGAATGATCGACAGGAAGGCACATTTCGACCAGAAATCCTGCCAGTCCCACGCCGAAGGGAAGATGCTGCCGATAGCGAGGAAGCCGCCCAGCTCCTCATACATCTGTGTTTTGGGCTGCACGATCAACTTGAGCTGTTCCCAGTAGTTGACGATCACGTCGCCCGTGCGGCGTATGCCGGCCGGAATCGACTGCCAGAAGGTATAGTTGCGCGTGCGCAGCTGGTAGTTGTGACGGGCGACCGTGACGCCGATCTTGCCGTCGGCATTGACCGGAACGGTCAGCACGAGCGTCGAATCGCCGCGTTCGACAGTCAGCGCTACGTCAGAGGACTTGTGCTCGGACAACATCCGGGCGTAGTTGCCGAATTCGATGCACTTCTCGCCGTTGAAGGCAACCACCTCGTCCCCGGGAAGCAGCCCTGCGGCGGCAGCCGAGGCCGAGGCCACACTGTCGATCCGGAACGGCGTGCGCAGCATCAGCATATCGACATAACCTTTCTCACGCCGGAAATCGATCAGTTCTTGAAAGGGAATCGTGAAGGTCGTCTCCTGACCGTTGCGTTCGACACGCACCGTGCGGTCGCTCTCGGTCAGCAGCAGCGACATGGCGATTTCGTTGACATCCTCGATCGGTTCGCCGTCGATGGAGAGGATCTTGTCGCCGTCCTGGAATCCCAGTCCGTGTGCCGCCTCATTGAACGTATAGCCATAGACGGCATCTTCGTTGGCAAAGTACTGGTCGCCCCACGTGTAGCAGATGCCGCAGTAGATCACGATGGCCAGCAGCACGTTCATCACGATGCCGGCGATCATCACCAGAAAACGCTGCCAGGCAGGTTTGGCGCGGAACTCGTCCTGCTTGACGGGTTGCTGCATCTGTTCCGTGTCGAGACTTTCGTCGATCATGCCGGCGATCTTTACATATCCGCCCAGCGGCAGCCAGCCCAGACCGTATTCCGTGTCGCCCCGCTTGAACTTGAAGAGCGAGAACCAGGGATCGAAAAAGATGTAGAACTTTTCGACACGGATGCCGAAGACCCGTGCCATGATAAAGTGTCCCAACTCGTGGATGCCCACAAGCAGGGTAAAAGCCATGAATAGTTGGAGAATCTTGATCAGAATGTCCATATTGATGTAAGATAGCTGTGATTTCAGATGTTCAGATATTCCAGGGCCAGCCGTCGTGCTTCGGCATCGGCGGCGGCATAGTCGTCGAGCGTCGGCCGGGCCTCGAAGGCGGCATGTTCAAGGGCATGCGCGATGGCCCCTACGATATCGGGATAGCGGCATTTGCGGGCCAGAAATGCCGCTACGGCCACTTCATTGGCGCCGTTCATCGTGCAGGAGGCCGTGCCGCCGCGCCGCAGCGTGTCGTAGGCCATGTCGAGTGCCGGATATTTCAGCCGATCCACTTCGGCGAAGGTCAGTGTCGGGTGTTCCGCAAAGCTGAAGCGTTCGTGGGCATGCCGCGCCCGCTGCGGGAAGAGCAGAGCATAGCTGATGGGCAGGTGCATGTCGGGGGTGCCGAGTTGCGCCTTGATGGCCCCGTCTTCGAACTCGACCATCGAGTGCACGACCGACTGCGGGTGCAGCAGCACCGAGATCCGCTCGACCGGAACGCCGAAGAGCCAGTGAGCCTCGATCACCTCGAAACCCTTGTTGACGAGTGTCGCCGAGTCGATGGTGATCTTGGCGCCCATGTGCCATTGGGGATGTTGCAGCGCCTGTTCGACCGTGACCGTATCGAGCGCTTCGCGCGGCACATCGCGCAGGGCTCCGCCCGAACAGGTGATGATCAGCCGTCGTATCGGGGCCGTTTCACCTACCAGACACTGGAAGATGGCCGAATGTTCGGAGTCGATCGGAACGATCGGCGCGTGATGCTCGGCGGCAAGCCGCATCACGTAATCGCCGCCCACCACAAGCGTCTCCTTGTTTGCCAGAGCGATCTTCTTGCCGGCTTCAATTGCGGCGACGGTCGGCAGCAGCCCCGCATATCCGACCAGTGCATTGACCACGACATCGACCGTCGCGGCCGTTACGATCTGTCGGATCGCTTCGGCTCCGGCATAGACCTTGATCGGTTTGTCGGAGAGGACCCGCACGAGCGGATCGCGTAATGATTCATCGGCAATGACAACCGAATCAGGCAGGAATTCCGCCGCCTGACGGGCCAGCAACTCCCAGTTCCGGTGGGCCGTAAGCGTCGTGATTTCGAACAGCTCCGGATTCCCGCGCACGACGTCGAGCGTCTGAACGCCGATCGACCCTGTCGAACCGAGCAGTGCGATACGTTGTTTCATTTCGTAGCAGTCTTAAGTCCGTGCAATTTAGTCTCTCTTTTTGCAGTTCGTGTCTGTGCAAACCCTGGCACCGGTCATCATCTGTCCGGCCTGCGGTACCCTTGTTCCGGCAGCATCTGTGCGTCGGTTTGCCGTTCCGTTTCGTCAGAAGACGATATAGCCTTCGGGATCGACCGGCTTGCCGTCGCTCCACAATTCGAATCCGAAGAGTTTGACGTCGTTTCCTTCGGCTTGCGGATCGCCGCCATAGCCCAAAACCTCGCCGCTGGCGAGACGCTGACCGGCCATGACGGTCGATTGTCCGAGGTTTTTATAGATCGAAAGCAGATTGTTGGCGTGCTGTACCTCGACGATGTACCCGCTGTCGGGGCTCCAGAGACTCATGACGACCGTACCGTCATCGACGGCCGCAATCTGTGCTCCGGGTGCCGTTGCAATGCGAATTCCGAATTGTCCGCGTTTGGTATCGAACTTCTCGGTGATGATTCCTTCGACGGGTGCCGACATGGCCATTGCTTCCCGCAGGGTCTTGCGCGACGGAGATTTTCCAAGTCCGTAGGGGCCGTCACCCTCCATCTCCACGCGCAGAAGCGAATCCTCGTGCGAGGGCATGACCAATGTCTTGTCGGCCTTGATGCTGTCGAGGTTGCCGACCGTCCGTACGACGGGAGTTTTACCCTCCATGATCAGGGCGATGTTGTCGCTGTAGGTTCGCATCTGGTTCATCTGTCGTTCGATGGAGTCGAGTCGCATGATGTTCTGGAGGAGCATTTCACGGGAACGGTTTGCCTCATAGCCGGGCAGGAACTCCAGTACGGGCGTGTAGGCCACCAGCGAGAGAATCAGGATGAAGAGCAGCAGTACGAAGGCCAACAACGCGGTGAAGATCCGGATGATGGAGATGTGCATGTGCCACTCTTCGCTGTTGTCGGTCTCGTTACGGAGCGTCAGTCGGTGTTTGCGGACCAACTGTCTGTATGCTCGGGAGATTGCCGAAAAGATTTTCATGCCTCAATGGGTTTTGTTGTCTGTTCTGCCGGGACGGGATCCGGAAGCCTTGTGAGGGGTATCTGCACGGAAGGGGGCTCGCCGGGCGGAACGCAATATCTTTGCAAAGATACGAAAAGTCGTGCGCCGAGCAAAATGAAAACGCAGTTTTCGATTTGGTTCTGCCGGACTGGAGTCTCCGGGGCGGAGCCACGGTACGGAAGGCAGGACATGAAGTGTATGGAAGACACTGTTTTCCAGATTCGAATCGGTCAGGACGAAACATTCAATACGGTGTCGGAGTTTGAAAAAAGTTCGGCAGGAGCCGGCAAACGAAAGTTCGACAGGTTGTCCGTTAAACGGAACGATATGGCCGTGACCGTCCTGAATGGAAGGCAAGGAGCGAACTGTCAACCGAAGGAGCGGGTTGTTGTCGGAGGAGAAAGGTGGGATGATGAACCGAACGTGCAGAAAGGGAAATGAAGCGCGTCGGAGTGCAGTTTTATCGTGGCGGCAGAAAATACCGCCGGAAAATACCGCCGGATATCCCGTGGAGGATACCCGGCGGCGGCTGTCGTATGAAGTTTGAAGGTGTTTCGGTCAGAATCCCCACTCCGAACGATTGAAGGACTCCTTGACTTCGGCCGGTGCTTCGGGGAAGAAGGTATATCCCGTAAGCCGTTCGATCTCCGCTACGGACTTCGCATAACGGTCGATCTGACCGCTTGTCACCGCTTCGGTCATGAAAGTCGGGATCCAGAAACCGATGGCCTGCAACTCCGCTGCCGAGCACTCCTGAATCCGTTTCCCTGTATTGCCCGCCCTGGTGCGCAAGGCAACCTTGAACTGGTAGGTCGGCATGGTGCAATCCTTCGATGCGGAGGAGAACTCGCTGAAGTAGGAGCCGTCTTTCTCGATCAACGACGCATCGCCGTAGTGGCAGCCGGCGACCATAAAGAGTGTATCGGCTACGCGGTTGATGTTCGTTGCCCCGTCATCGGCCGTGAATTCCGTATTGCCGACATTGTTCGTGCCCGAAAAGAGCGCTTCCACATAGCCCCAGGCCGTGCCGAACGTGTAGTCGCCTACGCTGGGCTGCGGCGCAATGTTGGTGGGGTAGAAGGTCTGCACGTTGAGTAGCGCGGGGTTGTTGCGGTCGCCGCAGCCGCGTTCGCTCGACATGACCAGATGCCCGCGTGTCCACGAGGCGCCGTAATCGAGCGTCGTGCGTGTGTAATAGATATACTTGTCGCCGGAATTCGACGGGTAGATCTTCGACTGCAACGATTCATCGAGACTCGGATCGGGTGCCCAAGGATCTTCCTCCGGACGGGTATAGCCGCCCTCCTGATAGCAGCTGTGCAGCAGATAGGCTACCCAGAGAGGGTTGTGGCGCCGCGTGTCGTAACAATAGGTGTAGTTGCGGACCTTCTTGTTCGTCCTGACCGTCGTCGCCCAATGCGTATGGACGGCTTCGTTGGCCGCCGGCGTTTCGAAATTCGCCGGAAGTTCCGGCCACCGGTAGTCGGCTGCCTCCTCTTCAAGTTCGACCAGCGTTCCCGCCGTGTTCGACTCGGTGAGGGTGATGTCGTCGAAATTGAGCCCGTATTGCTGGCGGATGCCCGCCGGCACCAGCCGGATATAGAGCTTCGAGACGGGTTGCGCCAATGTAAAATTGCATTCGGCGAGCGTCCAGGTATTGTAGGCGGGTGCTCCGCTGAATGCCACATCCTGCCAGCGGCGGCCGTCGGCACTCAGACGCAGAACCAGATCATCCGTGCGGCAGATCGTGCCGAAGGTGAGACGGTAATTGGTCTTGCCCGCAGGCAGCGTGATGTTGCCGACACAGAAATAATCCGTATCGGGTTCGTAATACAACATGGCATAAGCTCCGCCGGATGCCCCGTCATAACGGCCTGCCGATCCGAAATTGTTGTTTTTGATATTGACGTAATTGACATCGTAGGTAACCCCTTCGCTGCCGGTTCCGGTCTGGGTTTTCCACGACTCCAGCTGATTGGCCCAGCCCGTCGCGCCGTTTCCGAAATCGAGCCGGTAAATCGGATCTCCCGCCGGTTCGGGTTCGGGTTGCGTCGCCTCGCGGGTAATCTTTACCGTGCGGCGAACGGGTGCGGCCTCTTCTCCGGCCGTAACCGTAAGAGCCGATTCGCCTTCGGGCGCCGCCGTGATGCGGATCGTCCCGTCGCCCGAACCCTCTGCGGGCGAGAAGACGACACCTTCCGAAGCCGTGGCGCTCCATGCGGCATTGCTGCGGATCGAGATCTCGTTTCGTGCGGGATCTTCCGTGTCGAACGGGATCTCCGTGGGGGTCACCTCGAGCGTGACGGCCGTTTGTGAGCGGGTTACCCTTATCCGATTGCTCTCCAGTTGTGCGCGCCCGTCGGTGTAGGTGTGTTTGACATAGAGGTCGATGGTGGCGCCGGCCGGCATCTCGACAAGCGTAAAGGTTCCGTCGCCGCTGCCTATGCCCTGGCTGAAACGCACGCCGTCGGCGGGTGACGCCGCGGCCTGCCAGGAAAGTCCCTCCGAAGCCTCGACCGTGAAGGTGTTGTTGGCAGGATCGGAATCGTCGAACGTGGCTTCTGCCGGCGATACGATTTTCAATTCGTCCGGTGCGGTTTCGGGTGTAACGTCGGGATCTTTCTTGCAGGCGGCAAACAGCGTCAGAAGAGTTGTCCAGAAGAGAATCAGGAAAAAATATCTTCTCATGAGGGTAGAAAATGAACTGTAAAACTAATAACTGCTCAGCCTTTGTACGGCACTGCGTGCATCACTGGCATTGTTGAATCTCGGTTGTATGACCATGGTGCCGTTGAGGTCGATGGCGCCCCACATGCCGTTCTCAAGCTGTACGATGGCCAGCTTGCGCTGATTGAACGAACTGCAGCTTCGGAATTTCGGCGCCACGGCCCAGCGTCCGTAGTGGTCGAGGTAACCGAAGAGACCCGTTGCGGGATCCTGTTCGGGCCAGAGCTCGAGGCCCGGCAGCCGGCCTTTCTCAATGGACTGGATCGCGGCTGTGGCATTGCTTCCGCTGGAGAAGACGAGCGGGATAACCAGTTGTCCCGTGGAATCGATGGCGCCATAGCGGTTGCCGACCTTGATTCTGGCCATGCCGGAGCTGCCGAAAGCCTGGACATAGTCGTATTTGGGCGCTATGACCCACATTCCAAGATCGTTGAGGTAGCCGTAGAGTCCCGTTGCCGGATCCTGGGCCGGCGTGTAACGGCGTCCGATCTGTTTGTTCGGCCCTGCCGAAACGGCCGCAGTTCCGGGTGTCAGGCCGGTAAATGCCGGCCCGATGATCGAACAGGAGCACAGGAGTGCAAGGGTGGCTGAATATAACAACAGTCGTTTCATGGTGTTTTATCGATGCAGGATGTAATTGCGCAGAAGTTTGTAGGGAACGACTACAAGCGGCGAGATCATGATGAAGACGGTCGCGTAGGTAATCAGGAAGTAAACGACGGCGATGACGATTGCCACGGCCAGGATTCCGGAGAGGAATATGGCGGGATTGACCGTATGCGACGTGGCGACATGCACCCCGTTGCGGAAATGTTTGACGATTTCGCCCGAATTGCGGATTCCCCACATGATCGTGGACCAGCACCACGCGAGGAAGATACCGAGCAGCGACAGTGCGATCTTGAGGAACCCGGCCCCCGAGGAGATCGTATCGACGGCCCGCTGCCTGAACGATCTGCGCATCCGCTGTGCGGGGTCCGTATCCTCGATCATCTCTCCGTACTGCCCGATAAGCCTCCAGCCCATCGATACAGCGATATAGGGGATCATCAGCAGCATGAGTTGCCAGTAGTTGGCGAACGTATCGACGACGGCGCCGACAAAGGTCAGGTCGTCCGAGGTGAAGATGGTGCGGGTCCCCTGGAATGCCTCCTGGAAGAAGAGCGAGAAGAAAAAGACGAGGATGTAAAGGATCGATCCGTTGAAATGATAGCTGATCGCGGCGTTGTGGGCATCGATGACGCGGTTGATGCGTTCGACGATCTCCGGATCGGAGGGGTGCAGTTCGATGGCGCGTTTCAGATGCTTGCGGATGGAGATCAGCTTCATGGCTCGCGGATAACGGAACGTGAGGTCGCTGTTGGCGTAGTGAACGGGGGACTCGTCGTTCCCGACGCTGCGGAACCAGATGCCGATTGCCTGATCGATCTCGTCCAGCGCCATGGCGTCGTTGCCGCGGAGCGCCGTCCGGGCGCCGATGCGGTTGAGGCGCCAGGGCTTGCGAACCCAGAACGCAACGGGAATCAGGGTCAGGACGAATACCAGAATGAAGAGCGGACGGAAGGCGTCGAAGACGTCGAACTCCTCGAACTCGGCGACACCATGCAGTTGTGCGACCTCTTCGGATGTCAACGCACGGTCGTAGATCTTGACGTCCGACACGTAGCCCTTGATGGCGTCGGGCATCATCTCGTGAAACAGTCCGACGCGGTTGGCATGATCCATACTGTCGACGGGCATGCTGCAGGACTCCTGCGTGAAGCGGTCGTTCACATAGATCGTGCGCGACCCCGCAGCCTCGTCCGTTACGATCGTCAGGTGCACCCATTCGTCCTTGGGAATCTCCAGACCGTCATCATTGGGCGAAGCATCGATCTTTCCGTTGCTGTGGTACTCTCCGTCCAGCTTGCGCATGCGGAGGTCGCGCAGCTCCTCGGGACGCTCTACCCGTTTCCCCGCAGCATCGAACCTGATCGTTTCCAGCCAGGAGATCCAGTTCCGGTT
>CALUOX010000049.1 GCA_944322375.1 uncultured Alistipes sp.
AGATGAAGAAGGGTATGTTCTCCTACATGAACTACCTGCTGCCGCTCAAGGGCATCGCTTCGATGCACTGCTCGGCAAACACCAACGAGAAGGGCGAAACGGCCATCTTCTTCGGTCTGTCGGGTACGGGCAAGACAACGCTTTCGACGGACCCGAAACGTCAGCTTATCGGTGACGACGAGCACGGCTGGGACGATGACGGCGTCTTCAACTTCGAGGGCGGCTGCTATGCCAAGGTGATCAACCTCTCGAAGGAGAGCGAACCCGATATCTGGAACGCTATCCGTCGCAACGCGCTTCTGGAGAACGTGACGGTGGACAAGAAGGGCAAGATCGATTTCGCCGACAAGTCGGTAACGGAGAACACCCGTGTATCGTACCCGATCTTCCACATCGAGAACATCGTAAAACCCGTATCGAAGGCTCCGGCTGCCAAGAAGGTGATCTTCCTCTCGGCCGACGCATTCGGCGTGCTGCCTCCCGTATCGATCCTTACGCCGGAGCAGACGAAATATTACTTCCTGTCGGGCTTCACGGCCAAGCTGGCCGGTACGGAGCGTGGTATCACCGAGCCTACGCCGACCTTCTCGGCCTGCTTCGGTGCCGCATTCCTGTCGCTGCATCCTACGAAGTACGGCGAAGAGCTTGTTAAACGCATGAAGCAGTCGGGCGCAAAGGCCTATCTGGTGAACACGGGTTGGAACGGTACGGGCAAACGTATCTCGATCAAGGATACCCGGGGCATCATCGACGCCATCCTCGACGGTTCGATCGACAAGGCTCCGACCAAGAAGCTCCCGATCTTCGACTTCGAGATCCCGACCGAACTGCCGGGTGTTGATTCGAAGATCCTCGATCCGCGCGATACCTACAAGTCGGCTGCGGAGTGGGATGTTAAGGCCAAGGATCTGGCTGAGCGCTTCATCAAGAACTTCGTGAAGTTCACGGGCAACGAGGAAGGCAAGGCTTTGGTTGCTGCCGGCCCGAAACTCTAAGGACCCTTTCAGGAAGAACGAGGCGTCCGGCGTGATGCCGGCATGGGCCGAAGCCGCAAGTGTTTGTGTTGTTGGTAGGTGAGTGGGTTTTGGCAGATGCGTGAAACGGCTCACGTAATCGGTACGCTCGTTCGTCCTTCCGATACGACTGCGGGGCGGAAATCATCAATGATTTCCGCCCCGTTTTTTTTTACCGGCTGTTGTGGCGTACAACGTCGGAACGTTGTCTCTTTGCGGTCGGATACGGTTGTCTCCTCCCATTCCCGGCTTTCGGCCCTGACCGGTCGGGTGTCAGAGGCCTCCGCGAGAAAAAAGATGCTCTTTTGAGCGGTTTCGAGGATTTTTTTTCGTAAACTTGTAAACCGAAACAGTTGTTTTTATGGTGAAGGAAACGAACAATCTGCGCAAAGTCTCCATCGCTCGCCTCAAGCAGGAGATGCAGGATACGGTTTTCCTGTCGGATGACCTGGCCATTACAACGATCGATTATCTGCGGAACCCGACCGCCGAGATCCCGATTTCACTCGATGGATTCGCCGCGATGATCATGATGAGCGGTACGGCCGTGCTGTCGATCGACACCGATACCTATGAGGTACATCCCAACATGCTCGTCTTCTTCCGTCCCGGCAGTGTCATTCGTACGATCCGGTGTTCGGCGGATGCTACAGCCTATCTTACGGCCTGCTCGAAGAGTTTTGTCAGTGACATTCAGGTGGATATTTCCGCGTCGCTGCCGATTCACATGCGTTTCGGCCGAAAGCCCTGTCTGCAGGTTACCGAGCAGGATGTGAATGAGATCCGGGCGTTTTTCCGACTTATCAAGACGATCATTCAGAGTGACAAGGAGCGCTACCGCAAGGAGATCATCCATACGCTGTTTACGGCGATCTTCTATCTGATTACGGAGTTGAATCAGCGCGATCAGCTGAATGAACAGAAACAGGGCCGCTGCGAGGTGCTGTTCGATCAGTTCATGCGGCTGTTGGGCGAATACAACAAGCGCGAGCGCAATGTCAGCTTCTATGCGGCAAAGCTCAATATCACACCGAAATACCTCTCGTCAGTCGTCAAGGAGGTGAGTGGCAAGACGGCCGCCAAGTGGATCGATGAATCGGTTATCCTGGAGGCGAAGTCGCTGCTCAAGTATTCGGGCATGAGCATTCAGGAGATTGCCTATCATCTGAACTTCAGCACGCAGTCGTTTTTCGGCAAATATTTCAAGCAGCACACCGGAACATCGCCGTCGCGTTACAAGCGCCGGGGATGATCCGATGGTCCGTCGGAGCTTTCGGGTGTGGATCTTTGACCGTCCTTCATGCTTCCTGATTCGGAGGGGTGGGGAGTTTCAGAACGACGGACCGGGTGCTCTCGGGAACAATGTAAAGCGGAGGCCGGAATCACAGGATTCCAGCCTCCGCTGTCGTTTATTCTTGCCGGTTTGCCGATGCGGGGTGTCCCTGACATCCTGCACAGGGCAGGCGACGGCGAGGTATCGGGTTTGCCCGTTGGCTCGATCAGTCGCGCAGGTAGGCTCCCGTCCGGCGGAGCTCTTCACGAAGGGTGGCGACATCGAGATCGGCCGGAGCTACACCCGCTTCGAGGGCCAGCCGGGCCGCACGTCCTGCCGCCTCTCCCAAAGCCATGCAGGTGGACATGACGCGCGTGGAGGCCATCGCTTCGTGGTCCATCGACGAGCAGCGGCCGGCGACGAGCAGCCCTCCGACATGCTTCGGCAGCAGACAGCGATAGGGGATGTCGTAGCAGTCGTCGCACCAGTAGAGCGTGCAGTCGCCGCCCTGTGCATGGTGGATATCGACCGGATAACCGGCAACGGCAATTGCATCGGGGAAACGCCGGTCGTGGAGGATGTCGTCGGCCGTAAGTACGTACTTTCCGACGATCACGCGGCTTTCGCGGATTCCCAGAAACGGTGCAACCTTCTCCATGTGTGCATTGGCAAAGCCCGGAACGAAATCCTTCAGGTAGCGTTGTACCTCGTAGATCTGTTTGCGGCCTTCGATTTCACCGTAGGTATAGCTCTCGGGACGGGTCGAATCGACGCCGTTGACACGTGTCATGTTGACCCAGATCTCGTCGTCGGCGAGGCCCGTGATGAGAATCGTGCGTGCTACGGGGATTTGGTATCCCTTTTCCTGGGCCTCGCGGATCTGATTGCGCAGTCCGACAGTGATGAACTTGCCGCTGCGGAACTGTTCGGGCGGCATGGTGTCCATATCGTAGCGGTCGGGATGCTGGACGATTGCATCGCGCAGCTGCTGGACATCGACGCCCTTCATGCAGAACATCAGCGTCGGCGGCTGCATGCCGCCGTTGGCATCGCCCTTGCGACACTCCACACCTGCACGGAAGGCAACATCCCCGTCGCCCGTGCAGTCGATGACCGTCTTGGCGAGGATCGCTTCACGTCCCGCCTTGCTCTCGATGATGACGCCCCGCACGTTGTCGCCCTCCTTGATTACATCCGCGCAAAAGACGTACATCAATACCTCTACGCCCTTCTCCCGCATGATCTCGAGCGCCGTGCGTTTGACCTCCTCGGCATCAACGATCGTCAGGCTCATGTGCAGTGCGCAGGGACGGTGTTCGCTCGCTGCGCCGCGCGCACGCAGGCGGTCTATGAATTGTTGCGGCAGTCCCTTGATGATCTGGTATCCCTTGTGTCCCAGAAAACCGAGGATCGGAAGTCCGATGGTAAGGTTGCCGCCCAGGTAGCCGCGGCTTTCGAGAAGCATCACTTTCAGCCCCTTGTCTGCTGCCGCTTCGGCCGCCATGATTCCTGCGGGACCGCCGCCCACGACCAGAATGTCCACCTCGGCCCGTACGGGTATCTCGCGGGCTGCTTCGTGGATGAATCGTTTTTCGTTCATATCTGTTTTTGTTAGGTTGTTTGCCTGTTTGTCCTTGTTCGCATTGCGATCATTGCAAAAATAACAATTAAATCGATGTGATGGACACTGTGTAGGTAGAAAATGATATAAAAGACAAAAAAATCGGCTGTAAAAGGATGTTATGGGAATGAAAATGAAACGGCGGAAAGAAAAAAGTTCCGCCCCTTGCGGAGCGGAACCCATACGAATCGGATCGCTGACGGTTTAAGCCTTGCCGGCCGAACCCAGCACATCCTGACATTTGTGCATGTAGAGCTTCTTCAACTCGTCGCGAGCCGGACCCAGGTACTTGCGGGGGTCGAACTCGGCAGGATTCTCGGTGAGAACCGTACGAACGGCAGCCGTCATGGCCAGACGACCGTCGGAGTCGATGTTGATCTTGCATACGGCGCTCTTGGCAGCCTTGCGGAGCTGGTCCTCGGGAATACCTACGGCATCCTTCAGCTTGCCGCCGTGCGTGTTGATGATCTTCACGTACTCCTGCGGAACCGACGATGCTCCGTGCAGAACGATCGGGAAGCCGGGGAGTTTCTTCTCGATCTCGGCCAGAATGTCGAAACGCAGTTCGGGCGGTACGAGAATACCTTCGGCGTTGCGCGTGCACTGCTCGGGCTTGAACTTGTTGGCGCCGTGCGACGTGCCGATCGAGATGGCCAGCGAATCGACGCCGGTCTTCGAAACGAAGTCGATAACCTCTTCGGGACGGGTGTAGTGCGATACCTCGGCGGCAACCTCATCCTCGACGCCGGCCAGTACGCCCAGCTCGCCCTCGACGGTTACGTCGAACTGATGTGCATACTCCACAACCTTCTTGGTCAGGGCAATGTTCTCCTCATAGGGCAGTGCCGAACCGTCGATCATCACCGACGAGAAGCCCATGTCGATGCAGCTCTTGCAGAGCTCGAACGAATTTCCGTGATCGAGGTGCAGGCAGATCGGAATACCTTTTCCGCCGTTGAGTTCCTTGGCATACTCTACGGCACCCTGAGCCATGTAACGCAGCAGCGTCTGGTTGGCGTATTTGCGGGCACCCGACGATACCTGCAGGATGACGGGCGAATTCACCTCGACGCATGCCGAGATGATGGCCTGCAGCTGCTCCATGTTGTTGAAGTTGAATGCAGGAATGGCATAGCCGCCTTTGATGGCCTTGGCGAACATCTCGCGTGTATTCACCAGACCGAGTTCTTTGTAAGATACCATAACCTCTTAAGTTTATGAGTTTTGAAATGTGTCAACGTTGAGATTCTCCGAGGAGAATCCTTGCAAAGATACAAAATTTCGGAATCACCGGCATACGATTTCGGAATATTTTTTAATATATGAAAAAGTCGTGTCGGCCCGTCAACTCTTTCGTGACAAATTCGTATCTTTGACTTGCCCCGGATGTTGGCCAACGTCGGCTTCTTCCGAGGGGCTGCGTCCCGGCAGAGTCGGATCGAGAGCGGCGCTTTGTGTTCTCTCGGCGTCCGGCTTTCCGGACTTGGACCTCGCCGAAGATCCTGCGTCGCGGCAGAGTCGGATCGAAAACGGTGTTTTGTGTTCTCTCGGCGTTCGGATTTTCGGACTTGGACCTCGCCGAAGATCCTGCGTCGCGGCAGAGTCGGATCGAAAACGGCGCTTTGCGTCCTCTCGGCGTCCGGCTTTTCGGACTTTGACTTCGTCGAAGATCCTGCATTCCGGCAGAGTCGGATCGAAAACTGCATTTTCATTTGTCTCTGCGCTCGACTTTTCGTATCTTTGTGGACGCGCCGGCGGCCGCCTTGTCAACAACCGCGGCGGGTGCATCGTCACGACAGCATCTCGAAAGAGAAGATTGTCGTTGCGGAGAACTGCAAGACACATTTGACAAACAAAAAATAACGCTATTATGCCGGAATTCATTTATCAGGAGCCGTTTCCCGTAGGCAAGGATACTACCGAGTATCGCCTGTTGACCAAAGATTACGTGAAGGTCGTGGAGTGCGACGGACGCAAGATTCTGAAAATCGATCCCAAGGGATTGGAACTGCTGTCAAAGGCGGCGTACAGTGACGTGTCGTTCTATCTGCGTGCGGCACATCTGGAAAAACTGCGCCACATTCTCGACGATCCCGAAGCGTCGGACAACGACCGTTTCGTGGCCTACACGATGCTGCTCAACCAGTGCGTGGCAGCCGAAGGCGAACTGCCGACCTGTCAGGACACGGGTACGGCTATCTGCATCGCTCACAAGGGTGAGGATGTCTATACGGGTGTCGATGATGCCGAGTACATCACGCGCGGCGTCTATGAAACCTACAAGGAGCGCAACCTCCGTTATTCGCAGGTCGTACCCTTCTCGATGATCGAGGAGAAGAACTCCGGAACGAACCTTCCGGCACAGATCGACATCTATGGCGGTCGTCCCGGGATGGAGTATGAATTCCTCTTTATCACTAAGGGCGGCGGCTCGGCAAACAAGACCTTCCTCTACCAGCAGACAAAGGCGCTGCTCAACGAGAAGACCCTGACGGAGTTTATCAAGACCCATATCAAGGATCTGGGTACGTCGGCCTGCCCGCCGTATCACCTGGCCCTCTGCATCGGCGGTACGTCGGCCGAGATGTGCCTTTCGACGGTCAAGAAGGCTTCGGCCGGCTATCTCGATACGCTGCCCACCTCCGGCAATGAGGGCGGGCGCTGTTTCCGTGACCTGGAATGGGAGGAGAAGGTGTTGAAGATCTGTCAGGAGAGCGGTGTGGGTGCACAGTTCGGCGGCAAGTATCTGGTTCACGACGTACGTGTGATCCGTGCTCCGCGTCATGCCGCATCGTGCCCCGTCGCTATCGGCGTAAGCTGCTCGGCCGACCGCAATATCAAGGCGAAGATCACGCCCGAAGGTATCTTCCTCGAGCAGCTGGAGAAGAACCCCGCACGTTTCCTGCCCGCAGAGTCGCCGGCCATGTCTCCGGCCGTGGATATCGA
Organism: uncultured Alistipes sp.; assembly: GCA_944322375.1. Taxonomy (GTDB): domain Bacteria; phylum Bacteroidota; class Bacteroidia; order Bacteroidales; family Rikenellaceae; genus Alistipes. Next base: position 6,854 of record CALUOX010000049.1, read on the forward strand.
TCTGGATGAGGGCATGGACAAGGTTCGGGCCATTCTGACGAAATACCCGATCAAGACCCGTCTGAATCTGCGCGGTACGCTCATCGTTGCGCGCGACATCGCCCATGCCCGCATCAGGCAGATGCTTGACGAAGGCAAACCGATGCCTGAATACTTCAAGAAGCACCCGGTTTATTATGCCGGCCCGGCCAAGACGCCGCAGGGCATGGCTTCGGGTTCGTTCGGACCCACGACGGCCGGACGTATGGATCCCTATGTCGATCTCTTCCAGTCGCACGGCGGTTCGATGGTGATGGTGGCCAAGGGCAACCGCTCGCAGGAGGTTACGGATGCCTGCCGCAAGCACGGCGGTTTCTATCTGGGTTCGATCGGCGGCCCCGCAGCCATTCTGGCCAAGAATTCGATCAAGTCGGTCGAGGTCGTCGATTTCCCCGAACTGGGTATGGAGGCCGTTCGCAAGATCTATGTCGAGAATTTCCCGGCCTTCATCATCGTGGACGACAAGGGCAACGACTTCTTTGCCGACTTCAAACATTGATGAGGCGGACAACCCGCGACGCACCACAATCGGCTCCGCAGGGCCGGTTGTGGTGTGTTTCGTGCAATGAACAATAAAACAGACGGTTTTTCGTTATTGGTTACATCCGAGACTAAGAGAATTCATCCTGCAATGAAACGATCCGTTTACATGTGGCTGCTGTTCCTGCCGGTGCTCTTCCATACGGCGGCTTTTGCCGATGAAAAGGTCACTTTCGAGGTCAAGGCCCCGATGATGGTGGCCAAAGGTGAGGCCGTGCGCGTGGAATTCACGCTCAATGCCAAGCCGGACGACAACTCTTTCGTTGCCCCCTCGTTCGAAGGATTCGACGTGATTGCCGGCCCTGTCTTTTCGGAGGGAATCCAGATCATCAACGGGCAGATGACGCGCAGCTATACGATTACCTATGTGCTGCTGCCGCAACAGGAGGGAACCTTTACCATCGGGGCGGCGACGGCCCGTGTCGACAAGACGGAGTATCGGACCAAAACGCTCCCGATCGAGGTGGTCGATGAGGGGCAGACGGGACAATCGTCCTCCGGCGGTTCCTCTTCGGGATCTTCGCCCGCCGATGTGCAGCAGCAGGTCGGCAAGGACGATATCCTGCTGCGTATGGAGCTGTCGCGGCGGACGGCGTTCAAGGGAGAGCCGATCCGTGCGGCGTTGAAACTCTATTATCGGGTGAACCTCGTGGGTGACAGCGGCAGCAAACTCCCGACGTTCAATGGCTTCTGGGCACAGGAGATCGAACGGCAGCAGCAACCGCAGCGGGAACGTTACAACGGACGTGTTTATGAAACCCAGATCGTTCGGGAGTACCTGCTCTATCCGCAGCAGTCGGGTGTCATTACCATCGAACCGGCCGAATTGAACGTCATTGCGCAGGTCGTGGTGCAGAGTTCCAACCCCGATCCCTTTTTCGGCGGCGGACACGAGGTGTATGATGTGCGGCGGTCGTTGCGGACGGCACCCGTCGAGGTGACGGTTCGCGACCTTCCGGCGGGCGCTCCGGAGAGTTTCAGCGGCGCTGTCGGCAAATTCACCATGTCGTCGAATCTGCCGGCATCGACTCTCGCGGCGAATTCCGCCGCAACCTATACGGTCAAGATTGCCGGCACGGGTAATCTGTCGTTCGTGCAGGCCCCGAAACTGACGCTGCCCAGCTCGTTCGAGCAGTACAACGTCAAAACCACCGAGTCGATGAATACGACGGCGGCAGGTACGACGGGATACCGGCAGTTCGAGTACCCGTTCATTGCCCGTGCCGAGGGCGAATACGAGATTCCGCCGGTGGAGTTTACCTATTTCAATCCCGACACGAAACAATATGTGACGCTGTCGGCACAGCAGATGACGCTCGACGTAACCCCCGATGCGGGAGGCGGAAGTGCGCAGCAGGTTGTGACGGGATTGTCGAAGGAGGATGTGAAACTGTTGGGACAGGACATACGCTTCATCAAACTCGGACGGGGGAATCTGCACCTGCAGCGTCCGCCTTTCATGGGCAGCGCCCTCTATTTTCTTCTGCTGGCACTCATCGTGGCTCTTTTCGGCGGAGCCTATGTGGCGTTGCGCAAACGGATCCGTGACCGGCAGAATGTTGTCCTGATGCGCGGCAAACGTGCCAACAAGGTGGCCGTACAGCGGTTCCGTCTTGCGGCGCAATACATGCGGGCGGAGAACCGGCATGCCTTCTACGAAGAGATGTTGCGGGCCTTGTGGGGTTACATGAGCGACAAGTTCAATATTCCCGTGGCGAACCTCACCAAGGAGAATGTTCGCGAAGAGCTGCACAAGCGCGGAATCTCGCAGGAGTTGTCGCAGTGTTTCTCCGATTTGATTTCGCGGTGCGACGAAGCGCAGTATTCGCCGGTGGCGGGAGCCCGCATGAGCGATATCTACAATGAAGGGGTGGATTTCATCTCGAAACTTGAAGCGGTCATCAAAAGATAGTGAAGAGGGGAGGTTGCATATGAAGATCAATCGAATTTTGAGTTTGTTGCTGCTCCTTGCCGCAGGGTCCGTGGTGTCGGCCCGGGCGCAGGGTGACAGCGATACGCTGGTTGCCGCGGAGCCTGAATCCCTGGCTGTACATGCGTCCGTGCCGAACGTGTCGGAGTCTGTCGAGACGATTTGGGATGCGGCCAATACCGCCTACATCAATGCCGATTACCATGGCGCCATCGAGACCTACGAGAAGCTGCTGAAAAGGGGCTATGCCTCCGAGAAGCTCTATTACAACCTTGCCAACGCCTGTTTCAAGGCCGGTCATTACGGGAAGGCGATCCTCTTTTACAATCGGGCGCTGAGACTCTCTCCGGGGGATGCGGATATCCGTTACAACCTCGATGTCGCAAATACCTTTACAAAGGACAAGATCTCCGTGGTGCCGGAGTTCTTTCTCAAGACCTGGATTCGCACGGTGCGGTCGTCGCTGGGCTGTACGGCGTGGAGTCTGTTGTCGCTCGGGGCTTTGGCGCTGATGTTCCTGCTTGTCCTGCTGTACCTGCTGGCCGGGCGTCTTGTCTGGCGCAAAACGGGTTTTTACGGCATGCTGGTGATGTTTGTCTGCTTCGTCGCCTCCACGTCGTTCGCCATCAGCGAACGCAACGAACAGCTTGACAGTACCGAAGCTATTGTAATGAGCTCTTCGGTCTCGGTCAAGAGCTCTCCAGACAACTCCTCGACGGATCTCTTCGTATTGCACGAAGGGACGAAGGTGCGGACGGTGAATGAACTGGGAGACTGGCGGGAGATCGTTATCGCCGACGGGAAAAAAGGCTGGGTCGAGGCGCGGACGATCGAGACGATCTGACCGAGGAGTTCCCGGCGGTCGGAGAGGTGCCGGAGCAGGGCCTTTCGGCTGTCGTGTGGCGGACCGCGGAGACGAAGCGTGCGGCATTGTTGCCGGGTATGTATTCATGGTGTCGGACAGCGCACGGAAGGTGTCTGTTCGGGACCGGTTTCCGGAGCGCCGGAACGGGTGCCGGATGTAAAGTGTGAAAGGAGTGATTTTGTGTCGCAACTGTTGAATAACGTAATCGAAGAGTTGTCGAAGCTGCCGGGTATCGGCCGGCGTACGGCCTTGCGTTTGTCCATGCATCTGTTGCGTATGGATGCGTCGGCCGTGGCGGACATGACTCGCAGCATCGACCGTTTCCGTCAGGAGATCCGGCGTTGCCGCGTGTGCAACAATCTGTCGGATGACGAGATCTGCCCGATCTGTGCGGATGAAAAGAGAGATCATGCAACCATTTGTGTCGTGGAGCAGGTGGCCGATCTGCTCTCGATCGAACATACACAGCAGTACAGAGGCCTCTATCATGTTCTGGGAGGCGTCATCTCGCCCATGCAGGGCATAGCGCCCTCGGATCTGACGATCGATCTGTTGATCGATCGTATTGCGGAGGGAGGTGTGAAGGAGGTGATTCTGGCCATCTCGACCTCGGTCGAGGGTGAGACAACGCTTTTCTATCTGATGAACCGGCTGCGGGAGTTTCCGGAGGTGAAGGTTACCTCGATTGCTCGCGGTATCGGGTTCGGCGATGAATTGGAGTATGTCGATGAACTGACCTTGACCCACGCACTGGCAAACCGTCGGGCGATAGAATAATCTTGTAATCCTGATTTCTGACGTATTCGTCCGGAGGTTGGTGAACCGGAGGCGGTGGGGTGAGAGTGAAGTGAGCGGAGAAGAAAGGCAAGAGAGACAGCAAGAGAGGCTGAAAAAGGGTTGAGAGGCAAAGGGTGGAGTGCGTTGCAGTGAGCAAGGTGTGAGCCGGAGAACCGTAGTGAGCCGTGAGCAGGGCGAATATGGACACGGGAGGTGAAAATGCCCGGTGATGGAGAGCAGCATGCAGGAGGGCGCAAGACAGACGCAGATAATCGCTAAGGATAAAGCAGCGCGAAAGCGGAAAGCGGATTGAAAAAACGGGAGCGGTTCATGAAGAACCGGCTCCCGTTTCATTTGATCGGCGTCGATGCCGCTCCCGGATTCCGTATCAGAAGCGGAAACTGAGATAGACACGCATCGATTTGGTCTTGAATTTCTGTTTTGCGACGTCGGAAAAGATATCTCCGAGGCCCGGAATGTCCTCGAGCCCTTCGAGTTCATCGTCGGAGAGACTGTTCTCGTCGAACATCAGCCCCTTGTATTTGGCATTGCCCCAGCGCCATTCACAACCAACCGAGATCACGTTCCAGGCTACGGCAAACCCCGTATTGAAGAAGGTGGCATAGTGGTGGTACAAGGTTTCGTTGGCATAGAGCAGCGAATAGGAGGGCGTTACCCGGAAATAACCGCTGATCTTCAACCGGTGTACGGGGTTGATCGTTACCGAAGGGCCGAACGACATGCCGTATTCCAGCTGGTGCATGCTCGATCCCGATACATACTCCTTGTTATATTCATCCATATAGCCTTCGGAGCTGTATTTGGCGTAGTTGAAATCCATCCAGGACCAGTCGATACCGAACTTGATCATGCGGGCCAGCGGCTTCTTGTGCAGATAAAAGGTCTTACCCCAGCTGAGGGCGACACCCATGTCGCTTTTGACCTTGGCCGAGACTCCGAGTGTCTCCATCGCATCGGTCAACGTGCTGCCGAAATCAGGCGTAAGCTCCTGACGGACATACGAAATGTTGAAGTATTTTGCACGGTTTTTCCAGATGACGCGGTTGTTCTCGTCCTGTTCGGCGTCGTCGATGCGGGCCGACATCTCGTGGAGTGCCTGATTGAGAGAGTCCAGTTGCTGCTGGGTCCTGTCCTGTTCGGCCGTTTCCTGTGCGAAGAGCGGCGTTCCCATGCCGAGCAACATGAAGAAGAGCAAAAGTTTTTTCATAAATTAAAGGTTTAGTGTTGTGTGATATAAAAATTGTTTTCCGATTTTGGTCTCTTATGGAACAAATATAGGAAAAAAAGGATAAATCCGTATCTGTCCAGGTAAGGTTCTGCATGCCGGTGTTGTCAGATTATCCCGATGTTGTCCATAAAGATCAGGAGCATGAGCAGCGGGCAGACCCATCGCAGCAGAAGTCGCAGCAGCGGCCACAACCGCAGGGGAATGGTCCCCTTGTTTGTCAACTCCTGCGGCATGAAGCGACGGTCGAGCACCCAGCCGACAAAGATGCAGACGAAGAATCCGGCGGCCGGCAGCAGGATGTTTGCCGTAACGAAGTCGAGCAGATCGAAGAATGAAATTCCGCCGATCTGCAGCCACTTCCAGGCTCCCAGCGACAGCGAAGCCGCGATACCCAGCAGAATGCAGGCTGCGGTGACGATCCAGGCGGAGGTGCGGCGGCTCAGATGCCACTCTTCATGTACGTAGGCCGTGAGCACCTCGTGCAGGGAGATGGTCGAGGTGAGGGCGGCGATAACCAGCAGCAGGAAGAAGATCGTTGACCAGACCATGCTGAGCGGCAGCGTGTTGAAGATCGCCGGCAGCGTGACGAAAACGAGCGACGGTCCTGCCGTGGGTTCGATCCCGACGCTGAAGACGGCCGGGAAGATGACGATGCCGGCCAGTACGGCCACAAGCGTATCGATCGATGCGACCTGCAGTGCCGTATGGGTGATGTTTGTATCCTCCTTAAAGTAGGAGGCATAGGTCACCAGACATCCCAGTCCGATCGACAGGGAGAAGAACGCCTGCCCGAGTGCCGTCAGGAAGGTCGAGGCGGTGACCTTTGAGAAGTCGGGTGTGAAGAGGAATCTGACCCCTTCCCATCCGTTGGGCAGCAGCATGGAGTGGATGGCCAGCACAACGAGAATGACCAGCAACAGGGGCATCATGATGCGTGACGAGCGTTCGATGCCCTTTTGTACGCCCAGTGCGATGACTCCGTGGGTGAGCAGGGTGAAGATGACGGTGTAGAGTGCCGGCCGCCACGGGTTTTGGGTAAAGGCGCTAAAGAGTGCGGCATATTCATCGGCGGTATGGACGTGCGTGAAATCGCCCGTAATCGAATGGATCATGTATTCCATCGTCCAGCCCGAGACGACCAGATAGAAACCCATGATCAGCAGCGGGGCGACGACGCTGTTGTAGCCCAGAATCGTCCAGCGCGGGGAGAGTTTGCGGAAGGCTCCGACGGCATTGCTGCGTGTATTGCGGCCGATGGCAAACTCTGCGAGCATGATCGGTACGCCCATGATCAGGACGCTGAGGATGTAGATAAGCAGAAACGCCGCGCCGCCGTTCTCCCCCGCGACGTAGGGGAATCTCCAGATGTTGCCCAGACCGACGGCGCTGCCGGCCGTGACAAGCACGGCACTCAACCGACCGCCGAATGTCGCCCGATGGGTTGTTTTCATATTGCGATCCTATTTTGGCCGGATACGGGGAAACTCCTTCAACCGGTCGCTCTTGCGATATTCGCAGGCGTATTCCCGTTCCGCTGTTGTTTCAGTTCTGGCAGTTGCAGCAGTTGCATCCCTCCGTTGCGGATACCTTGTTCTCTTTTTGCTTTTCTTGCCCTTCTGTCCTTCTCGCTTTTCTCGTCGCTCTTCTCTCCCGATGCCTTCCTCTTCTCTCCTGTACTCTTGCTCTCTTCTCTTCCGGTTCTTCCGGTTTGTTCTTTTTGTCTTTCCTGCCCGCCTTGTTTCCTGCCCGCCTTGTTCTCTCGTCTCTTCCGGTTCGGTCTTTCCGGTTTGGATCAGTCGCTGCCGTTGTTGTAGTCCACCTGCACCGACTGTCCCCCCCCCTCCTGTTACAGTTTACACTCCGCAGCAGTCCTTTTGCAGGAACGGTTTCGAGCTTCAACTTCCGCCATTCGGCTACCCCTTCTTCCCGAAGCCGCAGCCTTTCGAGCCTTCGAGGTTGCTTGCCCGGCGCCCCCCCTCCCTTGTCTTATCGCCCGGCACTCTCAACTGCTGTCAGTGGTGCGGGGCTGCATCGGGCCGCCTTGGACAGGATCCCTTTCCGGCGTGATTGCGTCGCCGAGCGGAACCCGGCTGACGTCGCCTATCTTTCCAGCGTCACGGCTACGCGGGCGATCTTGCCGCCCAGCGGAGGCGCGAGCTTCGCTACCGTGCAACGCACGTGCCGGATCTGCGGATAGCGGGCGTACAGGGCGTCGATAATGTTCATCGCCACACGTTCGATCGTCCGTTGCGTGACGGACATCGTCTCGCGGACGGTTTCATAGACGTGGAGGTAATTGACCGCCTCCTCCACCGCATCGTGGGCTGCAATCTCTCCCAGCTCGGTCGTGATCGACAATGCGACCTCGAAGTGGTTCCCTACCTGCTGCTCGAGTGCATAACATCCATGATAGGCATGGAACTCCATGCCGGAGAGATCGATGGTGTATGTCGGTTTTTCGCTGTTCATTCCGATACTGACGCTTTATTCCAACTTCAAACGGTTCAACCGAAGCCTCCTTCATGCTGTTGCGGGACGCTCCGGCTGGATCGTGGCCGTGTGCGATCGCTGCCTGCCGCTGCTGCGACGGCAGTCTCCCGTCGAGTCAGCTGTTACTGTTCGACCGTAACGAGGTAGTAATTCTTCTTGCCGCGCTGTACGAGCAGGTATTTGCCTGCGATCAGATCGCTTTCCGTGACCGCCCGCATGGCATCGCTCACCTTCTCCTTGTTGAGCGAGACCCCGCCGCCCTGAACCATCTTGCGGCATTCGCCCTTCGAGGGGAAGATCTGCGTGGCCGTGGCGCAGAGCTCGATGAACGGAAGTCCCAGCTCGCTGCGTGCAACGGTAAACTGAGGCACGCCTTCGAAGACCTGCAGCAGCGTCTGTTCGTCGAGTTTGCGCAAGGCCTCCGAGGTCGAACCGCCGAAGAGAATCTGCGAGGCTTCGACCGCCTTCTCGTACTCTTCACGCGAATGGATCATGACCGTAACCTCTTCGGCGAGGCGTTTCTGCAGAATACGCAGATGGGGCGCCGCCTCGTGTTCGGCCGTCAGCCGTTCGATCGTTTCGCGGTCGAGCAGCGTGAAGATCCGGATATAGCGTTTGGCATCTTCGTCGCTCACGTTGAGCCAGAACTGGTAGAACTTGTAGGGCGACGTATAGCGCGGATCGAGCCATACGTTGCCGCTCTCGGTCTTGCCGAACTTCGTGCCGTCGGCCTTGGTGATCAGCGGGCAGGTGATGGCATAGGCTTCGGCTTCGGGGCCCAGTTTGCGGCGGATGAGTTCGGTGCCGGTGGTGATGTTGCCCCACTGGTCGGCGCCGCCGAGCTGGATCTTGCAGTTCATCGTCTCGTAGAGGTGCAGGAAGTCGTAACCCTGGACCAGCTGGTAGGAGAACTCCGTAAACGACATGCCGTCGCCTTCGCCGTTGAAACGCTTCTTGACCGAATCCTTGGCCATCATGTAGTTGACCGTGATCAGCTTGCCGATGTCGCGGATAAAGTCCAGAAACGTGAAGTTCTTCATCCAGTCGTAGTTGTTGACCATCAGTGCGGCATTGGGAGCGTCCGAATCGAAGTCGATGAGTTTCGACAGCTGGCGCTTGATGGCCTCCTGATTGTGCCGCAGCGTCGCTTCGTCGAGCAGGTTGCGCTCCTGCGACTTGCCCGAAGGGTCGCCGATCATGCCCGTTGCACCGCCTACCAACGCAATGGGACGGTGCCCGCACATTTGAAAATGCTTGAGGATCATCACACCTACCAGGTGACCGATGTGCAGCGAATCGGCCGTCGGGTCGATACCCAGATAGGCCGTCGTCATCTCCTTTTCGAGTTGCTCCTTCGCGCCCGGCATGATCGTGTGGATCATGCCGCGCCACTCCAATTCCTCGATGAAATTCTTTTTTGCCATTATTTTTTCGTGTTTTTTGTTTCGTTCAAGTTATTCCGCCTCCAGATCGAGCGCCTTGCGCAGTTCGTTGAGCAGCGGGTTTTTTTCGGTCATGTAGCGGATGCGGTCTTCGAGTTTGATGGGCCGTGTCGCGCGGATCTCTTCACTGACCTTTATCTCGAACTCCAGCGCTCCGTCGATACCGGCAAGCGCGGCGATGTGTCCCAGAATCTCGGTCTTGTTGCGCAGGATCTCTTCCCGTAACGCTTCCGAGGGAACCGAGAGCCGCAGGGTATGACCGTCGATCTGCAACTGCTCGAAAAACGCATACAGACGCGGACGCTCCTGACCGATATAGTCGAGAATCTTCCGGCGATTGAGCTCCAACTTTTCGCCGCTCGCCGGATCCGTGACGACCGTTGCCCTGTTTGGCTCGGAGGCCGGTGCCTCAGGATCGCTTGTCGTCCCGCCCCGTTTCGCCCGACTCAGCAGCGCCGAAAGAGAGGTTCCGCCGATCAGTGTCGCCTGGCTCGGCGCCTTCCCGGAATTGTTCGTCGCTCCGGTCGGGGTGCCCGGACTCTCTGCACCCGTTGTTCCTGCTGCTTCGACCGCTCCAGTCGTTCCGGCTCTTCCGGTTGCGTCCGTTCCTGTTGTTCCGGCCCTTCCGGTTGCGTCTGCCATTGCAGCCGTTCCGGTAACCGGCCTTGTGTTCGGGCGGATCGAACGCTGTCGGTCATTCGTTGCCGGCAAAGGTCTCTCCGTTACGGGCTTCGACGGCGGTTGAGGTGTTGCCGAAGCAGGTGTGTCGGACGCGGCATGCGGTTTCCCGGCCGGTTGAGGGGCCTGTCCCGTTTGTGTTTGTGTATTTGCCGTGGGGGCGTTGCCTCCCGCAAGCGGGGGAAGCGGATAGTCGCCGGCTGTCAGGCCGTTATTTTTTTTTTTTTCTTTACCGGCTATCTTCATCAGTCCCAGTTCGACCAGCAGACGTTGGTTGGAGGCCTGTCGGATCCTCCCGTCGGCGTCTGTCAGGAGCGCGATCGCCCCGAAAAGAAAATCGACCGTACAACGCCCTGCCTGGGCGCGGTATCGCTCCAGCAGGGTCCCCGTCAGTTCGATGAGCGACAGCGAGGCGGCATCGCGGGCGACAAGCAGGTCCCGCATGTGGCGGGCCAGTCCCGCCATGAAGGTCTGGCCGGAGAACCCTTTGGCAAGCACTTCGTCGAAGAGCCGCAGCGCGGCAATGTAGTCGCCGGCGAGCAGCTGGTCCGTTACGTTGAAATACGTGTCGTAGTCGAGGACGTTGAGCGTCTGTGCAACCTCCCGATAGTGAAGCTGGCCGCCGCAGAACGACACGGCCTTGTCGAACATCGACAGCGCATCGCGCATGCCGCCGTCGGCCTTCTGCGCGATGAGGTTCAACGACTCCTCGTCATAACCGACTCCCTCCTGTGCGGCGATGTACTTGAGGTACTCCACCGCATCTTCGACGCGGATCCGGTTGAAGTCGTAGATCTGACAACGCGAGAGAATCGTGGGCAGAATCTTGTGCTTCTCGGTTGTGGCCAGAATGAAGATGGCGTGTGCGGGCGGCTCTTCGAGCGTCTTGAGGAAGGCGTTGAAGGCTGCGGCGGAGAGCATGTGCACCTCGTCGATGATGAAGACCGAATAGCGGCCGCCCTGAGGCAGAATGCGCACCTGATCGATCAGGTTGCGGATATCATCGACGGAGTTGTTCGACGCGGCGTCCAGTTCGTGGATGTTGAGCGAGCGCCCTTCATTGAACGAGCGGCACGATTCGCATTCGTTGCATGCTTCGGCACCGTGCGGATGCTGGCAGTTGATGGCTTTGGCAAAGATGCGTGCGCAGGTGGTCTTGCCCACGCCGCGCGGTCCGCAGAAGAGATAGGCATGCGCCAACTGCCCGCGCTCGATGGCATTCTTGAGCGTCGAGGTGATGTGTTTCTGTCCGACGACCGAAGCAAAGGTTGTCGGACGGTATTTCCGGGCACTGACGATGAAATTCTCCATAACCCTGCAAAGGTAGGGATTTTTGACGGAATTGTGAAGTGAAACCGTCAAAAATCTCATGCCGCACGGGGATTTGGCCTTCGTCTGTTCTGGGCCGCTTTTCCTTCCGTTTTCAGCTGTTGTCCTGCCGCTGTTCCGTTGCTCGGGAGGAGGGTTTTCCGGTGCAGGTAGTGCAGGTAGTGCAGGTGGTGCAGGTAGTGCGGGCGGTGAGGCGGTGTGAGCGGTGTGAGCGGTGCGGGCCGTCGGGAGCCGTCAAGCTGTCGTGCGTTGTCTGTGCACTGCCGTTCGTTTGGCCGTGCGTTGGTGATGGCGTTGGATGGACAAGGCGTCGGACAGAGCGCAGGACCATAGGACCAAGAGGGAGTGTCGGACGGAGTGCCGGGCGGGTCCTTTATCCGGTGGAATACGAAGCGGCCGTTGAACATCTCTTTTATTTTTATTTTTTTATTTCTATATTTGGGAATGGAATAGGAAAAATATGGGACGGCAGACCGTCGGTTGTCCGCGAACCGGGGCCGGCGGCCGTGTGACCGGACAAAATGGCGTATCGTGTCGCAATCGGCGCCTCCTGACGTGACACGGCATGACAAACAGGTGACAGGATGTCGCGGCAAGGCCTGTGGCAGGCATTTTGCTCGGAACAAGGCAAACAAAAAAACGAAAAAATAAAATCAATACAGCATATGAATGTAAACAGTTTAACAATCAAGGCGCAGGAGGCGTTGCAGAACGCCTATACGCTGGCGCAGCAGCGCGGGCAGCAGGCCATCGAACCGATGCATATCCTTTCGGTGCTGGTGCACGACGACGATTCGCTCTGCACGTTCCTGCTGGGACGTGTGGGGGTGAATGTCCGGGGCTTGCGTGACGAGGTGGATCGTTCCATCGGAACGTTGCCGCAGGTTTCGGGCGGAAACGGTGAACAGTATTTCTCGCAGGATGCGTCGCGCGTCATCCAGCGGGCCGTCGATTTCACGAAGAAGTTCAATGACAAGTATGCATCGGTCGAGCATCTGTTGCTGGGCCTGCTGGCCGAACGCGGTGCGGCTTCCGACCTGCTCAAACGGGCCGGTGCGACCGAGAAGGAACTCGTCGAGGCGATCCGTACCTTCCGCAAGGGGGCTACGGTCGATTCCCAGACTGCCTCGCAGGAATTCAACGCGTTGGGCAAGTATGCCGTCAACCTCAATGAACAGGCGCGCAGCGGAAAGCTCGATCCGGTCATCGGTCGTGATGAAGAGATCCGCCGGGTGCTGCAGATCCTTTCGCGTCGTACGAAGAACAACCCGATCCTCGTGGGTGAGGCCGGTGTCGGCAAGACGGCGATCGCCGAGGGTATCGCACACCGTATCGTCGATGGCGATGTGCCCGAGAATCTGAAGTCGAAGGTGATCTTCTCGCTCGACATGGGTGCGTTGATCGCCGGTGCGAAGTATCAGGGCGAATTCGAGGAGCGTCTGAAGGCCGTCGTGCAGGAGGTCGTCGCTTCCGAGGGTGAGATCCTGCTCTTCATCGATGAGATCCATACGCTGGTCGGAGCCGGCAAGTCGTCGGGGGCGATGGATGCGGCCAATATCCTCAAACCGGCATTGGCGCGTGGCGAGTTGCGGACCATCGGTGCCACGACGCTCGACGAGTACCAGAAGTATTTCGAACAGGACAAAGCCCTCGAACGCCGTTTCCAGAAGGTCATGGTCGATGAACCGACCACCGACGATGCCATCTCGATCCTGCGTGGTCTGAAGGAGCGCTACGAGAATCACCATCAGGTGCGGATCAAGGATGAGGCGATCATTGCGGCGGTAGAGTTGTCGCACCGGTACATCACCTCGCGGTTCTTGCCCGACAAGGCGATCGACTTGATCGATGAAGCCGCTTCGCACCTGCGTCTGGAGATGAACTCCGTGCCGGAGGAGATCGACAACCTCGACCGCCGTGTCCGCCAGTTGGAGATCGAACGTGAAGCGATCCGCCGCGAGAACGACGAAGCGCGCGTGGCAACGCTGACCAAGGAGATCGAAGATCTGAAGGCGCGTGACGGCGAGATGCGGGCCAAATGGCAGGGACAGCGCGATCTGCTGAAGAAGATCCAGTCGGAGAAGGATGCCATCGAACGTTACAAGGTCGAGGCACAGCAGGCTGAACGGC
>CALUOX010000050.1 GCA_944322375.1 uncultured Alistipes sp.
GCGGCAGCAACTGCGTAAAATTCTCCGGCGAGAGTTGGCCCGTTGCAAGCGGCTCCTTGAGTCCCAGCCGGTAGTCGATCGAAACGACCTCGTAGCCCAACTTCTCGACCAGATAGTCGAAGAACGGCCGGTATTGTTCGGCATCGCGGGTGCCGTGCGTGAAGGCGCCACCGAAGAGGAAGATCAGGCAGGGGCGCCGGCTCTCCCTGTCCCAGGTGGACAGTGTGTAACGGTCCAGGCGGAGCGTGTCGTTCCCCTTGACCGAATAGTCGTGCGTGGTGCACGATACCGACGGTTCCTGTTGTCCCGACGAGTGACAACATCCCGTGACGAGAAATCCGAAAACAAGTATCAGCAGCTTTTTCATCTTGTTGATATTTTTATTGTTTTACCTGTTACTTCAACCGAAGATTGGTGTGCTTCCGGCTTTGGCGGAGGATGCGGACAGCTGGAAGGTCTGCCTTACATCATCTCTTCGTAAGCGTACTGTACGGCCCGGTTGAGCTGTTGTACGAAAGGCGCCGTCTTGCGGAACTCTGCCAACGTGCGTTCGAGCAGATCGTCGCCGGCAAGAAAATCGTCCCCGAAGGTGCGGCACAGCGCAACTTCCTTGAGGCGCAGCCATTCATCGACGGCTGTTCCCGACGGAAATCCCGCCGGCGTGCGGCGCAACATCTGTGAACGATCCAGCTCAAACCCTTTGGCGCGACGGATGTTTCGCTCAAATTCCGCGCCATTATCCAGAATCTCTTCACGCACGCTTCGCAAAACGACGGGAAGCGGCAGGTGCAGTCCGGCAAAAAGCAGATGTCCCTCCGTTGCTCCGTCCGATGGGCCGCCCTCCAGATGGAAATAATAACCGGCATATCCGGCCTTTTTGCCGTGCGGGGCGATAAAGATCCCCTGCCACGTCTTGTAGGGCGATTTGTCGGGACTGAACCGGATGTCGCGGTAGATGCGGTAGGTGCAGTCCTTTACGCCCAGACCTTTTACTGCCGGATCGAACGCGGCGATCCCTTCGATCAGTCCTTCGGCAAAAGCATGTACACGTGCCTGCAGCTCCAGCCATTCGGCCTTGTGGGCTTCGAACCACGGCCGATTGTTGTGGTCGTGCAGGCGGCGCAGAAAATCGACAACCTCTTTCATTGCACTGGCAGATTTTTTAGTCTTGGATTAGCGGAATGCCTGATACGGAATTTTCCTGCAGGGCATTTTTGCAGCAGGAGGGGCCGTGGTTATTTACCAACTCTTCTCTCTTCTTTGCCCCATCCTTTTCCCTTCTACTATCGGCTTTCCCACTCGTTTCGGCGGCACTTCCTGGGTCCGTCCACTCGTTCCGGCGGCACGTCTCATCCCTTCCCTCGTTTCGGCAACACTTTCTGGACCTGCCCTTCCTTTCTGTGGCCAAACCCATTCAACGTTGAGCCTCCATCGGGGGAATGGTTGCGGCCCATTGGCAACAGGGAGGGCTCGCAAGCCCTCCCTTGTTACTTGTTACGGGGTCGCTTCTCCTGCTGCGGCCGGTATAAGCTTACCACGCAAAAAGCGGGTACTGCGACATCAACGCATTGACCTCCTTGCGTACGGCTGCAATGTTGGCTTCGTTCTCCGGATCCTGCAGCACGCGGTCGATCAGCGATACGATGTAATCCATCTGGTCCTCCTTCAGTCCGCGTGTAGTGATGGCCGGCGTGCCGAACCGCAATCCCGAGGTCTGGAACGGCGACCGGCTGTCGAACGGCACCATGTTCTTGTTGGTCGTGATATCGGCCGCAACAAGACATTTTTCAGCCAGTTTGCCCGTCAGTTCGGGGAACTTCGTGCGCAGGTCGACCAGCATGAGGTGGTTGTCCGTACCGCCCGATACGATCTTGTATCCGCGGGCGATGAACGCGGCGGCCATTGCCTTGGCATTCTTCTGCACCTGTGTCTGGTACTCCTTGTAGCTGGGTTCCAGCGCCTCACCGAAGGCCACGGCCTTGGCGGCAATGACATGTTCCAGCGGTCCGCCCTGGATGCCCGGGAAGACGGCCGAATTGAGCAGTTGGGACATCCGTTTTACGACCCCCTTGGGTGTGGTATAGCCCCAC
The DNA here is from genome assembly GCA_944322375.1 of uncultured Alistipes sp. GTDB lineage: Bacteria > Bacteroidota > Bacteroidia > Bacteroidales > Rikenellaceae > Alistipes. The sequence goes on from CALUOX010000050.1 coordinate 2,091, forward strand.
GGATTGTCGAAATCCTTTCCCATGAGGATAATGCCGCCGCGCGGTCCGCGCAGTGTCTTGTGGGTCGTCGAGGTGACGATGTGGGCATATTTTACCGGGTTGTCCAGCAGCCCCGCGGCGATCAGTCCCGCCGTGTGCGCCATATCGACCATCAGCAGCGCGCCGATCTTGTCCGCAATCTCGCGCATGCGCTTGTAGTCCCATTCGCGCGAGTAGGCCGAAGCTCCGCCGATAATCAGTTTCGGCTTGTATTCCAAAGCCTTGCGTTCCATATCGTCGTAGTCGATCGTTCCCGTCTGTTCGTTGAGCTGGTAGCCGATCGCATGGAAGTACATGCCCGACATGTTGACGGGCGAACCGTGCGAAAGGTGGCCTCCGTGTGCAAGATCAAGTCCCATGAAGGTGTCGCCCGGCTTCAGCACCGCAAAGAAGACGGCCATGTTGGCCTGCGCTCCCGAGTGCGGCTGAACATTGGCGTATTCCGCACCGTAAAGCCGGCAGACACGCTCGATGGCCAGCGACTCGATCTGATCGACCACCTCGCAGCCTCCGTAATAACGGGCTCCCGGATATCCCTCGGCGTATTTGTTGGTCAGTATCGACCCCATGGCCTCCATTACCTGATCGCTCACGTAGTTCTCCGACGCGATCAATTCGATCCCCTGCGTCTGGCGTTTGCGCTCGGCGCCGATCAGATCGAAAATCTGTGAATCCTTTTTCATACCTCTTCGTTATGCGTGATTTCGTGATTTGCTGCGTAAAGATACATATTCCGAATTATTTTACTACCTTTGTCAACGGAATTTTTATCAACAACACGATAACAATTACAAACGAAATGAAATTACTCGAAGGAAAAGTCGCCGTCGTAACGGGCGCCGCTCGCGGCATCGGAAAAGCCATCGCCCTGCAATTCGCCAAGGAGGGCGCCAATATCGCATTCACCGACCTCGTGATCGATGAAAAAGGCAAGGCTACCGAAGCCGAAATAGCCGCTTTGGGCGTGAAATGCAAGGGTTATGCATCGAATGCCGCAGACTTCGCTCAGACTCACGAAGTCGTCAAACAGATCGTCGAGGAGTTCGGTACGATCGATATCCTGGTCAACAACGCCGGTATCACGAAGGACGGTCTCATGATGCGCATGTCCGAGGCTCAGTGGGATGCCGTGTTGACGGTGAACCTCAAGTCGGCATTCAACTTCATTCACGCCGTCGTGCCCGTCATGGCACGCCAGCGCTCCGGCTCGATCATCAACATGTCGTCGGTGGTCGGTGTCAGCGGCAACGCCGGACAGTGCAACTACGCCGCTTCGAAGGCCGGTCTGATCGGTCTGGCCAAGTCGATCGCCAAGGAGATGGGACCGCGCGGCATCCGTGCAAACTGCATCGCCCCCGGATTCATCATCACCGACATGACCGACAAACTTCCCGATGAAGTCAAGGAGGGTTGGTACAAGCAGATCCCCCTGCGACGCGGCGGTACGCCGGAGGACGTGGCCAACGTCGCTCTGTTCCTCGCTTCGGACCTCTCGTCGTATGTCAGCGGTCAGGTCATCCATTGCTGCGGCGCGATGAATTGCTAAACTCGAATCGGAATTCATGATGCAGACGAGGTGGCGGACCCGAGGGTCTTCACCCCGTCTGCTTTTATAATATCTATGGTATGAAACGTCTTTCACTGCTGTCGCTGCTTGCCGTATCGTTGTCGGGCATCTTCTCGACCGTTGCGGCCCAGCCCTACGAAGTGGCCAATCCCGATGCACGGACGTTGGGTTTCGGCGGTATCGAAACGGTAACGACCGCCGACGCATACAGCGTCTTCAACAATCCGTCGGCAATGCTTTTCGGACGCCAGAAGGCGCAGGCTGCAACCTCGTTCTTCACCCTCAATGACAAAACTTCCTATTCGGCTGCCGGATACTACAAATTCAACATGCAACACGCTCTGGCCGCCGGTTGGACAACATACGAATTGGACACATACAGGAAGAACAAGGCCGTGTCGCTCGCCTACTCCTATCGTCTGAATGACAGGGTCGCGCTGGGTCTGACGGCCGATTATGCGCGCTTTGTGCGTCTGCAGGCCGGGAATGCCCTCTCCGCAACCGTTTCGACACAGGCCATCGTCCCGTTTGAGGACGATACGGACTATTCAACGCTGCGGTTGGGTGCGAAATTCTCGGGTATAGGCGGATTTCTGGATGGCCCTGCAGGGATGAAACTTCCGGTATCCTTTGCCGCGGGTGCAGCTTACGAGCGGTTCTTCGGTGATGCGCATGCTCTGACCGTTGCCGGAGAATGCCGTTATGTCTTTTCTCCGAATACGGCACGCGGCGTCGAGGGTGGTGTCGCGCTGGAGTACAGCCTCATGCAGCTGCTCCAGTTCCGCGTGGGGTATCATGGCGGTGGAGAGAAGCTCTATTTTCCCAATTATTTTGCCATGGGTGTCGGTGTGCGATTCATGCACCTGTGTTTTGATGCAGGGTATGCCATTGCGGAAAAAGGATCACCGATGCGCAACGCCTATTCGCTGACGATCGGTCTGGATTTTTGATCCGGCCCGGCTTCCGGTCTTCCACCTTTTTCTACCTTGTGCGGAAAGTACAGCTGACGGTCGATACGGCCAGGATGAATGCAGTCGGATGGCTGCTTCATCCTGGCCGTTGTTCTGACTCTTTGAGGTTCAGGAATGCTGACTCTGTTGTTCGGATAGTACGGGAAGAAATGACCGATCCGGTATCATGGAGGATGCCCGACAGCAGTATGGATATATGGACGGAGAAGGCATTTGTCTCCGGATCGCCGGCTCCGGCGATCCCCGTCGGATCGGGTGTTATCTCTTGGGGGCTTCCATCAGATCGTCAAGCAGTCCCTGACATCCATCCTCCAGCAGGTCGAGTACCAGCTCGAAACCTTCGTGTCCTTCATAATAGGGGTCGGGAACGTGGCTCCATTGCGGTGAATGCCGGCAGAATTCGACCATGCGATAGATCTTCCGGGCCAGTTCACGTGTCGGTGCCATGCGGTGCACGGATTCATAGTTGTAGTCGTCCATGACAATGATCCGGTCGAACCGTTCAAAATCCGACTCACGCAGGGGCCGAGCCCGATGTGTCAGTTCATATCCCCGCCCTGCAGCGGCCCGCCGCATGCGCCGATCCGGCAGATCGCCCGTATGTCCGGCGTATGTGCCGGCGGAATCGATCTCGAAGCGGTCGGCAACCCCATGGCGTTGTGTCAACGTGCGGAAGATCTCCTCTGCGGCCGGTGAGCGGCAGATATTTCCCAGGCAGACAAAAAGAATTCCTGTTTTCATCGATGGCAAAGATAGCAAATTTATTTCGTTCCGGGGGACAATCGTGCCGAAAGGAGGCGCCCGGTATGAATTTTGAATGGATCAAACCGGTTTCACAGGAGGTTGCTGCTTCCGAATGGCGTCTCCGACTGATCGTTGCAGCCGATATCCGTCGAATCGGTCCGACAATAAATCGTTTTGCGGCTCCGTTGTTTTATTGTGTTCGAAAGTTGTGATATTCGCGGACATATAGGACACTATTCGGATGATAAAGCAGGCGGAACTATGGAAAAATATGTATCTTTGCACCCTGTTACCTTATGTGATCAAACAGTGATGAATATGATGAACCGAGTTAAAATAGCTGCATTGTTTCTGTGCATTGTCGCCGTATTGCCGGCCTCCGCACAGGAAAAGGGAAACTTCTCCCTGCCGCGAAAAGTTGCGAATGTCGAGGTTCTTGACCTCGCCGGAAAACCGGCCAGACTGCCGTACTGGGGTGAGAAAAATCTCATGATTTTCTATGTGGATCCCGATCATCACAAACAAAACGAGGATTTTACCTATGAACTGGAGCAGAATCACCGCGCGCAGAGCGATGAGATCTATGGCTTCGGTGTGATGAATCTCAAGGATGCGCCGATGGTGCCCAACGGAATGGCCCGCTCGATGGCCCGCAAGCGTACCGAAACAAACGGTGCCACGGTGCTGGCCGATCAGGATCGGACGTTGAGCCGTGCGTGGGAGTTGGGAGACTGCAACAATCAGTTCGTGCTGTTGTTCGTCAACAAGAAGGGCGAACTCGTCTTCCTGCGCAAGGGCCCGCTTTCGGAGGCGGACAAGGAGGCTTTCTATAAGGTGCTCGATACATACAAGTAGCAGATCTTCAAAATGCGCTTGCGAAGGAAACTCCCGGCCGTTGTCTGCTGCCTGTGCTGCCTTGTCGTTCATGCACAACAATATGACTCTGTCTATGTGCGTGGCAACGACACCCTCCGCTATACCTATACTCCCCTGCCGGAGACGATCGCCGAACCCCCGGCTGCCGATACCCTGCCGCTCCGCAAGGAGAATTTCTGGAGCAGGATCTTCCATGGCAATGTCGATCGGACTTTCGAAAAAAAGATCGATTTCAGCTTTATCGGTGCCCCTTCCTATGCGAAAGAGTCCAGTTTCGGCCTCGGACTGTTGGCGTCGGGCCTCTATCGTGTCGATCGGACCGATTCGATAACCCCGCCGTCGGACGTATCGCTCTTTGCGAGCGTCTCCCTGTCCGGATACTACATGTTCGGAATCGGTGGAAATACACTGTTCAACCACAACCGTTCCCGGGTGATTTACGAAGTGTCGTTCGCCTCGAAGCCGCTTGACTTCTGGGGGATCGGCTATGATGCGGGCCGTTTCAATCCCGCTCAGCGCTACATCCGGAAACAGGTCCGTTTCGATGCCGGCTACCTGCATGAATTTCTGAAACACACCTATGTCGGTGCCTCCATGCACCTTGCATATACCCGGGCCAATGATTTCGATCACATAGCACCGTTGCTCGGGAATCAGAAATCGCACTATCTTGCATCCGGTTTCGGCCTTACGCTGCAATACGATTCGCGGGACTTCATTCCCAATCCCCAGCGTGGATGCTACCTGATGGTCAAGGAAATCGTCTATCCCAGGGGAATGGGAAACTGCGGCAATACCCTCTTCAGGACAACCGTTACGGCCGATTATTATCAACGGCTGTGGCGCAGCGGGATTCTTGCGGCCGATTTGTTCGGGGAGTTCAACAGCCACGGTGCTCCCTGGTGCATGATGGCGGAGTTGGGCGGCGGTTACCGCATGCGCGGCTACTATCAGGGCCAGTATATCGACAACGATATCCTGACCTTCCAGATCGAATACCGGCAGCGCATCTGGCGGCGTTTCGGCGGTGTCGTGTGGGGCGGTGCGGGTAACGTATTCCCGTCGTTCGGCGATTTCAGCTGGAAACAGACCCTGCCCAATTACGGAGTCGGCCTCCGCTGGGAGTTCAAACATCGTGTCAACGTGCGTATCGACTACGGTTTCGGCCGGAAGACAAGCGGCGTCGTGTTCAATATCAACGAAGCATTCTAACTAATTTATGGATAGGGAGATGTTTAAAACCCGAAGCAATCGACCGGCTGTCATCCTGACGGTCTGTTACCTCGTTGCGATGATGATCCCGAACGCCATTCTGTTCTTTACCGAACCCTACTGCGGGTGGTCGAAAGCCGCCTTGCTGCTTCTGCCGCTGGGCTGCTACATGCTCTGGAGCGCGGCTTTCCGCCGGGTCGGAGTCGCCATCTGGCTCAGTTTCCCCGTCATCCTGTTCTGTGCCCTGCAAATCGTCCTGCTCTATCTGTTCGGCAACTCGGTCGCAGCGACCGACATGTTTATCAATATCATTACGACCAACCCCGGCGAGGCGAACGAACTGTTGAGCAACATCTACCCTGCCGTACTCATGGCCTGCGCCTTCTATCTGCCGTTGTTGGGATTCGGCGCCTGCTACTGGTATCGTCGGGTCGAATATCCCGGAAGATTCCGCCGCCGGATGGGTCTTGCGGGAGGTCTGCTGATGCTCGTCGGATTCTGCCTGCTGATCCCCGTGTACGGCTCCGGACGGAGAATGGTTCTCCGGAACGACATCTTCCCGGTGAATGTCGGCTACAATGTCTGGTTGTGCCTGCACGAATATGCCCGGATCAAGAACTATGACGAGACGTCGGCCGGATTTACCTATCATGCCGGACGTACGGCCGAGGCCTCGAAACGCGAAATCTACGTCTATGTGATCGGCGAAGCGGCCCGTGCCGCCAACTGGGAACTTTACGGCTATGACCGGCCGACAACCCCCCGCCTTGCGGCCATGGACGACCGGATCGTTGTATTCCGGAACATGCTCACCCAAAGCAACACCACCCACAAGAGCGTGCCGTTGATTCTGTCTTCGGTGCGGACCGACGAGCATGATGAATTGTTCCGCCGCACAGGATTGCCCTCGCTCTTCAAGGAGGCGGGATTCCGGACCTGGTTCCTGTCGAACCAGTCGCCGCAGGGTGCCATGATCGACAATCTGGCACGGGAAGCCGACAGCCTGGTCTATCTGAAACATCCCCGGCTGGACATGCAGCTGCTTGACATGATGAAACGCATCATTGCCGAGGATTCATCGCACGACCTGCTCTTCATCCTGCATTGCTACGGATCCCATTTCAGCTATTATCAGCGTTATCCGCGTGAGGCGGCCTATTTCCAGCCGGATGGGGATGTTGCGGTCGAACGGCAGCACAAACGCAAGCTCTGGAACTCCTACGACAATTCGATCCGATATACCGATGAATTTCTCGCTTCGACGATCGAGTACCTCTCGTCGCTCGATGCCTGCAGCGCCCTGCTGTACAGCGCTGACCACGGAGAGGATCTTCTGGACGACAAACGTGAACGCTTCCTGCATGCCTCGCCCACGACGACATGCTGGCAGCTGCATATCGCCTCGCTGGCGTGGTTCTCGGAGAACTACATCCGGGAATTTCCACAGCAGGCCGCAGCGGCGGCGTCTCATGAAAATGCTCCGGCAACGACACATGCCCTCTTCCATACGATTGCCGATATCGCCCATATTGACGGGGATTACATCGACCGTTCGTCGTCGCTGGCGAGTCCCGATTACGACACGTTGGCACCGCGTTACTATCTCAATGACCACAACCGTGCCGTACCCTTCCGCCGAGCAGGTCTCGAAGAGATCGATCTGGAATATTTCCGGGCGCGGGGAATCGAGTTGTAGAAATCGCGTTATCGGGGAGACGTTTGTCTCCCCGTCCGTTTTTTGTCGGGAGGCTGGACCGTTCGGAGTGCCGCGGGATGTTCCGGGGATGGTTGTGGACTCGCACGCTGCGAACTTGCCGGCGCAGGGTCGTCCCGGCGGTCGGAGGTACCATGATTTGTGGGGTTTTACCTTTGTCCCTCTTTGTCCCGCCCCCCTCATTTCCCGTTTTGTTATTCAGGCTCTCTTCGCAGACAGTCTGTTTCGCTTTTTTCGGAGATTTGTCTCCCCCCGAACCTTTCTGCGCAATGTCCGGCCCGAAATCGCAACCTGACGGGCAAAAAGAAAGGGCCGTCCCACAATATGGGACGGTCCTCATTTTTTCGGGATTCCAAAACTTATTTGGCAGCCTCGACGGAAACCTTGCGGAATTCCTTCATCAATTTCGACAGTTCCAGCGCAGCTTTGCGTGCACGGGTACCGGCGGCCTTGTTGTTTTTAGAAACCTGAGCCTCTGCATTTGCTTCGAAAAGCGCATACTGGGCTTTGATCTGTTCAATCACTTTTTCCATAATCGTAAATATTGGGTTGTTATCGAAGGCAAATATAAGAAAGATTTTGAAGATTAAAAATATTTTTAACGAAAAATGCAGCTACAACCCCCTATTATCCCGAATTTTAGCTCAGCCGTTTTGGCGCGGCGGTATGTTTTTTGCCCGCTCTCCGGAAAAAGGAACCATGAAACGAATTGCTTTTTTCCTTTTCATCTGTTTGCCGGCGGCATCTCTGATCGGCGGGTGCGGAAAACGTCGCGGCGGAGAGGCCATGCCGCCGTTGAAAGTGGGTGTCGTGGAGGCCGTGACGGATACGGTGCCCAACCACATGCGCTTCGTCAGCCGCATAGCGAGCAACTTCGATGCGTTGATCGAACCGCGTGTGAACGGCTATCTTGTCGCGACACATTTCAACAGCGGAATGCCCGTGCGCAAGGGTCAGCTGCTCTTTACGATTGATCCGAACCTCCTCTCGACAACCCTGCTGGCAGCCGAGGCTACGCTCGAATCGGCACGTGCGCAGGAGGTGTCGGCCCGGAACAACTTCGAACGGGCGGTGCCGCTGGCGCGGATCGATGCCATCAGCCAGACCCAGCTCGATCAATATACGGCCGAATATGCGGCGGCACGGTCGGCGGTGCGGTCGGCCGAGCAACAGGTGAGAAATGCCCGTCTGCAGGTGGGCTATACGAAGATTTACGCTCCGATCAACGGTATTATCGCCGCCGGAAAAGCACATGTGGGGGATTACGTCGGTGTCGGAACTCAGTTTGCCGTTTTGACCACCATCTCCAATATCGATACGGTGGCGGTCAATGTCGCCATCCCCATGGCGCAATACCTGCGCTATGCGGGCCGGCGCCCGTCGATCTATGAAAACGACGGATTGTTGTCCGATATCCGGCTGTCGCTGGCCGACGGTGTGGCTTATCCTTTCGAAGGCCGCTATGCATATACACAGAAGGACGTCTCGAGCGCGATGGGTACCATCGTGCTGGTGGTCAAATTCCCCAATCCGGACTACATGCTCAAACCCGGACAGTTCGCACGTGTCACGGCCTGCGTGGGACAGGCATTGCCGTGTGTCGTCGTGCCGCAGCGTGCCGTGAGTCAGTTGCAGGGCATCAATTCGGTTTGGGTGGTCGCGCGCGACAGTACGGCCTGCTATCGTCGGGTGACGCTCGGCCGGACCGTCGGTGACAGGTGGTGCATCCTGTCGGGTGTCGAAGCCGGAGAATGGGTCGTTGAAGCCGGCACGCAGAAACTGCATGACGGACAAAAGGTGCATCCGCTTCTGAATCGTTAATCGAAAACCGTATGGAACGCTTTTTCGTCAATCGTCCGATCTTCGCGATCTCGCTTGCGGTGGTGATCGTCCTGTTGGGCGGAATCTCGATCTTCGAACTCTCAATCGAGCAGTATCCCGATATTACGCCGCCCGTGGTGGAGGTCTCGGCCAGCTATAACGGCGCCGATGCCGAAACGGTCAACGATGCCGTGGCGACGCCCGTCGCCCAGAGCGTCATGGGCGTCAGCGACATGCTCTACATGCAGACAACCAGTTCGAACGACGGTTCGATGGTTCTGCAGGTCACGTTCGAGGTGGGGTCCGATCCCGATCTGGATGCCATCTTCACCCAGAACAACGTCGCAACCTCCACGGGACTCCTGCCTTCGTCGGTCGTGACGCAGGGTGTGGTGACACAGAAGAGCATGACCGGATTTCTGATGGTCTATGCACTGTACAGCGACGGCCGTTATGATGACGAGTTCCTTGCCAACTATGCCTACATCAATCTTCAGAACGAACTGCTCAAGATCAATGGTGTGGGAAAGGTCTCGGTGATGGGCTCCGGCGAGTATGCCATGCGCATCTGGATCAAGCCCGATCTGTTGAACTACTACGACGTGACGCTCGACGAACTGCGTGCGGCGATCCTCTCCGAATCGGGAATCTATCCCGCCGGGCAGTTCGGCGCGGAACCGGCACCGTCCGGTACGGTCTATACCTATACCGTCACGATGCCGCCCCGGATCGCTACGGCCGAAGAGTTCGCCGCGATCGTAGTCAAAACCACGGCAAACGGTGAGCAGATCTTTCTGCGGGATGTGGCCGATGTCGCCCTGGGCAGTCAATCCTACGGCATGGTATCGGCTTTCGGCCGGCAGCCCGCAACGTTGCTGGCCATCTATCAGGAACCCGGCAGCAATGCCGTCGATGTGGGAAATCGGGTGAAGACGACGCTCTCCCGTCTCGCGGAGCGGTTTCCGGACGGAATTGCCTGTACGCCGATCGTCGATTCGACGCAAAGCATTCGTGCCGGTGTCAAGGAGATCATTCTTACGCTGGTGCTGGCCCTGGTGCTGGTTATAACCATCATCTATCTTTTCATCCAGGACTGGCGGGCGACGCTCATTCCGCTTGTCGCCATCCCGGTGTCGCTCGTCGGAACCTTCATCCTGTTTCCGCTGTTGGGTTTCTCGATCAACATCATCTCGCTGCTGGCCCTGGTGCTGGCCATCGGGCTGGTCGTCGATGACGCAATTGTCGTGGTCGAAGCCGCACAGGTCAATATCGAGCACGGTGCGACCCCGCGGGATGCCGCCATCGAGGCGATGCGCAACGTCTCGTCGCCGATCGTGGCGACGACCGTGGTGCTGCTGGCCGTCTTTATCCCGATGTCGTTCGTCGGCGGCATCTCCGGCCGCCTGTTCCAGCAGTTCGCCGTGACGATCTCCGCTGCCGTCGTCCTTTCGGCCTTCAATGCCCTGACGCTCTCTCCGGCGCTCTGTGCGCTGCTGCTGGAGCGACGCGACAAGCCCCGTACCGGCTTTTTTGCCGCCTTCAACCGCCGTTTCGAGATGTGGCAGGAGCACTATTCCTCCCGGCTCGGAGTCTCGGTGCGACGCATGGCGCGCACCGTATCGCTGCTGCTTGCCCTCGGGGTGGCGATTGCGGTTGCATGGGCGTTGCTTCCCGAAGGATTCCTGCCGGAGGAGGATCAGGGGTATGTGATGGTGACCGTCAATGCGCCCGAGGCCTCTTCGCTCCGGGTTACGGAGAAGGCGTTGCAGGCTGCGGATACGATTATCTGTTCACTGCCCGAGGTGCAATATACCTCTTATGCCGCCGGATTCAACATGCTGGCCGGAACCTCCCAAACCGATTGCGGCGTGATTTTCGTCAAACTGGTCGATTTCTCCGATCGCAAACGTTCCGCCATGCAGATCGCATCGGCTCTCAACGGGCTTCTGTACAGCGAACTGCCCGAAGCCCAGGGATATGCCTTCATCCCGCCGTCGATCCCGGGGCTGGGCGTCACGTCGGGCGTCTCGGCCGTCACGCAGGATCTTGAAGGACGCGGTACGGCCTATCTTGCAGCCTGGACCGAACGCTATCTCGATTCGTTGCGCCGGCATCCCGAGATCGCTTCGGCCACCACGTCGTTCAATGCCGGGGTCCCGCAACGGAAACTGGTGATCGACAAGGCCTATGCCCTGCAGGAGGGTGTGGCTCTGAATGATGTCTATACGGCCGTCGCGACTTATCTCGGAGGGGCCTACGTGAACAACTTCAACCGTTTCGGAAGGTTGTATCAGACCTATATGTCGGCCGCACCGGATTATCGGGTCGATGCCGCTTCGCTCGACAGCTATTTCGTGGAGAGTGCTTCGGGAAACAGTGTCCCGCTTTCGGCCTTTGTCAGCGTGCGCGATACGGTCGGACCGGCCTATGTTTCGCAGTTCAATCTGTATCGTTCGATTGCGTTGAATATCTCTCCGGCCGAAGGAGTGTCGTCCGGGCAGACCATGCAGATCGTGTCGGAAGCAGCCGACAAGGTGTTGCCGCCAGATGTCGGGGTGACGTGGAGCGGAACCTCCTTCATCGAGAACTCCGAGTCGAAAAACTCCGCATTCGTCTATCTGCTCTCTCTGGCGATTGTTTTTCTGGCCCTCGCGGCGCTGTATGAGAGCTGGAGTCTTCCGGCCGCAATCCTGTTGGGCGTGCCGCCGGCCGTTCTGGGTGCGCTCGGATTGTTGTGGATCGCCCGGCTGTTCGATCCGCTCTTCGTCAACGACATCTACATGCAGATTTCGCTGGTCATGCTGATCGGTCTCTCGGCAAAGAATGCCATTCTCGTGGTGGAATATGCCGATCATCTCTTCTTCGAGCAGAAGCTGTCGCTGGCCGATGCCGCGGTCGGTGCGGCCCGCCTGCGTGTGCGCCCCATCTTCATGACGGCCTTCTCGTTCATCCTGGGGGTCCTGCCGCTCGTCTTTGCCAGCGGAGTCTATTCGACGGTCCGGAACATCATGGGCATCGCACTGGTCGGCGGCATGTTGCTGGCGACGCTGCTCGGTATTTTCATCTACCCCGCGCTCTATTACCTGATCGGTACCTGGAGCCATTTCGAACGTAAAAGAGCTTCTAAACTGCAGCATCCATGAAACGTCTGTTCATTGCGCTTTTCCTGACCGGCTGTGCCGCCTGTGCTCCCCGTCTCTATCCGTCGCAGATCGAGATCCCGGAGAGTTATCTGTATGCCGGGGCATTCCGGCAGGACTCGCTGCCCGGATCGTGCGAATGGTGGAAGATATTTGAGGATCCGGTGCTCGATACGCTCATGGTGCGGGCGCTGGCGAACAATCGCGATCTGGCCGTTGCCTTTTCGCGGGTCGAACAGGCCCGTCATCAGATTGCCGTTGCTCGGGCGGCCTTCCTGCCGGCGTTCGATGTCGGGGCGGCTGCCTCCGGCAGCGGCGGCGCGGAGAGCAGGGACACGGAAAAATATGCGATTGACGGCTCGATGAGCTGGGAGGTGTCGCTGTTCGGCGCCCTGCGAAATTCGACGCGCGCCGCACGCGCCGAATTGCTGTCGTCCGAATGGGCCATGCGTGGTGCCATGCTTTCGCTGACGGCCGAGGTTGCGACGACCTATTTCCAATTGTTGGGTTATCGCCGGAACCTCGATATTGCAGAGCGGAGTTATGCCCTGCGGCGTGAATCGGCGGCACTGATCGATTCGATGTTCCGTTATGGAATGGCCAGCGGCGTGGCCCTGCAGCAGGCGCGCAGTCTGGTCTATTCGGCGGCGGCGGATATTCCGACGTGCCGTCGTTCGATCATACAGATGCAGTTGACGCTCTGCACGCTGCTGGGAGTTCCCCCGCAGCGGACGGTTGTCCCCGAGGGGGCGATGCCGCTGCAGGAGGATGTGCGGCTGTACGATATTCCGGTCGGACTGCCCTCCGGACTGCTCGAACGACGCCCTGACATCATGGAGGCCGCTTACAACATGGAGGCGGCCGCATACAAGGCCCGTTGTGCCCGCAGCGTGCGATTCCCGTCGATTGCACTTACGGCAACGGGAGGTGTGGCCGGAACAGCACTGAAGGATTTGACTTCGGGCAAGCCCTGGGTGTGGTCGGCTGCGGGTCGGCTGACACAGCCGCTCTTTGCCTTCGGACGGTTGAAACGGTCGGAACAGATTGCGGTCGAACTTTACAATCAGCAGCTTTATACCTACGAACAGACCGTGCTCGAGGCCTTTGCCGATGTCGAAGAGGTGCTGTCCGGTATTGAGACCTATCGGGTGCAGATGCTCCGGCAGCAGCAGCTCGTGCGGGCAAACGAACGGATCAGCCGCATGAACCGGGAGCTCTACCGCAACGGATTGTCGGCCTATCTGGATGTGCTCGATGCCGAACGGGAGCTGTATGCTTCGCAGATGCAGCTTGTGGAGATCGTCGTGCAGCAGCATCTCAATTATGTCAATCTCTGCAAAGCGTTGGGCGGCGGATGGTGATCGCGGTTGTCCGCTGCTGATCGGCCTGCCGTTTTCACATCTCCGCGCGACGACAGGCGATGCCTGCACGACGTCCCGTCCGCCGTTGTCCGTTTGGACTGCGGATCGGGCCCGCCGAAGGCCAGCGGCGCGAAATACCTGTATCTGGGGAGTGAAAAAACCGCTTTTTTCCATTATCTTTGCGCCGCAAAGTCTTATATCGGGAAAATGCGTCTTTCAGAGTTGAAAACAGGCCAGTCGGCGACGATTGTCAAGGTGTTGGGACACGGAGGATTCCGCCGGCGGATCATGGAGATGGGTTTTGTACGGGGAAAACGTGTCGATGTCTTGCAGAATGCCCCGTTGCGCGACCCGATCAAGTATCGGGTCATGGATTATGAAGTGTCGCTGCGCCGCAGTGAGGCGGCGATGATCGTGGTGATGACGGCCGAAGAGGCCCGTCGGAAACTCGAAGAGCCCCACGTATCGACCTCCCCCGATGAAACAAGTGTCGAAGAGGTGATCTCCTCGCAGCACCGCACGATCAATGTTGCGCTGATCGGAAATCCCAACAGCGGAAAGACCTCGCTTTTCAATGCCATCTCGGGCAGCCACGAACATGTTGGAAACTACAGCGGTGTGACGGTCGATGCAAAACGCGGGGATTGTCGCTATCGCGGATATCACTTCATCATCACCGATCTGCCCGGCACCTATGCCCTTTCGGCCTATACGCCCGAAGAGCTCTATGTGCGTCGGCATCTGGTGGAGGATACGCCCGATGTGGTGATCAATGCCGTCGTGGCGTCGAATCTCGAACGCAACCTCTATCTGACGACCGAACTGATCGATATCGATCCGAAGATGGTCGTGGCGCTCAACATGTACGACGAACTGGAGGCAAGCGGTGCCACGCTCGATTATGAACATCTCGGTGCGATGCTCGGCGTGCCGATGGTGCCGGTCGTAGCCAAGACCCGCCGCGGCCTGCAGACGTTGCTCGATACGGTGATCGCCGTTTATGAGAACGAAGATCCGCGCGTGCGTCATATCCACATCAACAACGGTCCCGTCATTGAACAGGCCTTGCGGCCGTTGAACGAGCGTATCCGCGAGCACCGCGACGAACTGCCCAAACACTTCCCGCCCCGCTATTTTGCCATGAAGATGCTTGAGCGCGACAAGGAGGTCGAGGCACAGTTGTCCGGCTGTCCGCACTATGCCGAATGGTGCGCGCTGCGGGATCGAGCCGTGCCCCAGGTCGAAACGCAGCTGGGAGAGGATGTCGAAACGGCCTTTGCAAACCAGAAATACGGATTCATATCGGGTGCCCTGAAGGAGACCTATACCCCCGGCAAAAAGGAGCAGGCCCAGACCTCGCACATCATCGATGCGATGGTGACGCACAAGCTATGGGGCTTCCCGATCTTCTTTTTCCTCATGTGGCTGATGTTCTACTGCACGTTCAACATCGGCCAGTATCCGCAGGCATGGATCGAGTCGCTGGTCGGATGGATCGGAACGCTTGTCGAACGAATCGTCCCCGACGGATCGTTCAAGGCGTTGCTGGTGGATGGCGTGATCGGCGGCGTGGGAAGCGTGATCGTCTTCCTGCCCAATATCGTCATCCTCTATCTCTTCATCTCGTTCATGGAGGATTCGGGCTATCTGGCCCGTGCAGCCTTTATCATGGACAGGGTCATGCACCGTATCGGTCTGCATGGGAAATCGTTCATTCCGCTGGTCATGGGTTTCGGCTGCAACGTTCCCGCCATCATGGCCACGCGGACGATCGAGAGCCGCAGCAGCCGTCTGATCACGGTGATGATCACCCCGTTCATGTCGTGCAGCGCCCGTCTGCCGATCTACATACTCTTTGCCGGGACCTTCTTCCCCGCACATGCCGGCTGGGTATTGTTCGGGCTCTATCTGACGGGAATTCTGGTGGCGATGGTGACGGCCCGTCTCATGCGCCGCTTCTTCTACAAGGTCGATGAGACCCCCTTTGTCATGGAACTGCCGCCCTATCGTCTTCCGACCTGGCGATCGACCTTGTCGCACATGTGGGACAAGAGCGCCCAATATCTTCGTAAAATGGGCGGCCTGATCCTTGTCGCTTCGCTCATCGTCTGGTTCCTGAGCTACTTCCCCAGACCCGAAGCCGGAGTGTCGAAGGCCGAACATTACGAAAATTCCTATCTGGGACGTATCGGCCACTGGTGCGAGCCGGTCGTCGAACCGCTCGGTTTGAACTGGAAATCGGGCGTTGCGCTGCTGTCGGGAATATCCGCCAAAGAGATTGTCGTCAGTACGTTGGGTGTCCTCTATTCGGATGACGACACGTCGGATGCCGGAGCTTCGAACAAGACGACACTTTCCCGGTCGTTGCGTGAGAGCGGCGATTTTACTTCGGCATCGGCATTGGCATTTCTGGTCTTTACGCTGATCTATTTCCCCTGTATCGCAACGGTTGCGGCCGTGCGCAGCGAGGCTGGTTGGGGCTGGGCCTGTGCAACGATGCTCTACAATACGGTTGTGGCATGGTTTGTGGCTTGGGGCGTTTATCATCTCGCGCTGTTGTTCTGACGGGCGGAGAGATTGAATGTAGGTGAGATGGTGTGGCAGGATCTGATCGTTACGGTTATCGGCATCGGTGTCGCCGTATATCTTTTGCAGCGTCTGTTCTGCGGTCGGAAGCGATCGAACGGCTGTGCGTCGTGCTCGAAGGAGTGCCCCGTTCGCGATTTGCTGCGCAAAAAGGAATAGCCGATTTTCTCCTAAAAAGACGGCCTTACCAATTCCGGTGAGGCCGTCTTTTTTCTCTCTGTCTTCAGATGCTGTTCCGTCGCATTCCCAATATATTATTATACAGCGCTTTCTATAATGCGAACAGGATGAAAATCTGCGCCGTGAGCACGCGGAGGAACATCACGATCGGATAGACCGTCGCATAGCTCACGGCCGGCATGTCGTTCCCGGCCGTCGCATTGGCGTAGGCCAGGGCGGGAGGATCCGTCGTGCTGCCGGCGATGAGTCCCATCAGCGTGTAGTAGTTGAGCTTCATGCCCAGCCGCGCGATGAACGATACGATGAGCAGCGGGATGACCGTGATGATGGCACCATAGCCGACCCAGCGGTAGCCGCCGTTGACGACCGCTTCGATAAATCCGCTGCCGGCTCCCAGTCCGACCGCTGCAAGGAAGAGCGTGATGCCCACTTCCCGCAACATCAGGTTGGCGCTCATCGTCGTATAGGTTACCAGATGGAAGTGGGTGCCGAAACGCCCGATCAGGATGGCGACGATCAACGGTCCGCCGGCCAGTCCCAATTTGACCGGCTGCGGAATGTTGAGCAACGGTATCGAACCCAGCAGGACACCCAGTGCGATGCCGAGGAAAATCATGATGAGATTCGGTTCGCGCAGCTTCCTGAGCGAATTGCCCAATACGTCGGCAACCTGTGCGATGGCCTTCTCCGAACCCACAACCATCACGCGGTCGCCCACCTGCAGCTCCATTCCCTGATAGGGGATCAGATCGACGCCTGCGCGGTTGACACGCGTGATGTTGATGCCGTATTTGGTGCGCAGATGCAGGTCGGAGAACTTCTTGCCGTTGATCGAAGGCTTGGTAATCAGGATGCGGCGCGATACGAGCTGGCTGTCGAGCGACCCCCACTCCTCGAAGGGCATGTCGATGACCCTGCCCAAAAAGGCAACGATCGCATCGGTGTCCTCCGACGAGCAGACGATCAGCAGTTTGTCGCCCAGATGCAGCAGATTCTCCGAGGTGGCGACGACGATGTGGTTGTCGGCATCGGCGATGCGCGAGATGACGAACGACCGGTTGATCAGCTCCTTGACCTCGCCTACCGTGCGGCCGTCGAGAACGGCGTTGGTAAACTGCACGGAGATTTTTTCGGCGTATTTCTTGTGCTCGTCGTTCATGGCTGCGAGAGCCTCGTCCTCCTTCTCGAAGCGTATGCGCAACGCATAACGCACAAAGATCATTGAAAAGATGATTCCCACGACACCCAACGGATAGGCAACGGCATAACCCGTGGCAATCGTCGTGTCGTTGAAGCCCGTGGCGTCGGCGTATGCCTGTTGTGCGGCGCCCAGTCCGGGGGTGTTGGTGACGGCGCCCGACAGAATGCCGACCATCGTCGGGATCGGTGTTCCGGTGGTCAGATGCAGGATGTAGGCTGTCGCCACACCCAATACCACGATGAGCGAGGCCAGCCCGACGAGTTGCAGCCCGCCATGCTTGAACGAGGCGAAGAAACCGGGGCCTACCTGCAGGCCGATCGAATAGACGAAGAGAATCAGACCGAATTCCTTGACGAAATG
>CALUOX010000051.1 GCA_944322375.1 uncultured Alistipes sp.
CGGGAGGAGGACGAAGAGATGGAAGTGATTCTTTTGAAGGATATGGAGAAGCTGGGCTACGCCAACGACATCGTGAACGTAAAGCCCGGCTACGCGAACAACTACCTGATTCCCCAGGGCTATGCCAAGGCCGCGACGGCTTCGGCGAAGAAAGTCCTTGCGGAGAATCTGAAGCAGCGTGCGCATAAGGACGCGAAGATTCTGGCCGATGCGCAGGCTCTGGCCGAGAAGATCGCCAACCTGCCGTTGACCATCACGGTGAAGGCCGAGGAGGGCAAGATCTTCGGTGCCGTTACGGCCGCCGATCTGGCTGACGCACTGGCAGCGAAGGGTGTCGAGGTTGATCGCAAGGTGATTACCGTCGAGCCGGTCAAGACGGTCGGCGAGTATGAGGCCTCTGCAAAGTTGCATCGCGATGTGAAGGCCGTAATCAAGTTTACGGTTGTGGCTGCAGAGCAATAGTTTGTAATGTATTTGATAGTGTTCCGGAATTCGGCTTTGCCGAGTTCCGGAATCTTTTTTTGTGCCGGATGAAAACTGGGCGGTCCGAAGTGCGGGAGGGGTGCAAGGTTAATGTGTAATTGTCCGCATTCCGCCGTGCTGCAAGGTCGATTTTCATGCATTCCAGATGTGGCAGGACCGTTTGCCGTTGATTGTTTGTTGTCGGCGATTCGTCTGTTCCGTTATCCTTCCGTCCGACATCTTTCCAGTTGATTGAACTTTATCGTTGCTTGCTTCCTGTTGGGATTCTCCTCCGGAACGGGTTGCTTGTGCCTTCTTGTGGCGAGATGTGTTGAGATGCGTTGAGATGTGGAATGTTGTTGTCGCGTTGCCGAGTTGCTGTGTTGCAGCACCAAGATGTCGCACCGGGCGGTATGAGCACAAAAAAAGAGGTCTCCGGAATCTGGAGACCTCTTGAAAAGAGTTTGGCGGTTCGCCTATTCAGCGACAACCAACAGATCGTCGAACATGAAACGACACTTGTTGCTCTTAATATCCTTGCTCGTGATCTTGAGCTTGTCGGTTGAAAGAAGATTTACACTCTTGACCGAGCCTTCTTTCCATACGTAGCCGAACGGATCGCCGCTGGTGATCGGATCGAAATTCTCGATAGCGACCGTTTCGCTGCCGTCGGCATGTACGACAATGATACTTATCATTGCCTCGCAACGCGTGTCTGATGACGAACTCCACTCGGAATAGGGAGCGGCTTTGAACGAGATGGTACAAGGCGTAGCTGTCGTCGCATTCAACACCTCATCGCCAAGAGCCGGAGTTATGAGAATACCCGGTTCGTCGCCACCGCCGAATTTCGCATATCCAGAACGTAATGCTACTCGTTGGACATTGTCCCAGCCATAGAGACTGCTGGATTCAACTTTACAGATTGCACCTGCAAAAGTCGTTTGCGTAGTACCGGCTTCATCGGCCAGTCGATTCGTTCCAGTATTACCGATATAGCTTTCCCACGTCATGACGGGCGCCGAGGTGTTTGTCCCCGTAGCCTGCATAGCTCCGGCCAAGTTCATCACATCACCGCCGTACCATGCCTCGTCGAAGCCTTGATAAAGAACCTCCTTCGCCCCTTTTACATGGGCGGCTTCGGTCGTGATTTCGCACCAGGGCGAGTAAAGCAGATCATTTTCGCCGAGTTTCTTCACGCGAACCTTGTAGGTCGTAGCCGGTTCAAGAGCGCCAAAGGTAAAACGGCTGGGGTTCAGATTGCCTTGCTCATGTTGGCCGAGTGTTGATGCGGCAGCACCGTAGTTGGTCGTTTTCAGATCGATCGTCCCCATCACGGTTCCGTCGTTATCGGCAATTTGGATCGTATATTGATCGACGGGATCCTGTTTCGTTTCGTATTTACCCAGATCCTTACGCCATGCAACTGTTGCGGTCGTAGGACCGACGTTGTTCTTGACCTGTACGATCTCCGATGTGGTGGTCGGTGCCGTAGCCTCCGAGAGTTCCGATGCCGGAATGTCCTTGGCGACAGCCTTGACTTGGAACGTATAGGCCGTCTTGAACGACAGGCCGGTTACCTTGTAGGTCACTTTCTCGGCGTTGTCGGTAATCATGCCGACGAGTTTTTCGGCAGCTCCGTTTGCGTAAACCTCATAATCCGTAGCTCCTACAACCGGATCGAAAGTCAGCGTTGCAACACCGTAGTCGGCGACAGCCGTTACGTTCTGGGGCGTTGCGAGCTGTTTGATCTCGGCCCGTGTCGTGATCTGTGCAACCTCCGAGTAGTCGGATGCCAGGTCGTCGCCGATCAGCGCCTTGACGCGCACGTCGTACTGCGTCTCGAATTCGAGGCCTTCGATCGTACAGGTCGTCTCGGCGATCTTCTCGGCTGCAACCGTCCACTCGCTGTCGGCCGTCTTCTTGTACTCTACCGTATAGGTCTTGGCACGCGATACAGCCTCCCATGTAGCCGTGATGGTTCTGTCGGTAGCCGTCAGGGTCGGTTTTGCCGGAGCATCCGGAGCTGCCAGCTCGCCGTAAGCGACAACCTTCAACTGGATGTCATCCAGGAAGAAACGGTGCTGTGCCGCGCCGTCGCCACTTTCACCGGCACCGATAGCGATACGGCATGTGGATGTTACATTCTGAACGGTAACCGTCTCGGTCTTCCAGCCGTCCGTTCCGCAGGAGGTTCTGTAAACTTCCGTACGGCTGTCGGCCGTAATGTTGCTTGCAATCGGGCTGTTCGACTTGGTCGTACCGTCGAGCAGTTCGACTACAACGGCCTGGTCGCTGTCGTAAGGAGCAATCTTGAAGGTAACCTCGATCGTTGCAGGCTGCGTCAGACAGCTCAGTTCGGGGGTTACAAGCCATGCGGAATAGTTCGATGCACCCATCTTCATCATACCCGGACGTGCGCAGATGATACCCGGGCTCTTGGTGTTGCTCGGATCGGACATCTGTCCCCAGTCTGCCAGCGAGGTGTTGGGAACAGCCTTGCCGAGCGTATTGAACAGACCCATTTCGGTGCTGGCGTTTACGATATAGTATTTCTCCGCACTGACAGGATTTACACCCGTGGCCTTGTCTATTTCGGTAGCGCTGCTGCGTGCGTTGTTCGAGTAGCCGCCGGCGCTGTTGAGATAATCTCCGCCCCAGAGGAATTCGTGGAAGTCCTGGAAGAGAATGATCTCACCTTCTTTTGCCGTTTCAGGAAGCGTCTTGAACTGCGATGCTGCCGTCGTGAACTTGATGGCGTCGCTCTGGACGTCGTCCGTCGTGTTGGTAACGCGGAACCAGTAGTCCGTAGCAGGGGTCAGACCCGAGAAGATGAACGATGCTCCGTATTTGCTGATGCTGAGGTTACCCTCCGTGATATTCCACGATACATCGAGATCCGTGCATGCTGCATCCTTGAAGAGTTCGATGGTATAGTCAAATCCTGCATCTGCAGCATCGTTGTTGTAGTTGCTGGTTGACCATCTTGCGATAGCGGTCGATTCCGTGATCTGCTCGACCTTGGCGGTAATCGACGAGGTCTCTTGCTGGCTTTCATCGACGATACCCGTGCCGACCATGATGCGGGCGGGCTCTCCGTTTGCCATGGCAAAGGTCCATTCGGAGAAGACCGAACGCGGGTAGTTGGCACGGATACGTACGTAATAGATACGTCCGGACGTCAGTCCGTTGAATGTCGTTGCATCGTTCGGTTTGTCAGTGGACATGATGGTTTGAGACGTAGAGTTGTCATATACGTCAGCTACGCCCTCCTTTGTCTTGACAAGTTGAACGGTAAACGAGGTAGCACCGGCGGAAATCGCCTGACGGGCATCCCAATATACACCGATGCTTTGACTGGATGAGTTCACGTCGTCGTAAGTTACGCCCATGGGCATCGGCATGCTGGAGTCAATGCCTACTGTTTCGTCTTCCTTACAACCGCTCAGAACTACTGCTAACATAGCGGTGACCGCTACAAGCATTTTATTGATTTTCATAATCTTTGTGTGTCTTGAACTGTTTTGTTAGAATGGTAACAAAAAATAACAACGAATCAAGGTGCCGCTTCTGAAGCGACCCTTAATTCCCACTGTTCAATTAAAAGAGTATCCGACCTCGGGATCGGTTTTTATCCAAACTTGCATGACAAAGATAATACTTTTTTTTATGAAAACAAATTTTATGAAAAAATCACTAAATCGTCACACCGGCTTTCGATGGTTCGAAATGATGTCGGGTGGTTCAGGCGTGTCATTCGATTGTATCAGGCGAGAATCAGATCGTCGGGTTGCGCGTGTAACGTGTAATACGTGTTATTTTTTGTTATACGATATTATAGTCGAATTATTGATTAATTCTGTGGCTTTCGTGTAACCGTTGTCTTGGTTGTCTTAATTGTAAGAGCGTTTGTCGGGCGTTTTGTTCGTGAAAATTTATGTTTCGTGTTGAAAAGAGATGTGTTTCGTCTGAGAATCTTATCGTGGCGGTTTTTCTTCCAGGTTGTCATATGGCGCCGCTCAAATTCTTTGAATCAGGATGTTCTGTTGCGAAGTGGAATTCTTCTCGAAAGCGTTCGTAAGGATTTGAAAACAAGGTGTTTGCTGTTTTTGTCTTGTTTCTGTTATCCGTGTATATATTGCTTAATATCTTGTAAAACAAATTGTTATGCTTATTTCGATCTGGACTGCTTGTCGGGGCGGCATGTGAATGTTTGTTAAAAATCTTGATAAAAAAAAATAGTCGATTTTGTTTGTTTGAAACCGAAATTTCTTATCTTTGCATAAGAAATATTTGATAAAAAGGTAAAATAATAACCCCTAATTCATTGATTTGTTAACCTAAAAGTAATCCTAAGACCCAGACACCCTTCCCCTAATTTCCCCCTTAAAACCATTGTTTGATCATTTTCAGAGAATCCAAACTCGCAAGCATTCCGGCTCGAGCGCGGGCGCTGTGAAATGTCTTTTTGGCATGCATCGGCCTGACTCAACACGGAGTGATCTGAAAATTACTAATGTTGGAACTATTAAAGAAGATCAGTTAGAAATGAAACACGTCTTACTCCCCCCCCCCAGTAAGAAGTTTGCTGTGCGTGGCGTATTTACGTGTGCTCTTGCCTGTTTGATGATCTTTGCATCATTGAATGTCTTTGCGCAGAGCCAGATTATTTCTGGTACCGTTACCGACGCTTCTACCAATAGCCCGCTCGTCGGAGCCGCTATTGTGATCAAGGGATCTACCGTCGGAACCGTTTCTGAGGCGGATGGTACCTACTCAATCAAGGCAAAACCGACCGATGTGCTCGTCTGCTCCTATTTCGGATACGAAACGCAGGAGATCGAGATCGGTAATCGTACAATTGTCAATTTCCTGGTTAAAGAAGCCAATGAAACGATCGACGAGGTCGTTGTCGTAGGTTACGGTACGCTGAAGAAGACTCAGCTGGTAGGTGCCGTGGAGAACCTCGATGGCGAAGAGATCGCTCAGCGTCCTACTCCTAATATCACCCGTTCGCTGCAGGGCCAGATTCCCGGCTTGAACATCATTCAGGCCGACGGTAAGCCCAACCACCAGGGTGCGGTATATGTGCGTGGTGGTGCAACCTCCTACAAGACCCGTGCTTCGGTGAGCAGTGCATCCGAGGGCTCGCACTCGATTGGACAGGGCGGCTCGGCGCTGGTGCTGATCGACGGCGTGGAGGGTGACCTGACGACGGTGAACCCCGAAGATATCGAAACCGTGTCCGTGCTGAAGGATGCTGCATCGGCAGCCGTCTATGGTGCGCGTGGTGCATTCGGTGTAATCCTTATTACGACCAAAAAACCCTCGAAGGATCGTATTACGGTCAATTATAACGGCGCATTCTCGATCAACCGCCGTACGACAATGTGGGAGGACTATCTGGTCAGCGACGGTTTGACCTGGTTGGATAATTTCGTGACGTTCTTCCAGAATGACTCGCGTACTCCGACCTCGGAAGGTAAGGTTCCGGGTAATGTGAACAACCGTAGCGATACCTACTCCGCTGCATATCACGAAGAGTTCCGCCGTCGTAAGGCTGCCGGTGATACCAATCCTTATGGCATGACCGATGCGGGCAACTATGCATATTACGGCAGCACGAACTGGCTTGACATGTTCTATAAGGACTACAATATCGGACATACGCACAATCTGAGCATCAATGGTGCCGGTGAGCGTGCATCTTTCTCGGTAACGGGACGTTACTACTATCAGGATGGTATTTACAAGGTTGGTAACGAAGAGTTCGAAAGCTACAACCTGCGTGTAAAGGGTGCCGTCAAGATTACGGACTGGATTACCCTGGATAACAATACCTCTATTTTCAGCCGTAAATATTATCAGCCGATGGTAACCGGCGGCAGCCAACCTATTCTGCGTCAGTTCGAGCACCGTGGTCAGCCTATCTATACTCCGTACAATGAGGATGGAACGTTGACCTTCTATGGTGCCGCAACGATGTATGGAGCATGGCAGGAGGGAAGTTCCTATCAACAGAATGACAAACTGGATGCTATCTCGACGACAACCTTGACACTTGAACCCATCAAGGATGTTCTGAAGATTACCGGTGACTTTACCTACAAGGCTATTCGTTCGACGCAGGTGCGTGTTTCGGACATGCAGGGCGGTTACTCTGCTCCCGGTGCACTCGAGTACTACAACAATACGTCTTACAAGTCGGACTGGCGTTACAATACGGATTATCTCTCGTCGAACGTCGTCCTGACATGGACTCCGAAATTGACGGTCAATCATGATCTGAATGTTACGGGTGGTTGGAATATCGAGAAGACGAAGTATCGTCGTCTCTACCTGCAGCGTCAGGGTCTGCTTTATCCGTCGATCCCCAGCTTCGAGCTGATGGACAGCGATCAGTACAATGTTTCGGATGACGGTTATGACCGTTCGCTGGTAGGCGTCTTCGCTCGTATCAACTATACGTTGCTGAACCGTTACATCTTCGAGTTCGCTGCACGTTATGACGGTTCGTCGCGTTTCCCGTCACATCAGCGTTGGGGATTCTTCCCTTCGGGTTCGATTGGCTGGCGTCTCTCGGAAGAGCCCTGGATGAAGTGGTCGCGCAACTGGTTGGACAACTTTAAGATTCGTGCAAATGTCGGTTCGCTCGGCAACTCGTCGATTGATGACTATGCATTCATGGATCTGATGAGTGTGGCTCGTTCGTCGGTAATCCTCGATGGCGCAAAACAGCCCTACACCATGGTATCTAATTCGATGATTCCTGCAAGTCTGACCTGGGAGACCGTAACGACGTACGACGTTGGTCTCGATATGGACTTCCTCGGTAACCGACTCTCTTTCTCGGGTGACTATTACTGGCGTTACACGAATGATCTTCTGATCAACGGTCCGGAATATCCGCACATTCTGGGTGCCGATTCTCCGAGAGGAAACTACGGTTCGTTGAAGACCAAAGGTTGGGAGGCTTCGCTTTCGTGGCGAGACAGCTTCAAGGCCGGAGGCAAACCCTTCAACTATAATATCAAGGTAAGTGTTTGGGACAGCCGTACGTGGGTACGCGATTACTACAACAGCAACGGCAATATCTACAACTACTATGAAGGCAAGGAGCTGGGCGAGATCTGGGGCTTCCGTACGGACGGCTATTTCCTGACGAACGACGAGGCGGATAACTGGGCTGTAGATACTTTCCACAAGAACGGTTCGAACTTCCGTGCTTACGCTGGTGACTTGAAGTTTATCGACGTTAACGGTGACGGCAAGATTGATGCCGGCAGCGGTACGTTGACTGATCTGGGTGACCTGGAGCGCATCGGTAATGAGACCCCCCGTTACCAGTATGGTATCAACCTCGGCGCAAACTGGAATGGTATTGGTCTGAGCGTATTCGTTCAGGGTGTCGGCAAGCGTGACTGGTATCCTGGTTGCGAGTCCGGTTTCTTCTGGGGCATGTACAACCGTCCTTACGGTTATTTGCCGACGATTCATACGACGGATGCCGTTATCATGGATTACAGTACGCCGAACTGGCGAGTAACCAATGCTGCGGACAAGCCTTATTATACGCGTCAGGTAGCATATGCTGCAAACCGTAACGTAGGTCCTCTGACATATGAGAATGATTATTATCTGCAGGATGCCTCCTATTGGCGTATCAAGAATATTACGATCGACTATACCTTCCCGAAGGAGTTGACTCGTAAGATCCACATTGAGAATCTTCGTGTATATGTGTCGGGAGAGAACCTTTTCACCCACTCGCCCATCTACAAGCATACGAAGTTGTTCGATCCTGAAGTTATTTCGAACGGCGATAGCGACTTCTCGACGACTTTCGGTCTGAGTGGTGTTGGTCAGGGTTACAGCTACCCGATGCTGAAGACGATTACGATCGGTTTGAATGTCACGTTCTAAATTATTGAGTATCAAATTATGAAAACAAATATTGTAAAGATATTTCTTGGAGCGGCAGTTGCTTTTACGACTGTTTCCTGTGAGGACTTTCTCACGGTCTCTCCGGTCGATAGAATTGACTCGTCGCAGTTCTTTGCCAATGAAAATGACCTGCTTCTCTATGCGAACGGTATGTTGAACGGTCATCTTCCGTCGGAGAGCACGATTGGTTTGGGAGATGCATATTGCGATCTCGTGGCGACCAAAACCTCAACCGACTACTATCGTCCCGGTATTTGGGATCCCACCAAGCAGGGCGGTTGGGCTGTCAGCGACTGGCGCAGCGTTCGTCGAGCGAACAACATGATCCAGAACATGGTTCGCTGCAAGGATGTTGTGAGTCCTGAGGTCTATAACCACTATGAAGGCGTGGCCCGTTTCTGGCGTGCGTACTTCTACTATGCAAAGGTGAAGAATTTCGGTAATGTGCCTTGGGTTGATCATGTTCTCGATACGGACGATGCCATTTTGTATGCCCCGAGAGATGATCGTGAATTTGTCATGAGCAAGGTCCTCGAGGATCTGAACTTCGCCTGCAAGAATTGCCTTGGTACTTCTACCTATACGGCAGGCCGTACCGGTATCAACAAATGGGTTGCTCTGGCCTTCAAGTCGCGGGTTTGTCTGTTTGAAGGTACCTATCGTAAGTATCATACGGTGAATCCTTCGACCAATGAGCCGTGGAACAACAATTATGAATCGTCGGAAGATTTCCTGCGTGAGGCTGCTGCTGCTTCGGAGGAGTTGATTCGCGACAGCGGTTATACGCTGTACAAGACGAGTGATCCTTCGACGGCATTCCGTACGATCTTCACATCGATGGATCCAGAGACGACAAATGAGGTAATTTGGGCCCGTGAGTGCGCCAACGGCGACCTTAACGTATTGAACGAGTTGACATGGAACTTCAACTCCAGCACCTATGGCCAGCAGTATTCTCCGACCAAGAACCTTGTCAACATGTTCCTGAAGCTTGACGGTACGCCTATTACGGATGAGGGTCAGATTTCGCTTCCCGATGAGTTCGCAAATCGTGACTGGCGTCTGATCCAGACGGTTCACGGTCCGGGCCATACGTACGTAACGAACAGTGGCGAGACTCGTCTGAAGAGCATCAACTTCACCTATACTTTTACCGGCTATGCGTTCATCAAATGGAGCATGGAGCGTGAGGAGAACTATTCGAAGGGCAATGCCGAGAACTCGCTTCCCATTTTCCGTCTGGCTGAGGTCCTGCTTAATTATGCAGAGGCCAAGGCTGAACTGGGTGAGATGACGAAAGAAATCTGGGATCAGACAGTTGGAGCTCTTCGTGAGCGTGCCGGCGTAAAGAACATCTATCCCGGGGATGCAGGTTATGTGGAGGATCCATGGTTGAAGAACTATTATGCAAGTTCTCCCATTGCGTTGTCCAATACGATGCTTGAGATCCGCCGCGAGCGCGCTACGGAGTTGATCATGGAGATGGGTCTGCGTGTGGATGACCTTTACCGCTGGAAGCTCGGCAACCTGATCGTGGATCGGGGTACGGACAATCAAGGTTGGAAAGGTATCTATCTGACGGCCGACGATTACAAGAACGGTTTCGAGTTCAATGGTTATACATATTCGGGTTGGACTTCGACATCCGCGACATCGTATAAGATTGGCACTTCGACAAGCGACCAGAACTTCTCGCTGAGCGAGGGCGATCACGGATATCTGACTTACAACTACAAGCTGGAGTGGGATGACAAGCGTTATGTACACCCGATTCCTACAACGGCATTGACTTTGAATCCGAATCTGGGACAGAATTACGGCTGGTAGCAGTTATTGGGATGTTGTAAGGTTATGCAATCCCCGATTTCGGGGGTTGCATACCTTTCTTTGAAATGACAGCTCATTATCGATTAGTAGTCTAACATTTATAAATTTATGCGTACATTTAGAAAATCCTATTATCTCTTGCTGGCGGCTGCCGTGTTGACTGGTGTGGCCTGCTCGTCGGGCAGTTCCGAGGAGAACAACAACTCCGGGGGCAACCCTGGTTCTGGTACGGGCTCGATCAGCGAGATCAATGGTACGACGATAGATCCGAACAACAATCTGGTCGGTCTTATCTCGGATGCTTCAACCGGAAAGGGTATTCCCGGTGTCCCGGTGACGGATGGTTATACCTTCACGCAGACGGATGCAAACGGCGTTTATCAGTTTAAGGCAAACCGCTATTGCCGGAGCGTGTATTACACGACGCCTGCGAATTACAAGGTAGCTGTGGATCAGAACACGAAGCTGCCGCTCTTTTATTCTACTTCGACGATCGACAAGTATCAGACGAACCGTAACGATTTCGTGCTGGAGCCGCTGCCGGCTGTCGAGGAGAACTTTACGCTTATTGCGATCGGTGACCCGCAGTGCAAGACCGATTCGGATGTACAGCGTTTCCAGAATGAAACGATACAGGATATCAGTTCGACCATCGCAAGCGCACAGGCGAGCGGTCAGTATGAAAACGCCTATGCCGTTACATTGGGCGACATCACCTTCGACAATACCGTACAATGGGATCCGATGGTCAAGACAATGTCCAACGTGAAGATCGGTTCGGACTATCTGCCGATCTTCAACTGCATCGGTAACCACGACCACTATGCCGGCTCTTCGTCCGATTATCAGGCGACGGAGAATTACGTTACGCATCTTGGCCCGACGGATTATTCGTTCAACCGCGGCAAGGCGCACATTATCGTAATGGATAATGTCGTTTGTACGACGACGAACGGTTCCACCTGGACCTATGATGCCGGATTCAGCGCTTCGCAGTATAACTGGCTCAAGGAGGATATCGAGTTGGTTGAGAACAAGGCCGACAAGGTTGTATTTCTCTGTTGCCACATTCCGTTCCGTGCCGGCAGTTCGTCGGGCGGTTCGAATGTGAACAAGGACAAGTACTATGACGAGGTTCTTAACCTGCTCTGCCAGTTCAAGGAGGCGCATGTGATGATCGGTCATACGCACTATCCGCAGAATTACATCCATACCAAGAAGACCTGTCAGGGCGGACTGCCCGTATATGAGCATGTGCATGGCGGTGCCTGCGGTGCATGGTGGTCCAGCAACCTGAATACGGACGGTGCTCCGAACGGTTACAGTATTTACGAAGTCCGCGGTTCGGGCGTCTATAACTGGGTGACCAAGGCGACGAATCATCCTGCTTCGGATCAGATGCGTGTCTATGACGGTAATGCGGTCTATTCGGGTTCGAAGAACTATTCCTATTCGTGGACCGGAGGAGGTACCGGAGGCTCAAGCAACATCAAGGTGAACGGTTTGAGCGGTTTGGCCGGTTGCTTTGTCGCAACGTTGTGGAATGATGACGCTTCGAACTGGGAGGTGGAATTCATCCAGAACGGTAAGACGACGCCGATGAAGCGTGTAACGTCGAATCTGGCGGACATGTGCGCGGTATCGTTCTTCTTCAATGAGTTGAGCAAAAATACCACGACGTGGACGAAAGCCCTGATGCACTACTGGTTTGTCAAGGCGGAGAGCGGCGATCCTTTGTCTGAGAAGAACTGGTTTATCCGCGCTACGCAGACGGTGCCGGGAAGTGGTGCGAAGAACGTATATGAGGTAAGTTCGTTGCAGACGGACTTCTCGGGCTTCGCAGCAAACTGACATCGGAGGTTGAATCTCTTTGGGAGTGGCGCTTGTCTGTCGAGCGTCACTCTTTTTATGTGGAGGGAGGCTGCTGGTGGCATCAGGTCTTGCCCGGGCAGCAGTTGGCATGGAGTCAGATGGCGGTTGGCGGTTTCAGAAGATATTATGCTGGGCCATGATGCTCCCGGTGGGGTGTTGGTGTGGTGAAGTGTGAAAAATGTTTGTTGTGGAGTACTGAAACGGGGGTTATCTCCGTTTTAAAGAAAAAGGAGGGAGCCTGGAAGTGCACGTTGCCGGTGAACGGGAGCGGCTTTCCGTGGAAAAAGCAGAAGTCGAAAAACAAAACCTTTTTATTTTTATTTGTTCAAGATGTTACGAAAATTTTATTCTCTGTTTTTGACGGCGGCCCTGTTGGGCGGAGTTGCCTGTTCGAGTTCAGATCCTGACGGGGATTCCAATTCTGCGCAGGCCGGCGGTGGCAGCGGCAGCGGTGATACCGAGATCAATGGTACGAAGATTGATCCGAACAATACGCTCATCGGACTTATCTCGGATGCCTCGACCGGTAAGGGTATTCCCGGAGTTCCGGTAACGGATGGATATACCTTTACGGAGACCGATGCGAACGGTGTGTATCAGTTTGTTGCGAACCGTTACTGCCGGAAGGTCTATTACGTGACGCCGTCCAGTTACAAGATCGCCATGTCGGCGAACAACACGCCGGCGTTCTATTCCACGACGTCCATCGATTATTACGGGGTGAACAGAAATGATTTCGTTCTGGAACCGCTCGAGGACGAGGAGAAGAACTTTACGCTGGTCATGATCTCCGACCCGCAGTGCCAGAGCGACACGCATGTGGCCCGGTTCAGGGACGAGACGCTGAACGACATCCGGTCGACGATGGGCGGCAGTGAATATGGCAATGTCTATGCAATTACGCTGGGCGACATCATTTACGACAATCAGGCCCAGTGGGAACCCATGGCGAATCTTTTGTCGAACGTTTCGCTGGGCAACGGACGCTACCTTCCGATCTTCAACTGCATCGGCAACCACGACCACAACAATGCCGGCGTGTCGGAATATACGGCTACGGAGAGCTATGTACAGCACTTCGGACCGACGGATTACTCTTTCAACCGCGGGGACGTGCATGTCGTCGTGATGGACAACATCATCTATCTCAACAGCACGTCGGGTTCGACCTACAACGCCTGTGAATATACGCAGGGCTTCACGAAGCAGCAGTACGAGTGGTTGAAGGCCGACCTGGACCATGTGGAGAACAAGGCTGACAAGGTGCTCGTCTTCTGCGCCCATGCCCCCTTCCGGAACGGCAGTTCGGCCAATGTCAACAAGGACAAGTATTATGCGGAGTTTCTGCAGCTCTTTACCGAGTTCAAGGAGGCGCACATCATGATCGGCCATACGCACTATCCCGAGAACTACATCCATACCGGTTATGTATGCAAGGGCGGTCAGCCGGTTTACGAGCATGTGCATGCAGCGGCAAGCGGCGGGTTCTGGTGGAGCGATCTCTGTGTGGACGGTTCGCCGAACGGCTATGCCATCTATACGGTCGAAGGCCCGTCGATTACGGACTGGGTGGCAAAATCCACGGACTGGCCCAAGGAGACGCAGCTGCGCGTTTATGACGGCAACATGACCTACAACGGCAGTCAGAATGCATCGTATGACTGGCAGGGCAAGTTCGATGACTGTTTTATAGCTACGGTCTGGAATGACGACAGTACCAACTGGAAGGTGGAGTTTATCCCCAAGGGCGGTTCGCCGATTGAGATGAAGCGTGTAACAGCCGGTCAACGTGACTGGTGTGCCTACTCCTTCCTTATCAACGAGGCCGGACGTTCGAAGACAAACACCTCCTATCAGAAGCAGCTGCTCCATTACTGGTATGTGAAGGCTCCGGGCGGTACCCCCTCGACCGAACCCGACGGATGGGAGATCCGTGCGACACAGACGATCCCCACCAGCGGCAAGACACATGTCTATACGGCCAGCATGTTGCAGGACCATCAGACCGATCCCTACAGCGGTTTCGGTGCCGGTCACTGATCTCACGGCAAGTTGACAGTTGATTGAAAAAGGGAGGTTCCTCCGCATGGAGGAACCTCCCTTTTTGCTTGATTGCGTTGGAGAGACAGTGTTGTTGCCCGTGGCCGAAAGGGCGCTTGTCGGCGAAGAACCCAGTCCGACGCTCCGTCTTCGTGCTCCGGCTCAGCGTCTCGGGAGTTGTATATATCTCTTCTGCGGGTCTGGACGGAATGCAGATGTAAGATCCGTCCGTGTTGCCGGAGATGCGGACCCGGGTCGTAGCCGCAGCTACTGTTCCACCCTGCAGCTGCCTGTCATGCGGTATTTCTCGCAGAGCAGTTCCACAACGGGCTCGACCGCTTTGGGGAAGACCTTGCGCAGGTCAATCTCGTCGCTTTCGAGCATGACACGCTTGAGGTTCCGCATGAAGGTATCCTTGATCTCGGTGGCGAGATTGACCTTTACAATGCCGTTGGCAATGGCCTCCCGTACCATTGCATGGGGGATTCCCGAACTGCCGTGCAGCACGAGAGCCACATCCGTCGCCGCATGAATCTGCGCCAGCCGTTCGATGTCGAGCTTCGGCGGTTGTTTATAGAAGCCGTGCGCCGATCCGATCGCTACGGCCAGCGCATCGACTCCGGTCTCCCGGACAAAACGTGCAGCATCCTCGGGGGTCGTGAACCCTCCGCCCTGTTGCTGTCCCAGCTTGGCGACATAACCCAGCTCCGCCTCGACATTTACGCCGTAGGGTCGTGCCAACTCTACAACGCGCCGCGTGGTTGCGACATTCTCCTCGAAAGGCGTTTCGCTGGCGTCGATCATCACCGAATCGAATCCGGCATCGAGGCAGCGCTGCACCAGTTCGACCGATCCTCCGTGATCGAGGTGGATCCACCCCTCAAGGCCATAGTCGGCCAGCGCCTGGCGTCCCATGCCGACCGCCTGCCGCAGCCCCATATAGTCGATGGAACTGCGCGTCAGCTGCAGCAGAACCGGAGCCTGCATCTTTCTTGCAGCCTGCATGACGGCCGACAAGGTCTCGAAATTGTAAAAGTTCGTGGCCAGAACCGCCGTCCGATTCTGTTGGCACTTTTTGAGTAACTCCTTTACAGTCATGGTTATAACAGTTTGTTAAGATCGATCAGATTGAAGGCGCGGAAATATTTGTCCATATCGTGCTCGATGTGTCCCAGAACGATCTCCTCCGGATCTATTCCCGATCGGCGGAGATTGTCGTACAAACGCTGTCTGGCGGTCAGCGCCTCGGGTGCCTGCCAGATGTAACGACAGCCGGTCTTTACGAGCCATGTGCGGCGCTCCTTGCTCAGATGTTCGAACTGCGTTCCCTGCTCGTCGGGCAGCAGCCATTTCTGCCAGCGGTTCGAAGCCTGGACGAGCTGTTCAAGTGTCTTGCAGATCTTCGAGCGAACGGCGATGCGTCCTTCGGCGTCGAGCCGCTCTTCGATCTGTTCCAATTCGGCCAGTCCGTCGTATTCGCTCATCGTGAACTCCGGCCCGACATTCGCTCCGCCCATGCCGCATCGGGGATAATCTTCCGGATTGCTTACCCCGTCGGTATAGTGCCCCTTGATGTAGCTGCCCAGCGGCCGGACCTTCTCCGTAAGCCGTTTTGCAACCTCCGTGTCGAAGAGCGTGGTGTGGAGATCCGTGCCGACCTTCCCGACGATGAAGCAGGGCCAGATATCGGCAAGCCCTTCTCGCGCCAGCCCGGCTTTCAGTTCGCTGATGAAGGTGTCGAACGTATGTTCATCGGCCAGTCCTCCATGCACCTCTTCCGTCCCGACCTCGTAGGAGATCTCCGGCAGCGCGTTCTTCCGGCGGAATGTTTCGGTGTGTTTGATCAACTCTACCGTCCGTTCGGCAACGACGTGTATGTCGATCGTTTCGCCGGCCCGGAGGTGGATATCGACGGTCGGATCGACGTGAATCAGGTCGTATCCTGCCAGTAGGGCGGCCTCGAACGACTTTTTGATCCCTGCCATGGCCGCTTCGGTGCTCCACTGTTCCGTCCGTTGTCTGTCCTTGAGCCAGGGACCGCCGTGGTCGATGGCGATGATGCAGGGCCCGGTGAAGTGGATGGCTTCGGCCTCCAGGTGGACCAGTTTGACAAATTCAGCCGGGGTCATGCCCGTGTAGCCGCCGTCGCAGTCCACCTGATTGAGCGTTGCCGCGAAGTAGATCGGAGCGTTGTTGCGTTTGGCCGCGCGAAGCGAGGCGCGAATCACTGTCGGGGAGTTGGGACAGGCCGCGAAGAGGGTGCGGCGAATGCCGCTTTCGTGTTCCAGTTCGTCGATTCGATGCAGCAGTTTCTCTGTTTTGGTCATTGTAGTGTGTGTCTTGTCGATCATGCGGGATGATCGGTCGTTGGTTGATTGATTGATGCTTATTTGGTACGGCTCGGCTTCGGCGCTTGTCGAACCCTTCCGGTCCGATTCTCCCTGACTGAAACTCATCCAGGAATCGGGGCGGCTGTTGCAGAGCCGTTTCTTTCAGTTATTTTCTCTTCAACCGTTCCCGGATCCGGCACATCGGATTGGATGGCAGAATGAAATCTTTGTCCGGTTGTTGGGTTGTCGCGTCCTGCCTCGACCGTATTTTTTGAAACAGGCAAAAATATCTTCGTTTCGTTTTGTATATACTTTCGAATTCTTTTGCAAAGATAGCAAAATGCTTTGACAAATACAATGTTTTTCAGTGATTTTTACGAACTGTCAGAGTTAATGAATGTCTGTTGAGGGTATAGACAATGCTGTTATTGGTTTTATTACATGCAGGTACTCTTTTTTGATTGTGCTTCTCCGGGTCGCTCCGTGAGTATGTTTGGGACGGTGCTGGCTTTCGAAGTCGAAGCGTTGTTCGTTCTATAATGTGTAAATTTTCGTTTCCTTTCGTATTTGTGCGAAGGGGAGCCCCTTTGCTGTAACGGTCCCGCTTGAAGGGCATTCCTCTGTACCCGGAGCCCTGCAAGCGGCTGGAACCCTTTATCGAAAAGAAAAATAATAAATAAGAAGCCGAATTCTTGATTATCCACTTTGTTTTTTATAGCTTTGTATCCGAAAATTCTATTTTATAAATCGAATACCGTGATGGATATGAATCAATGTATTGTCGATGCTTTGAAAATCGCAACAGATACGAAAGCATTCGAACTTGGAGAGCGAATCCTGGAACGCACTCCGATACTCTTTAAGGAACATTTCCCCGGTCGGAAAGCCGTTGTTATCGCTGACCTCAATACGTGGAAGGCTGCGGGAGAGGCCGTATTCGGATATATGCAGGCCGCCGGCGTACCGTGTGAACACTATGTTATCCAGGAGGAGAAGGAGTTCCATTCCGAATGGTCCTACGTGGAGCGGCTGGACAACGTACTCGATCGTACGGGTGCCGTTGCCGTTGCCGTCGGTTCGGGCGTGATCAACGACCTGTGCAAACTCGCCTCGTTCCATCATAACCAACAGTACATGTGCGTGGCTACGGCGGCTTCGGTTGACGGGTACTCTTCGTCGGGTGCCGTTGTGACGAAGGAGGGCGCCAAGATCAATATCGAGACGCATGCTCCGCAGGTCATCCTGGCCGATGTGGACGTGCTGGCAGCGGCTCCCAGGGAGATGACGGCGGCAGGTTATGGCGATTTGGCCGCAAAGGTCCCCGCAGGCGCCGAGTGGATGATTGCGGACCTGTTCGGAACGGAGCCCATTCAGCCGGCGGCATGGCATGTGCTGCAGGATGTCCTCGACGAGCTGCTGGCCGATCCGAAGGGTGTTGCCGAGGGTAAACCCGCGGCCATTGCTTCGCTCTTTACGGGTTTGACACTGAGCGGTATCGCCATGCAGGCAGCCAAATCGAGCCGCCCCGCATCGTGCACCGATCACCTCTTCAGCCATATCCTCGACATGACGAATCACCGTTACAAGGGAAAACTTCAGTCGCACGGTTTCCAGGTAGCTGTCGGAACCCTGACGATGTGTGCCTTCTTCGATGAATTCTTCAAGATGGATCTTTCGAAACTCGATGTGGACGCCTGCGTTGCAGCCTGGCCGACGCTTGAGCAGGAGCAGCAGCGTGCCATCGCCCTGTTCAAGGATTTCCCCGTGCCGATGCTGGGATATACCGAGATCACGAAGAAATACAACGACAAGGATACGGTGCGCGTGCAGTTGACGCGCGTCAAGGAGAACTGGCCCGAATTCAAGGCAAAGCTCCAGGCACAGTGCTATCCGTTCAAGAAGATGCAGGCGTTGTTCGCCGAGGCCGGTGCTCCGACCGATCCCGAACAGATCGGTGTTTCGCGTCGTCAGTTGCGCTCGATGGTCGATTTGGCGCAGCTGCTGCGGTGGCGTATCAACCTGCTTGATCTGGCCAAACGTGCCTGCATCTATGATGAACTCGTAGCCCGTGTATTCGGCAAGGGCGGTGCCTGGGAAATCGATTAACGGTGCGACTTATGAATGCGGAACAGTCAAAACGGTTTACCTACTGGCAGTGGCGGACCATCATCGGTACGATGATCGGTTATGCCATCTTTTACTTCGTACGCAAGAACTTTTCATTCGCCATCCCGGGCCTCACGGCCGAATACGGCATCTCGAAGACGACCTTCGGTGTCATCATGACGCTTGTGGGGTTGATTTACGGCTTCTCGAAGTTCGTGAACGGAATTCTGGCCGACCGGACCAACGGCCGGTGGCACATGGTGACGGGCCTTTCGGTCTGTACGGTGGTCAATATCCTCTTCGGTTGCGGCGCCATCATCAGCGCGTGGCTGACAGGTGCGAACTACGGTCCGAAGTTCATCCATACGCTGGTGGTGTTGTTCGGGGTCCTGCTGATCGTGAACAACATGTTCCAGGGGTGCGGATTTCCTCCCTGCAACCGACTCATCACACACTGGGTGCCGCCCAAGGAGTTGGCGACGAAGATGTCGATCTGGAACGCTTCGCACTCGATCGGCGCCTTTATCATCGCCGTGTTGTGCGGATACATCATGGGCCATACGGGCCGCGACATGACGGGGGATCCCGCCATGCGGGAGCGCATCCTTGCCAATACGGCCGACATTACCGAAAAGATGGATCCTGCGGCGGCCGAAACCTATGTGAACAATGCCTTGCAGCATGTCGGAGCCTGGCAGTGGGCCTTCTGGATTCCTGCTGCAATCGCCGTGTTGGGTATCATCTTCATCATCGTTACGTTGCGCGATACGCCCAAATCGGTCGGCCTGCCCGAGCTGGAGGGTACGAAAACGCAGCTGGACGACGGTCACGATTCGTCGGCCGAGTTCAAGGCGTTTGTCCGCAAGAAGGTCTTCCTCAATCCGATGATCTGGGCGCTGGCCGTTTCGGACTTCTTCGTCTATGTGGTGCGTTTCGCCGTGCTTGACTGGGGCCCGACCTTCCTGCAGGAGTCTCGGGGCTTGTCGTCCAGCATGGCGGGCTGGACGGTCGCAATCTTCGAGTTGTTCGGCATTACGGGCATGCTGCTCGCCGGCTGGATCTCGGACCGCTTCCTCGGCGGCCGCTCGCAACGCACCTGCGTGATCTGCATGGCGGGTGTCATCCTCTTCATTTCGCTCTTCTTTGCCCTGCCGGCTTCGACCAATCCGACGATTCTGCTGCTGATCCTTGCCGCTGCCGGATTCTTCCTTTACGGCCCGCAGGCCTTGATCGGTGTGATTGCGTCGAACCATGCGACGAAGAAGGC
>CALUOX010000052.1 GCA_944322375.1 uncultured Alistipes sp.
ACATCATCGTTCGGGGGTTCTACCCTGCGGCCGGAGCGCTGCACTTATAGAGACAGCCGTAAATCGTATGCGAATCGGCCGAATAGCTTACCAGTGTGGTCGAATCGCTCGACGCACCCGGCGTCACGATAAAATTGGTGCAGGCTTCGGCGACGGGAATACCCGCAAGGAGCGCGGCCGCCGAAACCGCAAGGAGAGATAAAGTACGTTTCTTCATAAAGCCCTGTTTCGTTTGCGGCCAAAAATACAAAAAAGCGTCGAAACGACAAAGGAGACTCCGCTTTTCAACGAAGTCTCCTTCCTGTTTCATTTTCCAGTTTCACCGCCCCGGCTTCCCCGTTCCGGAGGTCCAAATGCGCTTGTTCCTTCGGTCCAGTTCACCCCACCGATTCTCTCCGGTTCCGCCGGTCTGACATCCCCGCTCAGCCGCTATCCGCTTCCTTCGCTCCTCCGGCCCGACTTTTTCTCGCTGCCGGACCCGATCTGTCGCAGGACGTTGCAGACCTCTCTCTCAACGGACTCTTGACTTTCCGTTCCGCCAGTCCGGACCGCTCTCGCTCTGTTCCGCCCGGTTGTAGCTTTCCCGATCCGCAGTCTCCGAATTCGCCGTCTCGTCAATTCCCGACCGGCCTTTCACAGGATTCCGGCACGCCGCGGCAGATGAACGGCGACAGGATCAATATTGCTCCTGTTCGTTCGGGAAATCCTGCGATTTCACATCGCCGACATAGCTCTTCACAGCCTCGGTCATCACCGTATGCAGATCGGCGTAACGGCGCAGGAATCGGGGCGAGAAGCCCTTGTTGATTCCCAACATGTCGTGAATGACCAGCACCTGACCGTCGGTAGCGCCGCCGGCGCCGATTCCGATCGTGGGAATCGCCAGCTCTTTCGTCACCCGCTCGGCCAACAGTGCCGGAATCTTCTCCAGCACGATCGAGAAACATCCTGCCTCCTCCAGCAGATGGGCATCATGGATAAGTTTCTCGGCCTCGGCCTCCTCCTTGGCCCGCACGCTGTAGGTTCCGAACTTGTGGATCGACTGGGGTGTCAGTCCCAGATGACCCATGATCGGAATTCCGGCCGTCAGGATACGTTCCACCGATTCGAGGATCTCCTCGCCGCCCTCTATCTTCACGGCATCGGCTTCGGTCTCCTTCATGATGCGGATGGCCGAGTCGAGCGCAATTTTGGAGTTGCCCTGATAGGTGCCGAAGGGCAGATCGACAACCACCAACGCCCGCTCCACGGCACGCACGACCGCCCGTGCATGATAGATCATCGCATCGAGCGTAATGGGCAGCGTCGTTTCATATCCGGCCATGACATTGGCGGCCGAATCGCCGACAAGAATCACATCGACGCCTGCGGCATCGACGATCCTGGCCATCGAATAGTCATACGAGGTCAGCATGGCGATCTTCTCGCCGCGATCTTTCATCTCCTTGAGCCGGAGCGTCGTGACGGCCCGGACCTTGCTTTCAACAGACATACCTTCTTCCAACTATTTAAATCGTTCGCCCGTTCCGGCGGCCGGCATCGCACAGGGCGGCCCGACAGCCGCAAGATTGTTCCGGAGGGCGTTTTCAGGCGGCAAAGTTACATTTTTGATCGGAACCGGCAAAAGAAATCCCACAAAACGACGCCGCCCGACACCGAGACGTTGAGCGAATGTTTCGTCCCGAGCTGCGGGATCTCGATCGCGCCGT
Source organism: uncultured Alistipes sp. (assembly GCA_944322375.1). Taxonomy (GTDB): domain Bacteria; phylum Bacteroidota; class Bacteroidia; order Bacteroidales; family Rikenellaceae; genus Alistipes. Next base: position 1,710 of record CALUOX010000052.1, read on the forward strand.
CACAAAGATCGACCGCCTCTTGCGCCACACCCTCGACCTCGTTTCCGAAGACCAGCGCATACTTCGTCTCCGTGTCGATCCGCAGCGCATCGAGCATCGCCGCACCTTCGACCTGCTCGACAGCCAGCGTCCGATAACCCTCCCGATGCAGCGTCCGAATGGCATCCGACGTCGAAGCCTCGTGCGACCACGCAACGCTCATCTCGGCGCCGAGCGCCGTCTTGTGGATTTCGCGTCCGGGCGGCAGCGCCGTAATGCCGCACAGGACGATCCGTTCGACGGCGAAGGCGTCGCAGGTACGGAAAAACGAACCCACGTTCTGTGCCGAACGCACATTGTCCAGTACGACGACAAGCGGCATTTTCGGCATCGCGGCGAATTCGTCGATCGTCGGGCGGTGCAGCTCTTCATTGGTGATTTTTCGCATATTGCAGGGGCTTTTTTCGTCGGCAAAAGTAATACAAATCGAGAGAAATGTGTTAATTTTGCAGGTGATTCTTTCTTATCGCATGAAGACCAGACACCTCATCACGCTGCTTGCGGTTCTGCACGTCTCGATCGGCGTACAGGCACAGCGTATCGGCTGGGAAGCCGACTTCAAGACCCGTTTCGACAACCGCGAATTTACGGGCAGTTCGTGCAACGACTCTCAGACGATCTTCCTGGCCGACCTGACCACTGCGGTCACCTACAACTGGATGGATCGCAATACGTTCCGCTTCGGTGTCGACATGCAGAAGGATTTCGGCGACAACCGGGACTTTTTCTCCGAGGTGCGGCCGCTGGCTGCCTACGCCTACCGCACCGAACGGCTGGGGGCCGACGTAGGCATCTTCTCCCGCGACGAACTGCAGGGCGACTATTCGCACGCCTTTTTCAACGATTCGCTGCGCATATATGATCCCACGATCCAGGGTATGGCCCTCCGCTACCGCAATCCAAAGGGCTTGCAGGCCGAGATGGCGATCAACTGGGAGGGGATGTACTCGGAGTACTCGCGGGAAAAATTCCGGCTCTTCGGCGCCATCCGCAAGGAGTGGGCGAATGCGGCCGACAAACGCTGGTATGTCGGCGGAGCCCTTTCGATGTTCCACTTTGCGAACAGCATGCTCACGCAGGGGAACGTCGTTGACAACATGCTGGTCAATCCGCATGTAGGGTTTGCCAGCAAACGCGCTGAACAGTTCCGGCGGAATGCCGACGGATCGACGGCCCTCGAACGGCCCTTCTGGTACGATTTCCGCGCCGGATTTCTCTGGGCGCCGCAACGCGACCGCATCACCGACGAGGGCTGGAAGGCCCCGATGGGCGGCGAGCTGCGCATACGGTTCGGGTGGAAAGGGCTTGAATTCGAGAACAACCTTTATGCAGGCGAGAACCTGATGCCGCTCTTCGGACGCTACGGCTCGGAACTGTATGCGGGCGAACGGTGGTACGGCACCCCCAACCACTTCTACAATCGTACACGTCTGGGCTACGAACGGACGTTCTGCGACGACACGATCGCCGTAAAGGCCGGCATGATCTTCCATGCCGAAGGTACGGGAGTCTATACGCAGCAGATTCTGCAGGTAACCGTCCGGTTGGGTGAGACGCTCTACAACCGGAAGAACCATGTACGCTGAATGCCGTCATGGACAAGGAATAAACATCGCCAAAACGACTTACTAGACAACAATTCAATACGGCCATGACAAGTACGACTGCAAAAAAACTTCGGAACGGCATGCTTCTATGGACAATGCTGTTCTGTTTTGGACTTGTATCCCGGGCACAGGACAAACTCATCCTGGTCACGCAGGGCGGTTTGGGTTACACCTCCCAGACCTGGTTCTACAGTGGCGAAGGGAACGAATTGCAACAGGCCAAGATCAAGAGCAACTGGGACGAAGGCCGACGTATCACATCGGCGGCACACACGGCACAGGGATGGTTCGTTACGATGGCGAAGAACACGGGCATCACGGCCCAGGTCTATCACTACGGCAGCGACTGGCCGAGTGACTGGCTGAAACAGAAGGAGAACGAAGGTCATTATCTTACCACAATAGCGTCGAATCACAGCAAATGGTTCATCGTTCTGTCGAAGGGTGTTCCCTACACGGCCCAACGGCGTTTCGGATACAAGGATTGGTCGGAGAACGCGGAACGTATCCGCACGTTGTGGAACGAGGATTATTACATCACGCAGGCGACCTATACGGGCGACAAGTGGTATATCGTCATGAGCAAGAATTGCGGATACACGACACAAGGATACCTGTGGGCCGATTCGGCTGAAGAGTTGACACGGAAGATCGATGCACGATGGGATGAAAAATACAACCTCACACTGCTGGAATACGGTGACGGAGCGTATTTTGCCGTCTATTCTAAATTTGCGGAAAACAATGATGTTGCCCAATCGTACAAGGTAACGGTCCAGTCACCGTCCGATTTCATCGATGAGCAGTGGGAATCGGGCAGCGACATTGCCTATGTAGGCGGAGGATATGAGGAAGAGCGTACGACAACCTATGCGTCGAATGCGACAAGTTCGACAACGGCTCCCTCGACCACAACGGAGACTCGTCCTGCAGGCAACGGCAATGACGGGAACAGCGCAAACAACGGTCGTTCGTGGCGCCAGACACTGCCCAATGGCGGTTATTGCGACTACGTAATGCAACCCGACGGATCCTGCACGACAACCACCGTCATGCCCTGCTTGTGGTGTCACGGCGCGAAGACCTGCTCGATCTGCCACGGAACAGGCGGAGTCATGGGTTACGGCGGCGTGTGGTATCCCTGTTCGAGCTGTGCCGGAACAAGGATCTGCCGCAACTGCAACGGCACAGGCACAACGACACTTGTAAGCACGATCCGCAACGGCATGGCTGTCGGTTATGACAACAACGGTCAGGTCTATACAAGCGGCGGCGGAGCCTTTGGCGGATCCTACGACGGAAGTTCATCAAGCAGTTCCTCGTCGAGTTCATATTCGGGTTCGTCATCAACGACCAACAACCAAAAGAACTACATCGACGTGATCGAATACGCTCCCAACTATACAGGAGAAGACAACTCGGTCTGGTGCCCCACCTGCGGAAAGATCGCGCCGCGCCACGTTCATATCAAGAAACGGTACTGAATATGTCGCATGCGGCATCGCGAAGAGGGGCAGAACCATTCCGCCGGGAAGGTGTTGCAAGCATGATGTCCGCAGGTCTTTCTTTCCGGCGAAGAGGCGCGACAGGGAGATTTTTCCGATCGGCGTTACACTTTTCCGCAATCGGATGCCATCAATAGAGAAAAAAACGTACTTTTGCGGTACAAACGAACGAAATACAAAAACGAGAACAACGATATGTCAATCGAAACCAACGAACCTGCAGCGAAGGAGAAGTCGCTGAATTTTCTCGAAGAGATCATCAAGGAGGCAGCAGACAACGGCGTAGCGATACAGACACGTTTTCCGCCGGAACCCAACGGCTACCTGCATATCGGCCATGCAAAGAGCATCTGCATCAACTTCGGACTGGCCAAGAAGTACGGCGGGAAGTGCAACCTGCGTTTCGACGATACGAACCCCACGAAGGAGGATGTCGAATACGTCGATTCGATCAAGCGCGACATCCGCTGGCTGGGCTTCGAATGGGCCAAGGAACGGTATGCCTCGGACTATTTCGACCAGCTCTACGAATGGGCCAAGGAGTTGATCCGCAAGAGACTGGCCTACGTCGATGACCAGACACAGGAGGAGATCCGCGAGAATCGCGGCACGGTATCCGAACCGGGCAAGGAGTCGCCCTGGCGCAACCGCACGGTCGAGGAGAACCTCGATCTGTTCGAGCGGATGAAGGCCGGCGAGTTCCCCGACGGATCGAAGGTGCTGCGTGCGAAGATCGACATGGCGCATCCGAACATGCTCTTCCGTGATCCGATCATGTACCGCATCATCCATGCCCGCCACCACCGTACGGGCGACAAGTGGTGCATCTACCCGATGTACGACTATGCACATGGACAGAGCGATTCGATCGAGCACATCACGCACTCGATCTGCACGCTCGAATTCGACGTGCACCGTCCGCTCTACGACTGGTTCATCCAGGCGCTGGGAATCTGGCCCTCGCACCAGTATGAATTTGCGCGGTTGAACCTCACCTATACGTTGATGTCGAAGCGGCGGCTGCTGAAGCTCGTGCAGGAGGGTGCCGTGATGGGCTGGGACGATCCCCGCATGCCGACGATCTGCGCACTGCGCCGCAAGGGTTATACGCCGGCTTCGGTACGCGCCTTTGCCGAGATGGTGGGCGTTGCGAAGCGCGACAACGTCATCGATCTGGCCAAGATGGAGTACTGCGTGCGTGAAGATCTCAACAAGGTTGCCGAACGCCGCATGGCGGTCCTCAATCCGCTGAAGGTCACGATCACGAACTATCCCGAAGGCAAGGTCGAGGAGTTCACCTGCATCAACAACCCCGAAGACGAGTCGGCCGGCACGCGGCAGGTGCCCTTCTCACGGGAACTGTATATCGAGCGCGACGACTTCATGGAGAACCCGCCGAAGAAGTTCTACCGCCTGCAGCCGGGCGGCGAGGTGCGGCTGCGCTACTCCTACCTCATCAAGTGCGAGGAGGTGGTCAAGGATGCCGAGGGGAATATCGTCGAGTTGCGCTGCACCTATGATCCGCAGTCGGGCGGAGGATCGTCGAGCGACGGCCGCCGCGTGAAGGGCGTCATCCACTGGGTATCGGCCCCGCACGCATTCGAGGCCGAGATCCGGCTCTTCAACCCGCTCTTCACGAAGGAGAATCCCGACGACTGCGAGGAGGGCCAGACATGGGAGGACAACCTCAACCCCGAGTCGATGGTGGTCACGAAGGGGTGGCTCGAACCGTCGTTGAAGGGTGCCGAACCGGGCAAGACCTTCCAGTTCGAGCGCGTAGGATACTTCTGCCCCGACACGGATACGACACCGGAGCATCCGGTCTTCAACCGCACTGTGACGCTCAAGGATTCATGGGCGAAGATCAACAAATAGCCTCTCCGGCATCTTATGCCAGGACTGCATCTCCCACGCGGCGAAGTGTTCCGGCAAAGTGCGCGGAGTGAAGCGAGGGCGAGTCTGCAGCTGAACCACACTACACATTAAAACCTCCGGCAACCAGACAGGTTGCCGGAGGTTTTTGTTTCGGCGCGACAATATCGCAGCGACAGCAACGGCCGTACGAACGAGCTCTCAGATACCCCGCTTGGGCCGGATTTTCCGGAACGGCAGCTTGAGCACCCCCCAAAAGGCCTCGCCGAAGATTCCGCCGGACATTTTTGAGGTCCCCTCCGTGCGATCGACAAAGATGATCGACACCTCGTCGATGCGGAATCCCAGCTTCCATGCCGTATATTTCATCTCGATCTGAAACCCGTATCCCACCATCCGCACGGCATCGAGATCGATCGTTTCGAGCACGCGGCGCGTCCAGCAGACGAATCCTGCCGTTGCGTCACACACGGGCATGCGGGTAACGATCCGCACATATTTCGATGCATAATAGGACATCAACAACCGCAGCATCGGCCAGTTGACCACGTTCACGCCGCGCGAATAACGTGATCCGACCACGACATCGGCACCCTTTTCAGCTGCGGCCGTCAACCGTTCCAGATCGTCGGGGTTGTGCGAGAAATCGCAGTCCATTTCGAAGACAAGGTCGTAGTCACGCGCCAGCGCCCAGCGGAAACCGGCGATATAGGCCGTTCCGAGCCCCTGCTTCCCGGCCCGTTCCAACAGATGGATCCGACCGGCGAACTCCGGCTGCCGTTCACGGACGATTGCGGCCGTCCCGTCGGGCGATCCGTCATCGACAATGAGCACGTCGTAGTTTCCAGCCAGCGACATGACCTTCGAAAGCATGCGCGAAATGTTTTCGCGTTCGTTGTAGGTCGGAATAATCACCAATTTTTTCATAATCCGTTCAACCCTTTGCCGAACGTCCGCCGCCCCGCAACGTAGCGGAGGACGATCGATCCATGATAGATATGTCGGGCCGCGCGACACGCGGTCCCCTGCACCGCACGGCGTTTCCGTGCAAGGAGACGGTGCGCGGCATAGAAATCACGATAGGCCCGCAGTACGGCTCCGCACTGCTTCAACTGTCCTTTGAGCAGATAGACCGCAACGGCTGCAACATCGGTCAACGGCCGCAGGAGAGCGACACAACACCGTTGCAGGGGCGCAGCACACTTGAAGAGCATCGAGAGATTGTTGCGGTAGTTGAGGTAGAGCTTGAAAGGAGAGTCGTTGCTCAACGTACCGCCGCCAAGGTGCCACACCCTGCTCTGCGGAATCACACGCACCCGCCAGCCCAGAAGTTGCAACCGCCAGCAGAGATCGATCTCCTCCATATGGGCGAAGAAGTCCGTATCAAAGCCGCCGGCGGCCCGAAAAGCCGCGGCCCGACAACAGAAGGCCGCGCCGCTGATCCAGAAGACGTCGCGGGCATCGTCATACTGTCCGCCGTCATGTTCCAGCGTCTGGAGAATCCGCCCCCGGCAGAAGGGAAATCCCAGCCAGTCGATATATCCGCCCGCCGCACCGGCATATTCAAACATGTCGCGTGCGGCACAGGCAAGGAGTTTCGGCCCGACAACCGCCACATCGGGTTCGGCATCGAGCGCTTCGACCAAAGGTTCAAGCCATCCCGCCGGCGTCTCGACATCGGAGTTGAGCAACACCCAGTAGTCGCCGCCGAGATGTTCAAGCGCACGGTTGTAACCGCCGGCAAATCCGTAGTTCTCCGCAAAACGCAGGAGCGTCACGGAGGGAAACTCCCGGGCAAGCAGCTCCGCCGAGCCATCCGTCGAACCGTTGTCCGCCACGACGATCTCCACCTGCGGCGGCACCGATGCAACCACCGAGGGGAGGAATCGCCGCAGATGAGCGGCGCCGTTCCAGTTCAGTATGACGATCTTTACGACTGACATTCCGTACGATGATGTTTCCAGCGGCGGTGCGACCACAGCCACATGCCCGGATCGGCCATGATATCCTGTTCGAGCTGCCGCACGTAACGCCCTGTGATTTCATTGGGCTCAACGCGCTCCTCCCCGTCATACAGCTTCACGAACTCCAGTTCGTAGAAGCCTCGCCGCAGACGTCGCTGCCGGCAGAAATAGACCGGCATGTGGAACTTGAGCGCCATCTTCTCGATCCCGTCGAAGAAGACCGTATCCTGATTGAGGAACCGGAACCAATGGCTGTTCGGCCGCAGCGGCGGATTCTGATCGGCAATCAGTCCGATTCCGATCCGTTGTCCGGGAGCATCGGCCGGCAGACGATGGTCGATATAGTATCGGATGATCTCCTTCATCGGAATCAACCGGATATTCCTGCGGCGGCGCAACCGCATGTAAACGGCATCGATCACCCGGTTTTCGAGCGGATGATAGACCGCCGCAACATAATGGTCGTTCGTATAGAGCGCCAGAAAGGAGTCGTATTCCCAGCACCCGAAGTGAGCGGTCGAGAGCAGGGCGTCGCGACCGCGAATCTCCGACTGAAGCGCTTCAAGATTGCGGATGCGCACCTGACGCCGACAGTCGTCATCGGACATGGCGGCCTGACTCACCGTTGCGATGAAGATCTCGGACAGGTTGTGATAGAAGGCTCTCCGGATACGTTTGATCTCATCGGGCGAACGCTCCGGGAAGGAGTTCCGGAGATTGGCCGTCACGACCTTCACCCGATAACGGAAACACTTGTACACCACGAAATAGATGATGTCCTGCAATACATGATAGCGCAACCAATGGGGCAGGATGCCGACCAGCCAGCATGCGCACCAGACAAGTTCCGCGGAAATCCGCTGACTCCAGGTCAATTTTTCTCGCGAGCGTACCATGATTGCCGTACCAGTTGAATCATTCGATATAGAGTTTAACCTCCGACATGCCTGTCCGGACCACCAGCCAGCGACGGAGCCGTTCGATTTCAGCGGCGCTCAGGGCCGCCTCGGATTTGATCAGACAGATCAGCACCGTATCCCTCGCCCGGCCTTCGGTATCGAAGACCGGCGACTCTGACAAGGCGATCGATCCGACGGCGGGAACGACGACACCCGCCTCACGCGAAATGGCGTCGTATTCGAAGCGGTTCGCAGCGTTGTATTTCGACAGGCGCTGCTTGAGTTCGTTGATCTGGCGATTCTTCTCGTCAAGGAGTTCCGAATAGCTCATCTGCAGCGACCGCAGGTCCACCGGTTCATCCGAGCTGGCCTGACGCACGATCAGTTCGACATCCTGCAATCCATAATTCGGCAGTTGTGCCCGGGCGTTGCCGTTCACCTCCTCTTTCACCGGTTCCCCAATGCGCATCAGCTCGATCCGCGATGCCTTGCCTCCCCGGCCGTAACTTTTGTTGCATTCGATCACGCGCGTATGTTCAAAGCGGAAAACCTCCTCGACATAACGATCGACGGCCGATTCGAAGAACGAAACACGGACCATGTGAAATCCAATCACCACGCTGGGGATGAAGGTCACGAGCGTGATAAGCATCATGATGCGCCGCACGTATCGTTCACGCGCGGGATCGAGAAACTTCTTCTTGTCGTACTTGAGCATCCGTACGATCAGGAAGGTTGCCAGCGCAATGAAGACCGTATTGATGAAGAAGAGGTAGAAAGCGCCCAGAAAAAAGCGGGGCTGACCCGTAGCCAGACCGAATCCGGCGGTGCAGAGGGGAGGCATCAACGCCGTAGCGATGGCGACACCGGGGATCACGGTCGAATTTCGATCCTTGCGCGACTGTGCCACAATCCCGGCCAGTCCGCCGAAAAAGGCGATCAGCACGTCGTAGGTCGTCGGCACGGTCCGTGCGAGCAGTTCGCTGCGGGCAGTTCCCAACGGCGAAAGAAAGAAGTAGAGCGTGGAGGTTGCGATCGCCACGACGACCATCAGCGAGAAGTTGCGCAGCGAACGCTTCAACAGATCGAAATCGTTGATGCCCAGTGAAAGTCCCACCCCCATGATGGGCCCCATGAGCGGAGATACGAGCATGGCGCCGATGATGACGGCCGCAGAGTTGACATTCAGCCCCAGCGAGGCGATCATCGTTGCGAAGATCAACACCCACAGATTCGTGCCACGAAACTCTACGCCGCGGCAAATCATTTCTACGGTCTCCTCCTGCCGGGCACTGTCCTCGGCAAGGCTGAAACGATCGGTCAGGTCATCCCGCAGTTTTTCCCACCACGTCTTGACGGACGTCGTTTCGTTCCGGGATTCATGCCGTCCGGCCGTCTGCTGCAAATTATCGTTGTTCATCGTCCGCATCTTCATTTGTTTGCGATCTGCCCGGTTTGGGGCGTCCGGCCACCACCAGCACGAACTCCCCGCGCGGTTCCACAGTCCGGAAATGGTCCAGCACCTCCGCCAGCGTACCGCGCACGGTCTGTTCGAACTTCTTGGTCAGTTCGCGCGACACCGACACGCGGCGTTCCGCACCGAACGTCGCCACAAACTGTTCGAGGCACTTGACCACCCGATAGGGCGACTCATAAAAGATCATCGTGCGCTCTTCATCGGCCAGCTCCTGAAGCCGTTTGCTGCGCCCCTTTTTCTGAGGCAGGAAACCTTCGAAACAGAAACGGTCGCACGGAAATCCGCTCTGCACCAGAGCCGGGATACAGGCCGTGGCTCCGGGCAGCGTCTCCACCTCCACACCCTGCTCGATGCAGGTCCGCACCAGCAGAAATCCCGGATCGGAGATGCCGGGGGTTCCGGCATCGGAGATCAAAGCCACGTTGCGGCCTTCGGCAATTGCCTCGGCAACGGCACGGACCGTCGCATGTTCGTTGAACTTGTGATGCGCCTGCAAACGCTTTTCAATACCGAGATGGCGCAACAACACGGACGACGTGCGTGTATCCTCAGCCAGGATAAGATCGACTTCGCGCAACACCCGCACGGCCCGCAGCGTAATATCGTCAAGGTTGCCGATCGGAGTCGGCACGAGATAGAGTTTTGCCATGGTGTCAGGCCAGTTTCCGTTCAATCAGATCGACCAGCAGCTTCGCGCCGTCGGAGTTGGGATTCCAGTCGAAGTTTTCGGTGATGTAGATCATGCACTCGTCCAGATCACTGAATTCGTTGAGGCGGTCGATCGTCCGTTCGCATTCGGCCATGTCGCCGTTGAAGAGATCGCGGGCCAGCAGGAACCGATCGTTGTTGCACAAGGCCTTTCGCAAATCGGTTACGGGTTCCTGACCGATGGCGGATGCCGTTACCGTCGAAGCGATCACATCGGAGACCGTCCGCACGTCGGCATTGAGGAGTTCGCCCAGAACAGCCCGCTCCTGCACGGCATCTGCCGCGGACGGAGCAGCCGTCCGATCGCCGGACTTCGTCGCTGCAACCGGCTGTACGGGCTCCGCGTGTCGGGCCTCCGGAGCAACGGCACCGACGGCCGGCTCCCGAAAAGCGGCGGCATCCACATCCGCACCTGCCACGGAACGATCTGCTGCCGCGGAGTGCTCCACCACCCCGGACGCGGACTTTCCTTCACCGGCAGCAGCCGGATCCGCAACGTCTGCCACTCGGGCCTCTGCCGAATCTCTTTCTGTTTCTGTCGTTTTTTCAAAATCCCGGGCGATGGCCGCACGTTCGGATTTCGACGTTACTTCGCGTACGGTACCGGACACGGGAGCATCTCCGTACAGAGCCATGACGACACGATGTCTGGCACGCTTTACCGCCACCGAATCGACATCGAACAGGCTCAACGATCCATCCTCTCCGGAATGGCGCTCCGCTTTTCCGGCTGCTCCCGACCGATCGCTGTCGCCCGGTCCTTCCGCCGTTTCCGACTCCCCGCCTACCAGACTCTCCGACCCGGTGGCTCGGATTTGCGTCGAAGGCGTCTCTTCATCCGACGGGTGTTCCGACACATCCGTCAACTTCGTCTCCTCTTCCGACCCATCGGACCCGTCCGGCTTATCCGTCAAAGGCATCTGCACCCCTTCAACAGCCTCCTCCACCGCATGTTGCACTTCGTCCGGATTCAGTTGATCTCCGGCCGCATGCAGGGTCTCCATCTCCGTTCGGGCCGAGACATCCCCGGAGAATTCCGCCGGCCCGGTCTCTTCGGCAACGGGTTTTCCGAAGTTCCTCTCCGCATGCGTCTCCTCCGCAACGGCTTCTGTCATTGCCGGTCCGGCAGAACCGACCGCCGACTCCAATACTCCGGAAACATCCGTTCCCGACTCTCCTGCCGCAACCCGCTCGTCGTGCGCACCGGGGAGATTGGCCTCCGCAACCGGATCCGTCGATTCAGCAGGGATGACGGTCGTGCCGGAGTTGGCTACAACCGCAACGGACGGTTCAGCCTGCGCCCTGCCGGCGGAATCGTCCGACAAGGGCTCCAGACCGATCATCACGTCGAAATCGATCGGTTCGGAATGGTTGTCCTCCTCATCCTTCGCCGCCGGCTGGGATCCGACACCACTGTCGAGTCCGAAACGCACGGCCTCATAGAGTTTCCGCAACTTTTCAAGCAGGAGATCCCGTTCGATCTCAGGTATTTCATGTGACGTATTCCACGCTTCGACCAGAGTCGTCAGGTGAAGCAGCTCGTCACGCAACGCCGTCAAATTCATGAGCTGTTCGATTTTAATCTTCAAAGATAGGTATTTTTCATGGAACACGAAAGCCGTTACCCACGTTTTTCGACCGAACAAAGAAAAAAAGCGACGTTGCCGCTACCGGATTTATCCCTGCTGAAAATAGTGAAGCCTGCCGGATGGACTTCGCCGAAAAAAACATATATTTGCATGAATCATTCCCTCTTGTCCGCCTCCCCTTCGTCCCGATACGGACATCCTGAGGTGTCGGATCCTCGCTTCAGACACCCGACGGAAAGATGCCGGGGATGCGGGATAAAACGGCAGGAGACAGACGGCAAGACAGGCGACAGGACAGACGGTAGGACAAGCGGCAGAACAAGCGGCAGAACAAGCGGCAGAACAGGATATCGATTCCGCATTTTCACAAACCCCAAAAGATGAACGCCCGAAACGAGGCGTCGAGCATGCAGTATGAAAGGTGCAGAGATCCGAAAGACAGTGTTGACATCGTTGCTGGGACTCCTTGTTCTCGCAGCCTGCAACAGGGAGGAGTCCGGTTTTTCCAGAGCCGAGATCCGACAGATGCTTTCCGACATGGAGGGAACCTATCACGGGACCGTAAAGGTGTCATACCATAACGGTGAAACGATTGCCAATTTCTCCGACGGCATGGCCGTTTCCCGCGATTCATTGAGATTCACCCTGTCGCTGCAGCCCATTGCCGAACTTGTACGGGATGAAGCGGCAGCCGCACGTCTGCGTGAAATCGGGACTGCCGAGGTAAGCGCCGGATACGATTTCATGCAGATGGATTCCGGCACCATCCATTTCCATCTCCACCCCGACGATATCGTGCTGTACGGAGGCTACGGCGCCCCTCCGACACTCAAGATTGTCTTTGACCAACTATTCGGAGGCGATGCTTTGACCGATACGAAATTCTTGTTGTTAAATATTTCGCCTGCAGAACTTTGGGTGAACGGCGAGCGCTGTCCCGATTTCAAGCAACTTGTCTATCATTTTCAGGGCACCTGCGAATAGTTCTGCCCTTCGTTTCCGGGCAAAAATCAAACATCCGCAGAACAATCGACGGCGGCACGAGCCGATCTTTGGCGGCGTCTTGGATACATCGTCCAGGCACAACTGAATCAAAACACTGATTTCATCTGCTGCGGCGCTCGACTTTTCGTACTTTGGCCCCGCCTTGGATACTCCGTCCCGGCACAGCCAAATCGGAAACAGCGTTTTCATTTGTCTCTGCGCTCGACTTTTCGTATCTTTGCCCGAAGAATCAACAACAAACGAGATACAATGGCTTTACAATGCGGAATCGTCGGTCTGCCGAATGTCGGAAAATCGACGTTGTTCAACTGTCTGTCGAACGCCAAGGCCCAGGCAGCCAACTTTCCATTCTGTACGATCGAGCCCAACGTCGGCGTCATAACGGTACCCGATGAACGCTTGATCCGCCTCGCGGAGATCGACCACCCGAAACGTGTCATCCCCACGACCATCGAAATCGTCGATATTGCCGGACTTGTCAAAGGCGCCTCCAAGGGCGAAGGCCTGGGCAACAAGTTCCTGGGCAACATCCGGAACACCCATGCAATCATCCACGTCCTGCGCTGCTTCGACAACGGCAACATCACCCATGTTGACGGCTCGATCGACCCCGTCCGTGACAAGGAGATCATCGACACCGAGCTGCAGCTCAAGGATCTGGAGACCGTCGAGAACCGTCTGGCCAAGACACAGAAACAGGCGACGTCGGGCGGTGACAAGAATGCCAAACGGGCCGTCGAACTGCTCCTGCAGTACAAGGCCGTACTCGAACAGGGACGCAGCGCCCGCACCATCGAACTGGACAAGGAGGACCGGAAACTGGTCGCCGACCTGAACCTGCTGACGGACAAACCGGTGCTGTATGTCTGCAACGTCGATGAGAAGAGCGCCGTGACGGGCAATGCCTATACCGAGGCCGTTGCACGGGCCATTGCCGACGAGAAGGCCGAGATGCTGATCATCGCCGCCGCGACCGAAGCCGACATCGCCGAGCTGGAGGAGTACGAAGAGCGGCAGATGTTCCTCGAAGAGCTGGGACTCAAGGAGTCGGGCGTATCGCGTCTGATCAAGGCGGCCTACAAACTGCTCGACCTGCAGACCTTCTTCACCACCGGCGCCGACGAGAGCCGTGCATGGACCTTCCGGCGCGGCATGAAGGCGCCGCAGACGGCCGGCATCATCCACACCGATTTCGAGCGGGGCTTCATCCGTGCCGAGGTGATCAAATACGACGATTACGTCGCGCTCGGATCCGAAAAGGCATGCCGCGACGTAGGCAAGATCGGCATCGAGGGGAAAGACTACATCGTTCAGGACGGCGACATCATGCACTTCCTCTTCAACGTCTGACCCGCGGACACAACGCTTCGTAAAGACATCCAAACACACCTTAAAAACAGCGAATCATGAACAGAGAGAACTTGAAGTATGCGATCATCGGCGTAGCGGTGATCCTGAGCGCCTATCTTTTGGGGCGGGCCTATACCTATAAATACCGTTCGCAGGATACGGTCGTCGTGACGGGTCTGGGCGAGACGGAATTCGAGTCGGATCTGATCGTCTGGAGCGGCACGCTGACGGCCGATGCTCCGACCGTGAGCGAAGGTTACCGCGAGATCGAGCAGAACAAGCGCAAGGTCAACGAATACCTTGCCGCTCAGGGAATCGATGCCGAAGAGGTGGTATGGAACTTCGTGGATGTGATGAAGGAGTACGAAACGGTGTACAATTCCAACGGCAACTATGCAGGACAACGGTTTTCGGGATATGCGCTGCGCCAATCCTTCAGCATCGAATCGACCGATGTGGATCGCGTGGAGAATGTCTCGCGCGAGATCTCGGCGCTCATCGCACAGGGCGTCTCGATCGAGGCCCGGCAGCCGGACTATTATTACACGAAGCTCGACGACGTGAAACTGTCGCTCATCGAGGAGGCGTCGGCCGATGCACGGGCACGGGCCGAGAAGATTGCAAAGAATGCCGGTACGGGCATCGGAGCCGTTGCATCGGCACGCATGGGGGTCTTCCAGATCACCGGCGCCAACACCAACGAGGAGTTTTCGGCCGGCGGCTCGTTCAACACGTCGAGCCGTCAGAAGAAGGCCCGCATCACAATGCGCATCGAGTATCGGATCAAATAATCCCAAGGGGAGAGTCCGTACGGAAACGCCGCAGTACGAAGCGGCTCGGAAGCATACGGCAGCAAAAAGTGCCAAAGGAACGGATGTACGGATAAACGGATGTCAAAACGTCTGAGCGAGGCATAACGAGGCATAAAAAGAATAAAATGAAGAAGATCGTGCGCATATTCACTTCGGGATGGATTTTCCTGCTGGCGATGGCTGTGCTGATCATCGGCGGCCGCACGAAGAGCGAAGCGATGCTGTGGATCGGAACGGTGTTGCTGCTGCTCGGTGCCACTGCGAACATTCGTGACTGCCTGCGCCGTCTGCGTGCACTCCGATACAAGGTCCGCCAGCGGCCCGGCATGGAGAAGGCCGGATATTGGTGTGCCATCCGCGAAGAGATCCGCAAAGAGAGAAGAGCAGCCTCGGAAGGATATGAAATTCCCCAATCGCCGGAGATGGAGACGCCGGAGATGGAAATGCCGGAAGAGAACGCGCTGACAACGGAGATGAAGACGCCGCAGACGAAAGATCAAGAAGAGAGTGCGGTACAGGAGATGCCGGAAAACGAGACCCCGTTGACAAAGAGAGATCCGGAGAAGACGATAAAAAGTTGAAAACAAGAGTGTAATCCCGAAGTTTTCCGGAGTCGGAACAACGTTTCACAGACGTATCGGGAGACAAACGACAGGAGGACGGACTACAATAAATAAAAAAGATATACTGAAATGACAAGACCTGTACGGGTGCGTTTTGCACCCAGCCCTACGGGACCGCTCCATATCGGAGGCGTCCGCACGGCACTTTACAACTATCTTTTTGCCCGTCGTCACGGCGGCAAGATGATCCTCCGCATCGAGGATACCGATTCGCAGCGTTTCGTGCCGGGCGCCGAAGCCTACATCATCGAATCGCTGAAGTGGTGCGGCATCGAGATCGACGAAGGCGTCGAACAGGGCGGTCCTCATGCACCCTACCGTCAGAGTGAACGGCGGGAGATCTATCTGAAATATGCGTTGCAGCTTGTCGAGAACGGCTGGGCCTACTACGCCTTCGACACGGCCGACGAACTGAACACCCTGCGCAAGGAGTACGAATCGCGCGGCGAAACCTTTGCCTACAACGCTGCGGTTCGCGAACAGCTTGCCACATCGCTCGTGCTGCCGGCCGACGAGGTGCGTGCCCGTATCGACCGGGGCGACCAGTGGGTCATCCGCTTCAAGATGCCGGCCAACGAAATCGTAAAGATGCACGACCTGATTCGCGGCGACGTGGAGGTCAACACCTCGACACTTGACGACAAGGTGCTCTACAAATCGGCCGACGCGCTTCCCACCTACCATCTGGCCAACATCGTCGATGACCACCTGATGGAGATCTCGCACGTCATCCGCGGCGAGGAGTGGCTGCCGTCGCTGCCGCTCCACTACCTGCTCTACCGCGCCTTCGGCTGGGAGGATACGCAGCCCGAATTCGCGCATCTGCCGCTGCTGCTCAAGCCGACGGGCGGCGGCAAGCTGTCGAAACGCGACGGCGACAAGATGGGCTTTCCGGTCTTTCCGCTCTTCTGGAAGTCGCCGACGGGCGAGACGGCACACGGATATCGTGAGGACGGCTACTTCCCCGAAGCCTTCATCAACATGCTGGCGCTGCTGGGCTGGAATCCCGGCACCGAGCAGGAGATCTTCTCGATGCAGGAGCTGATCGACAACTTCTCGCTGGAGCGCGTCTCGAAGTCGGGCGCACGGTTCCAGCCCGACAAGGCCAAATGGTTCAATGCCCAGTACATGCACCACAAGAGCGATGCGGAACTTGCGGCGCTCTACCAGCCGATCCTGCGGGCCCACGGCATCGAGGTTTCGGACGAACGGGCCGGACGCGCTGCCGGGATCATGAAGGAGCGTGCGACGTTCATCACCGATCTGTGGGATCTCACGTCGTTCTTCTTCATCGCACCGACGGAATACGAAGAGAAACAGCTGCGCAAATATTGGAAGGGCGAGAACCCGGCCCACCTGCGCGAGGTGCGTGAGGTGCTGGCCTCGATCGACGACTTCTCGCTGGAGAACACCGAGCGGATCGTGCACGGCTGGATCGAGGAGAAGGGCTACCCGATGGGGCAGATCATGAATACGCTGCGGCTGGCGCTTGTCGGTGCGGGCAAGGGTCCGGGCATGTACGACGTCACGTCGTTCATCGGCAAGGAGGAGACGCTGCGGCGTATCGATACGCTGTTGGAAAAGGTCAAACCGGTCGAATAGTGGAGATCGAACAATATCTGTGGGGCGCATCGGCCGAGGGCGAAGGGATTCTGCTCTATACGATGCGGTGTGCCGACGGCCGCGAGGTACGACTCACGAACGCCGGGGCCGCCGTTACGGGAATCTACGTGCCGGGGCACGAAAAAACGGCTACGGAGGAGCCGCAGCAACCAACGACCCGGAAAGAAGGCGGCAAACCCGACGAAGCGATGCCGGAGCTGATTGCGCTGACGCCGATTTTCGAGACGCCCGAAGCGTTGCTTGCCGATTACGCCGATTGCGGGAAAACGTTGTGCGGCAACTGTTACGGTTTCGGACGGCGGATCTGGGAGAGCCGCGTCGAGACAAATCGTGTGGTGATGGAACTTGCGGCGGACGACAACGGACTGCCGGCGATGGCCGTACTGTTCGATCTGGACGATGACGGGCAATTCGTCATCACGCATCTTGCAAAAGGCGCGACGACGATCCCCTTTACGATGACCACCCGTCTGTTCTGGCGTGGCGCATGGCGCGCTGCGCTCCACGTCGGGCAGTCCGACACCGGCAATACCGGTTCCGGTGACTTTTCCGCCATGCCGGTTGCCGATAGTTCCACAACAGGGGTTGAAGGCAACCTCCGTCTGAACGATGGAACGTTCTATCCGGTTGCAGGATGGCGGAAGAACATCCTGGGCGAAGCGGCAGAACTGGAGGAGACGGCAACCGGACGCATGGTTGAGATTCTCTCCTCGCAGCCGGAGGTCTGCACCCTGCGACAGGGC
>CALUOX010000053.1 GCA_944322375.1 uncultured Alistipes sp.
GATGATCTTGCGACGCTCGATCGATACGGCCTCCGACATGACGATCTCGACGGGATACCCTTTGACGACACCGGCAACCGCCAGACCGATACCGGTATTTCCGGAAGTAGGTTCGATGATGGTTTTTCCGTGATAGAGCCGCCCGTCGCGTTCAGCCTCCTCAACCATTTTGACGGCGATACGGTCCTTGATGCTTCCTGTGGGATTGAAGCCCTCCAGTTTGGCAAAAATCGATACGTTCGGGTTGGGACACAAACGATTGATCCGGACCATCGGGGTCGAACCGATCGTTGCGAGAATATTGTCGCAGATCATTTGTTTCCTTTACTTGATTCGTGAACAAAGGTACGATTTTTTCCAGTTCGGAGCCTCTTTCGAAGGAAAAATAATCGGAATAATGTCGTATCTTTGCAACCGCAATCCCATGCCGCACCGGCAATCGCAGGGCCCCGGCAGACAGCAAACGCATATGACAGAGACCAAACAGACACCCCTTAAAGGAACTGCAGCCGAACTGGGTACGGAACATATCCGCAAGCTCCTCGTACAATACTCCGTACCGGCCATTATTGCCATGACGGCCTCCTCGCTGTACAACATGGTTGACAGCATCTTCATCGGACTGGGCGTAGGACCGATGGCCATTTCGGGTCTGGCGCTCACCTTCCCGCTGATGAACCTTGCAGCGGCTTTCGGATCGCTGGTCGGGGTGGGCGCCGCGACACTCATCTCGATGCGTCTCGGACAGAAGGACTATGCATCGGCGCAGCGTATTCTGGGCAATGTCGTCGTGCTCAATCTGCTCGTGGGGCTCGGATTCGGTGCCGTTGCGCTGCTGTTTCTCGATCCGATCCTCTACTTCTTCGGCGCCAGCGAGGCGACGATCGGCTATGCCCGCGACTACATGACGATCATACTGCTGGGCAACATCGTCACACACATGTATCTGGGGCTCAATGCCGTACTTCGTTCGGCCGGACACCCGCGCAAATCGATGTACGCAACCATCAACGCGGTCATCATCAATACCATCCTCGACCCGCTGTTCATCTACGGCTTCGGGTGGGGAATCCGGGGCGCGGCCGTAGCCACGATTCTGGCACAGATCATCTCCCTGATCTGGCAGTTCCGGATCCTGTCGAACCGCAACGAACTGCTCCATTTCCACGCGGGCATCTATCGGCTGGACAAGCGCATCGTCAAGGATATCTTTGCAATCGGAATGTCGCCGTTCCTGATGAACGTCACGGCCTGCTTCATCGTGATCCTCATCAACAAGGGGCTCAAGGAGCACGGCGGGGATCTGATGATCGGCGCCTACGGCATCGTCAACCGGCTGGCATTCTTCTTCGTGATGATCGTCATGGGGTTGAATCAAGGCATGCAGCCCATTGCCGGCTACAACTTCGGCGCGCAACAGTTCGATCGCGTGCTGCGGGTTCTGAAACTGACGATTGCAGGTGCGACCTGTGTCACGACAACGGGCTTCCTGGTCGGGGAGCTGCTTCCCCGCGTGGCGGTCTCGGCCTTTACGACCGACGCGGAGTTGATCCGGCTGTCGGCCGAAGGCATGCGCATCGTGTTCCTCTTTTTCCCCATCATCGGATTCCAGATGGTGACGACCAACTTCTTCCAAAGCATCGGCATGGCCACAAAAGCCATCTTTCTCTCCCTCTCCCGACAACTGCTGTTTCTGCTGCCGGGGCTGCTCTTCCTTCCCCACTTTTTCGAGGTCATGGGCTGGCAGGGCAGTTGGGGCGTATGGTTCAGCATGCCGCTGTCGGATCTGCTGGCGTCGCTTGTCGCCGCCGTGATGTTGTTCCGACAGTTCCGGACGTTTCGGGCGCGGCACGAACAAATCGGGCGTACAAAAGCCAATTAAGGCATAAACAGGTTCCAGCAAACCCTGATAAACAGAGACAGACAACCACAAACGACTCACCATGAAAGAAAAATTTGTCATCAACATCGGCCGGCAACTGGGCAGTGGCGGCAAAGCCGTCGGCGAGCGTCTGGCGCGCATCTTCGACATTCCGATCTACGACAAGCGTCTGATCAAGATGGCGGCCGAGCACAGCGGATTCAGCCAGGATTTTTTCGAAAAGGCCGATGAGAAGCCGTCAAAGGGATTTCTTTCGACGCTGTTAGGCTATCTCCGGAGTCCGGTTACGAGCGACGACGGCATCTACAACAATCCGTTGAGCAACGATGCCCTGTTCAAGATGCAGAGTGACGTGATCCGGCAGCGGGCCGCGCAGGAATCCTGTATCTTTGTCGGGCGCTGCGCCGACTACATTCTTCGGGATCATCCGCATTGTGTCAACATCTTTATCTCGGCATCGCGCGAAGACCGTATTGCCCGCCTTGTATCGTTGCACGGCATTACGGCGGAAGCGGCGGAGAAGATGATGGACACGGCCGACGAGAAGCGTGCCGAGTACTACAACTATTACAGCAACCGCACATGGGGTGCTGCCGCAACCTACCATCTGTGTATTGACTCGTCGGTTCTGGGTCTCGACGGTACGGCGGCCTTTGCCGAGGAGTTCATCCGCAAGAAACTGGCTGATATCCTTTAATCGCGTTAATCGCGACCGATAAGCGCAACCGACCGGTGGCAAAACGGGACGCTGAGCCCTGCAGCCGTCGGGGCTGGAACAGCCGCCCCCGAAAGAGAACAATGCTGCCGGCCGACAAATACAACGGGGCCAGGTAGAATCC
Source organism: uncultured Alistipes sp. (assembly GCA_944322375.1). Classification (GTDB taxonomy): domain Bacteria; phylum Bacteroidota; class Bacteroidia; order Bacteroidales; family Rikenellaceae; genus Alistipes. The sequence continues at coordinate 2,722 of CALUOX010000053.1, forward strand.
GCGCAGAGGGGCGGAAGAGGGCGCGTGAGGTCAAACGTCGGAGAAAACGTCGGAAAGAGCGGGGAGAGAAGGAAAAAGGAAGGAGAGAACAGCGAACAAGAGAACGGAGGAGAAGGAATAAGGGAGACAGGAGAAGAGGCAGGACGGATAACGAGAGAGGGCAGAAAAGCGGGAAGCAAAGAACAGTGACGGAAGAAGAACGAGACGGAACCGGGTGCCGAGGATGAGAAAGACGGTCAAGGAGCCGGAAATGAGGGGGGGGGACCAAGCGAAGCCAAACGAGACGAAAGAAAAGAGACAAGACAGAAGCACCAGAAGCAGGAATCCGGACGGAACGAAACAGGGCCGGAAAAACATACGTGACAAACGAGACAGCGGCGTTGCTCCCTTGAGTGCAACGCCGCTGTCCGGTTTGTCATCCTCATCCAAAGGGGCTGACCGATCGTCTGCCGTCACTTCACATAACGAGCAGGACGTTCGGGCAGCGCCCGAAGGAAATAGCCGAGAATCATACCGGCCTGATGATCGTCTGCCGTCAGATAGCGATGAAGGCCCTTTTTATCGGGCGTAAAGTAGATGAACCCCGCCTCATCCACCGACAGCCGGCCGGGGATGCTGACAGTCAGCGATGCCGGTTCATGCGGCAGAACATAATAGGCGGCGATCACATCCCAGGTCGGACGATCATACGGCATCGGATGATATGCCTTGTAGGCCTCGACCATCGGGTGATTCTCCGCCCACCCGAAATCGTTTGCAATACTGCGGCCGGGATAGACCACCTGCTTGCCGATCTCGAACGGAGTCAGGACAATCGGCGAAGGACACTCCGCAAAGAATTTCCGGGCGGAAGAGATATCATTGATGATATTGAATTCGGCACGCTTCTTCGTACCGAAGCTGCCGGCCATGACCGAGAAACAGCTCACCTTGCGGGCAACCAGCTCCTTTCCGGTAAGCGGCGACACCTTGTCGGGACCGCTTGCCAGCAGCGCCGCGAGGTTGCCGGAGAAACCTACCGAGATGACAACCACCGAGTTGTCGGGTTGCGAGGCCAACAGACGACGATACATCGCCACCGGCTCCTCCCACGAACCGGCCTTGCGGCTCCGCTTGAAGAGCGGCCTACCGTCCGAGGCCTTCAGGGCACAGACCGGAGCCGTATAATCCCCCTCATTGCAGATGACCGCATCGGGCGTATAGGCGATTGGAATTTCGGGATAACCGTACCAGGTATTCATCAGATCGATGAACTCGAAGGCCGTATCGGTCCGTTTGTTGAGACTGATGCCCAACAGTCGGATGTGACCGGCATCCATGCCCTTGTAAAGCAGATCGAGTGCCAGGGCATCATCGATATCGTTGCCCATGTCGGTTTCAAAGATCACGGGGACGGCCGTGTCGGAGTGCTGCGCCTGCGCGTGTACCGTCCCTGCCGTCAACAGCGTAATGAGCAGGAGGAGTGGAAAATTCTTCATATCGGTTCAGTTGTTTGGTGTTTTGGTCGGTATGAATCCGTGCACCATTCCGGCGCGGCAGGCGAAAGCGGAACCTCCGCCCTTCGTTCCCGCTGCTCGCCCTTCACCCTCCCTGGACCGGTGGAGCAACGGGGTATGTCCCGCCGGTACGACATGCACAAACGTTTGTGCGAAGATAAGAAATAATCATTGTAAAAACCAAATTTCGAACGGGAATTTTCCTCAAAAGGCATGCGACCCGCTGCACGCACCGCCCGAAAGGGCCGAGAACAGCTCCGAAAGAGCCGATTTACCTCCACCCGCCTGATCGACAGTCAAACACCCTCTCGGCCGCCAACCCGATCTGAACGGCCGGATTTCCGGCCGCAGGAGATGCGGAAAGCGTTCAACCTCAATCGTCCCCGACAGATTAAATGTCCCCGTCTTCGGACCGTCTTCGGACCACCCTCAGACCCCCTGGCAACAGATCGTCCCGCGCCCTTGCACAACCACAGCATCACAGCAAACGTTTTTGACAAGACATTTGCCCGATCGACAGTCAAACACCCCCCCCAGCCACTACACCCGATCTGAACGGCCGGCTTCTCTGCCGCCGGGGACACGGAAACGTTCAACCGCAATCGTCCCCGACGGATTAAACGTCTCCGCCTCCGGACCACCCTCGGACACCCGGGCAACGGATCGCCCTGCACCCTCGCACGACCTCGGCATCACGGCAAACGTTTTTGACAAAACATTTGCCCGGAAAGCGGGAAAAACGTACCTTTGTTCAACTCTATTTCACTAAGCCATGACATTGACCGAACGACACGACTTCATCATGGATCTGCTCCAACAGCAGGGTTCGGCAAGTGTAGCTACCCTTGCCGAACGGCTCAAGGTCTCGGAGGTCACGATCCGGAAAGATCTCACGATGCTCGAAGAGAAGAAGATGCTCTACCGTGCACACGGCAGCGCCATCCTCATCAATCCCTATATCAACGACCGTCCGGTCAACGAGAAGGAGAAACACAATGCCGCGGAAAAACGGGCCATCGGCATCCGTGCGGCGACGCTCATCACCCCCAACGACTCGATTCTCATCGCCTCGGGCACAACGATGCTTTTTCTGGCCCGCGAGATCAAGGCGCAGGGCCGGCTCACGGTCATCACATCGGCCATCAACATCGTACCGATCCTCACGCGCGACCACAACGTCGATGTCGTGCAGCTTGGCGGCATGGTCCGCAACACATCGGTATCGGCCGTCGGGGTCTATGCCGAACGGATGTTGCAGGACTTCTCCTGCAGCAAGCTCTTTCTGGGCGTTGACGGCATCGACCTCGAATACGGTCTCTCAACGACCAATCTGATGGAAGCGGGTCTGAACCGGGCGATGATCCGCACGGCTCAGAAGACCATCGTGCTGGCCGACAGTTCGAAATTCGGACGACGGGGGTTCAGCAAGATCTGCGATCTGGACGACGTCGATCAGATCATCACCGACAGCGGAATCTCACCTCATACGCTCACACAATTGCGCGGACGAGGTATCGAGGTTACGGTCGTACCGATCTGACCACAGACCGGAACAAGGGAGCCTCTCCGCCACGCGGACGACTCGACAAATGAAGATCTACACAAGCAGGGAAGAGAGGAAAAGGAGATGGTCCGACAGACCGTCCGCACTGTTGCGGACATCCGCCGCCTATTTTCGCTCGGCCAGCCAGACACCCGCAAGGATCAATACGGCACCGACGGCAGCAATGGCCGTAATGCGCTCATCGAGTACGGCAGCCGCGGCCAGCAACGTCACCAACGGATTGAAATAGATGTAATTGGTCGCGCGCATCGTACCGAGATGCTGCAACGCGGCCGTCCAGATCAGGTAACAGCCCATCGACGCCGCAACCCCTAAAAAGAGCAGATTCCCCCACACGACCGGCCGCAGCCATGCCTCCGAGAGATGCAGCGGCGAAAACAGCAACAGCGGCGCCGCAGTCAGCATACCATAGAAAAAGAGTTTCCGCATCAGGAAGGTTCCGGAGTAGCGACGACTCATGCTGGGCAGGAGCAGGCTGTAGGCAGCCCACATGAATGCGGCCGTCAGAGCAAGAATATCACCTGCAGGATGCAGCCGCAGAACGAAGTGTCCGTTTCCGACGACACAGGCCACACCCGCCAGGGCAATCAACGAGCCCCATATCTGCCGGCGCTGCAGCGGTCCGATCACCCGGAAGAGCCGCAGCAGGAGAAGTGTCATGACGGGTGCGGTCGTCACAAGCAGCGAGACGTTCGATGCGGGAGCCATGGCAACCGCCTGGTTTTCCGTCAGAAAGTAGATCGAACCACCGCTCAGACCGAGCGCCACACACATCAGTTCGTCGCGCCACGAAGCCGCGAAGAGCCGTCCGGGGGCAAATATCCACAGACAGAGATAGGCAATCAGAAACCGCATCAGAAAGATATCAAGAGGTGCGAGTCCGTGGTTGAGAAGGACTTTCGTCGAGACGAAGGTCGTTCCCCACACCCCGACGCAGGCCAACGCCGCCACATGCCAATGCCATTTGCCGCTGCTGCCGGATCTCATCGACTCCACCGTTTTCATGCTTCTCTCTTCCGCCTGTTCCGATCCGCGCCACCCGGACTCTGCACCGCAGGCACTTTCGCCGAAGAGCGGAACTTTGGGACCGGCACCTCCGATCCTACGGGAACGCGGCGACAAAGATACGCAGAAACGGCCAAAAACGGAACAATCGGGACACCTATTCGAATGTATTCCACCAGAACGACAAAAATTCGGAAACCTGTCGGCGGGAAAAACGGCTTCAAAAGAGAAGACAAACTCTCCGCAAAGGGATGAGGCCTCCGAAGACGACAACGACAACCCGAAACCGGCTCCTCCTCCGGAAAATATCCGACGGGACATCTTCACGGAGAGACCGGATATTCACATACCAATGATTCTCATCGGATTATCCTCATGCAAACATCCGCTGCAGATCCTCGCTCCCGACTGCTGCACCTTCAATCCGTTCAGCCGCTGCACGCCGAAGCGGCTGTTCCGACAGCAACAAACGATCGTTCCCGCACTTGCTTCTGCGCCCGACTTTCCGTATCTTTGCGGAAAATCCCGGCCATGTCCGAAATCGCACCACTCATCTCCGATCTGGCGACCATTCTGATCGTTGCGGCCTGTTCAACCATTATCTTCAAATGGTTGCGGCAACCCGTCATTCTGGGATACATCGTGGCAGGTATTCTCACCGGACCTTCGATCACCTTCATTCCCAGCGTATCCGACCCTTCAAGCATCCGTGTATGGGCCGATATCGGTGTCATCTTCCTGCTCTTTGCCATGGGACTCGAATTCTCCTTCCGCAAACTGCTGGGCGTCGGCGGCACAGCCCTGACGGCCGCCGTTACGATCGTCGCGGGAATGATGTTCGTCGGGTACGGCGCCGGAGCGTTGATGGGCTTTTCGCACATGAGCTGTATCTTCCTGGGCGGCATGCTCTCGATGTCGTCCACCGCCATCGTCTTCAAGGCCTTCGACGACATGGGACTGCGCGGTCAACGGTTTACGGGTGTCGTACTGGGAATTCTCGTCGTCGAGGACCTGGTCGGCGTCGTCCTGCTGGTTTTGCTCTCGACGCTGGCCGTGAGCCAGCAATTCGAAGGCGCCGAGATGCTGGGCAGCATCCTCAAGCTCGGCATGTTCCTGATCTTCTGGTCGATCCTGGGCATCTACCTGATCCCCACCCTGCTGAAACGCCTGCAACGGCTGCTCAACGACGAGATGCTGCTGATCGTCACCCTCGGATTGTGTCTGGGAATGGTCATGATCGCCGTCAAGGCCGGTTTCTCCTCCGCGCTGGGCGCCTTCGTCATGGGCTCGCTGCTTGCCGAAACGGTCGCGGCCGAACGTATCGTCAAACTGGTCGAGCCGGTCAAGAACCTCTTCGGTGCGATCTTCTTCGTTTCGGTGGGCATGATGATCGAACCGGCCATGCTGGCGAAATACTTCGGACCCATCATCCTGCTGACCCTCGTCGTTCTGGCGGGACAGGCCACATTCGGAACGCTCGGCGTATTGATCTCGGGCCAGCCGCTGCGACTGGCCGTCCGCTCCGGATTTTCACTTACTCAGGTCGGAGAGTTCGCCTTCATCATTGCAACCCTCGGCAATACGCTGCACGTCACCGACGACTACCTCTACCCCGTCATCGTCGCCGTCTCGGTCATCACAACCTTCCTTACCCCCTACATGATCCGGGCCGCGGATCCCTTCTGCGACCTGCTTGAACGCCATCTTCCGGCACGCTGGCAGCAGCTGCTGGCGCGCTATGCCTCGGGAGCCGGCACCGAAAGCCAGCACAACACCTGGTTCCGCCTGCTGCGACGGATGCTGGTTCCGGTTGCCATCTACATCATCTTCTGCATCTTTGCCGAGGCGATCTTCTTCCGCTATGCCGCGCCCTGGATCCGCGAACACATTCCCGGATGGCCGGGCGGTGTGGTCAATCTGGTCGTCATCCTCGGCATCCTGGCTCCCATCCTGCTGCTGGTGCTGCGGCAGGGCAATCGCTCCGCCGAATTCCGGGAGTTGTGGAACGACAGCAAATTCAACCGCGGTCCGCTCGTATCGCTCATCCTGCTGAAGTTCCTGCTCTGCATCGGTATTCTGATGTCGGTCATCGTGACCCTCTTCAACGTAGCATCGGGAATGGGATTCGTCCTGTCACTGCTGCTGCTCGCAGGCATCGCACTCTCCAAGCGGCTGCACAAGCGTTCGTTCGAGATGGAAGAGCGCTTCCGGGAGAATTTTGAAGGAAACAGCACCGAGACTCTGCAGGAACAGCCGTTAGGCGAAGAACAGCTGCCCTTTGAAGATCTGCACATGGCCGATTTCACGGTTTCGACCGATTCGGTCGTTGCGGGCCACACGCTGCACGATATCGACTTCCGCCGCCGCTACGGCGTGTCCGTCGTAGCCATACGGCGCGGCAACCGCCTGCTGCAACTTCCCGGCGGCAATACGCAACTCTTCCCCTACGACAAACTGACGGTTGTCGGCACCGACGAGGAGTTCCGCGAATTCCGCCGCATCCTGGAGCGGCAGCGATCCGAACGACGGAAAAACAGCCGCGACACCAAACCCGTCACGCTGCGAATCGTCTCCTATACGCTGCCGGCCAATTCGATTCTCGACGGCGTGACACTCGGAGAGTCGGAGATCCGCAAGCGGGCCTCGGCGCTGGTTCTGGGAATCGAACGGACGGAAGGAGCCGTCATGAATCCATCGGCAGCGGAACGTTTCCGCTCCGGAGATGTCGTATGGGCGGTAGGCGATCCGCACCGCATGCAGGCCTTCTTCAGCCAGATCCGAGTGGAGGAGCGTTCGGAACAACAGGCCTGACGGTGCATTTCCGCGCTGTGGCTGCAGTCCAACAAGTTGTAGTTGCATCCGGCTGCATTTGGCAAACTGTGGCTGCTTCCAACAAATTGTGATCGCATTCCAACAAGCTACAACTGCATTCCGCAAGCTGCGACTGCATCCAGCAGGCTGTGGCTGCATCCAGCAAGCTGCGGTTGCATCCAACAAATTATGATTGCGTTCCAACAAGCTACAGCTGCATCCAGCAGGCTGCGGCTGCATTCGGCTGGAAAAGCGACAGCACCGCAAGCAGGACGTTTTTTAAGCCTCCGGACTTGATCCACAAGCCCGAAGTTGAACCAGTTACATTGGACTCCAGGCATCGAATTGCCCCGTTATGGAAAATATATCACCCCGAGGCGTGATTTGTCCGGATTTTATTTGTACCTTAGTGATGTCCGATGAAAATTTGTGCTGATTTCATTCGCAACACGAAGTGTCAAGTGGAATCTTCCGGCACGACAGGCTACAGGCAATACATGACAGACAACAGATAACATGTTGTTAATCATCACCTTGAATCTTCACGACCTTAAAAGGAGTACGAAAAGAATAAATTCGCAACCTTGTAACAGATAAGAAACCGCACACCATGAAACCTGTAAAAGGAACAGTCCCTCTTTTGCTGGGGGCGACAATTGCCTTATCGCTGCTGTCCGCCTGCAGCGGGGAGAAGAGATCCGAAAAGATAGAAATCACGCCCTATATTCTCAACCTGCATCTGAAGTATTCGTTCATCGACAATTTCAAGGATGGTCTGGCTCGGGTGATGATGAAGACCAAAACCGAGTCGGGTCGTGAAACGGGGGTCTTCGGCTGTATCGACGAGGAGGGGCATGAGGTGATACCCTGCATCTACGAATCGGTATATATAGAGCCCGGTGGAGTGCTTGTTGTTCCGAAAAAGGGAGACAACAAGCTTTTTGTCCGGCGTGACGGTGCGATGCAGGAGTTCCCGCTACCGTACGGTCTCGAGCCGGCAGGTGGCTTCTTCGATGGCCGGGCGAGGGTGTATGACGAGGATTTTCTCTATGGCTACATCGATACTGAAGGGAATCTTGTGGTACCGTGCCGTTACAATCAGACGGATGATTACAGCGAAGGACTGGCCGTTGTCGAGCAGAATGGCAAAAAGGGTTATATTGATCTCGATGGCAACGAGGTAACCCCTATCGTCTATTGGGATGCACAAGATTTCTATAACGGTCTGGGCTGTGTGCAGAACGAAGAGGGGCTCTATGGTTATGTCGATGCAACGGGCCGGGAGGTAATACCCTGCCGGTTTGAATCGGCCGACTCCTTTTACGGAGATGTGACTCCAGTGTGCCTCGACGGGAGCTACGGACTTATCGACAAGACGGGCCAGTTCATCTCGGCCACGCGATACAGGTCGATGGGCGTCTGCACCTCCAATCTGTTCTATTTCTACGAGAACGGTCTTTGCGGCTTTGTCGATGCCGGGCAGAACGAACTGACCCCGGCCCGCTACGACAAGATGCAAGGCTGCCGGGAGGGAATGGTCGCCGTAGGACAGCATGGCAAGTATGGCTACATAAACGAGCTGGGAGAGGAGGTAATCCCCTGCATCTACGACCGCGTAAACTGGTTCGACCAGGGTTTTGCCCGGGTAGCCCGCAACGGTCGGGTAGGATATATCGACAAGGAGGGACACGAAATCTTCCTGCTGCCCTCGAATCGCTTTACGAGTGCCTCCCGCTCGGGCTTCGGCGTATTCTGTTTCCAAAGCGGCGGAGAGGTATTCATTTTCGATGAAGAGGGCAACCGGCTCGACAACAACGGTCTGGAGACTCCCGGCGCGGCATCGTCCGGCAGCGAGGCTCCGTCGGGCGGATCGGGAGCCGGCTCGGGTCCGGGCGTAGTAGTTGCACCTGTCATATCGGCCCCGGCTGCGACGAGTGGCAGCCAAAGCGATCCGTCGCGGCGTGTCGAGTGGGAAATACGCCGTAACCGAGCTATCGAAGAGTTGGCTCGTCTGCAAATGAAACTGATAGAGAACCCCAATTCGGCCTCCATCAAACACAACATCCAGGCCCAGCAGAATATCATCAATACCTGCAACGAGATGATTGCCACTTACCAATAGCCGGAGCAGGTTGGTTGGCTGGTCTGACAACGCCATCGGCATGTTGCAATAGAGCTGCCTGATGCCATTTCGGATCAGCAGCGTGGTTTGTGAATGTCTCTCAGGGGAGGGGCATTCACATTCATATCGTTATATCCCTTGCCGCTGCTCGGAAAGGCAGACAGGCCTTGTTGCCAACCTGCATTTGGCGCGGAATCCCGTATGCAGGTGCGGGCCCCGGCATCCGGCATAGTGATGAATTCTTATATCATTGGATTTGGCTCGACACGGGCGGCAAATCGGGCGGCAAATATGGAAAACTTCGCCCCTTTACGTTGTACCCGTCTCATACTCTATTTGCATATCCGAAAAACCGGAAGGAAACCCCTGTCCGGAGATACCTTTTGAAACAGGACCCGGTCGTCGGTCTTACCCTATATTGTTTTTACAAATCGGGCCACAACCCGCCTCTCATCCACTCGTCCCTCCAACCGTTCGCACAAACCATAAAAAAGGAGATGCGTCCCGAGGGACACATCTCCATACAAATTCCGCTCGCGGAGACATCTCCGCCGCAGACAAGGTTCAGCCTGACTATTTCATGGCCTGCTCGACAGCAACGGCTACGGCAACCGTAGCACCTACCATCGGGTTGTTGCCCATGCCGAGGAAGCCCATCATCTCCACGTGCGCAGGCACCGACGACGAACCGGCGAACTGAGCATCGGAGTGCATACGGCCCATCGTATCGGTCATACCGTACGAAGCGGGACCTGCAGCCATGTTGTCCGGGTGCAGCGTACGACCCGTACCGCCGCCCGACGCTACCGAGAAGTACTTCTTGCCGGCCAGCAGACGCTCCTTCTTGTAGGTTCCGGCTACGGGGTGCTGGAAACGGGTGGGGTTCGTCGAGTTGCCCGTGATCGAGACATCCACGTCCTCTTTCCACATGATGGCGACACCCTCACGCACGTCGTTCGCACCATAGCAGCGCACCTTGCCGCGCAGACCCGTCGAGTAGGGAATCTCCCGGACGATCTTCAGTTCGCCCGTGAAGTAGTCGAACTCGGTCTGTACATAGGTGAAGCCGTTGATACGGGAGATAATCTGAGCGGCATCCTTGCCCAGACCGTTCAGAATCACGCGCAGCGGATTCTTGCGCACGCGGTTTGCCATTTCGGCGATCTTGATGGCGCCTTCGGCAGCGGCGAACGACTCGTGACCGGCCAGGAAGGCGAAGCACTGAGTCTCCTCGCGCAGCAGACGCGCCGCGAGGTTGCCGTGACCCAGACCGACCTTGCGGTCATCAGCCACCGAACCGGGGATACAGAAGGCCTGCAGACCCTCACCGATTGCTTCAGCGGCATCGGCAGCATTCTTGCACCCCTTCTTGATGGCGATGGCGGCACCTACGACATAGGCCCATTTGGCGTTCTCGAAGCAGATGGGCTGCGTCTCCTCGCACATCTTGTAAGGATCCAGACCCTTCGCCGTGCAGATGGCCTTGGCATCCTCCAGGCCGTTGATTCCGTACTGAGCAAGCACAGCATTGATTTTATCGATTCTGCGCTCGTAGCTTTCAAACAAACTTGCCATATCTCTATTCTTATTTTTCGGTTAAACAACGGTTACTCCTGACGCGGATCGATGTACTTCTTGGCCTCGTTGAAACGTCCGTAATGACCTTTGGCCTTTTCGAGCGCCTCCTTGGGATCGATACCCTTCTTCACGAAGTCCATGAACTTGCCCAGATGCACGAACTCATAACCGATCACCTCGTCGTTCTCGTCGAGCGCCATGCGGGTGCAGTAACCCTCGGCCATCTCCAGATAGCGCGTACCCTTGGCCAGCGTACCGAACATCGTACCAACCTGGCTGCGCAGGCCCTTTCCGAGATCTTCGAGCGAAGCGCCGATGACCAGACCGCCCTCCGAGAAGGCCGACTGCGTACGTCCATAGACGATCTGTTTGAACAGCTCGCGCATGGCGGTATTGATTGCATCGCAGACGAGGTCGGTGTTGAGCGCCTCGAGAATCGTCTTGCCGGGGAGGATCTCCGAAGCCATGGCGGCCGAGTGGGTCATACCGGAGCAGCCGATCGTCTCGACGAGCGCCTCCTGGATGACACCCTCCTTAACGTTGAGGGTCAGTTTGCAGGCGCCCTGCTGGGGAGCACACCAACCCACACCGTGCGTAAGGCCGGAAATATCCTTGATCTCCTTGGCTACAACCCACTTGCCCTCTTCGGGAATCGGTGCGGACTCGTGATTTGCACCCTTCTTCACGCAACACATCTGTTGCACTTCGTGTGAATAAATCATAACCGTTAAATTTTATTGTGTTTCGTTGAACGTGTAACTGAATTCCAGCACAAAGGTAGCAAATTTGTTCAATACTCACGCAAAGATGCGACGATTTTCACTAATTTCGCACACGGAAACGAACAATCGAAACCATGACGATCCGCCCGGCAAATACGACCGACATTGAAACGATCCTGACACTGATCGAGCAGGGACGCCGGCGTCTGCGGCGCTGCGGCGTGGATCAGTGGCAGAACGGCTACCCTTCGCTCGAGGCGATCGAACGCGACATCCGGCTCGGATACGGACGAATCCTCTGCGAGGGGCATGTCGCCGCAGCCTATGCCGCCTTTGTTTTCGACGGCGAACCGGCCTATGAACGCATCGAGGAGGGCGGGTGGCTCTCGGATACTCCCTATGTTGCCGTACACCGGCTCGCGGTCGGCGATGCCTTTGTCCGCTGCGGCATGGCAACGAAGCTGTTGCGGGCCGCCGCTGCGGAGGCCCGTTCCCGCAACATGGGAGCATTCCGCATCGACACCCACCCCGACAACCATGCGATGCAGGCTTTGCTCGCGAAGGAGGGCTTCGTCTATCGGGGCAAAGTCCAATACGAGGCGTTGCGCCTCGCCTATGAAAAACCGCTTGTTCCCTAAAGACCGGCGTAACACTGCCATTCGACCGATGAGAGGACAACCCCATGAAAAACCGACGATGAAACGACCTTACGACTACCTGCTGTTCGATCTCGACGGCACGCTGACCGATCCGATGGAGGGCATCACCCGCTCGGTGCAGTACGCGCTGCGCCACTTCGGCATCGAAGTCGAGGATCTGCGCACATTGACACCTTTCATCGGACCGCCGCTGGCCGAATCGTTCCGCACCTTCTACGGCTTCCCGGAGGAGCGCATACCGGAGGCGATCCGCACCATGCGCGAATATTTCGGCGAACGGGGCTGGCGCGAGAACCGCGTCTATGACGGCATGCCGCAGCTGCTCGGCACCCTGCAAAGGGCCGGTTACACGCTGGCGGTCGCCACCTCGAAACCGATCCTTTTCGCACAACGCATCCTCGACTATTTCGATCTTGCCCGCTGTTTCGCCTTCGTGGGCGGCGCCGAGATGGACGGACGCCGGCAGGCCAAGGCCGAAGTAATCGCCCATGTGATGACACAGTGCGGAATCGTCGATCCGGGCCGCTGCCTGATGATCGGCGACCGGCGACACGACATTGCAGGCGCCCGGGCCGTAGGAATGGACTCCTGCGGTGTTCTCTGGGGATACGGCGATCGGGAAGAGCTGACGGCTGCCGGAGCAACCCGGATCGTCGCAACGCTTGACGAAATGAACGAGCTGTTGTGCAGATAATCGTCCTTTGACCATACATTGGCCATACGCTTCAAATAAAGGGCTGAAAACAGAAGACCTTTCCGCTTTTTTGTTAAATTTGCAATCGACCGACAGTATCATCTTTCCGACAGACAGCCGAAAGATCCCGTGCTTCGATACCGTCACACATTTACAAACCAATGGACCGGAAGCCGTCCATGAAAAGATTCAGGCCATGTTCTGTCCCAATTGCGGCGCTCAAGTCAATGAAAATGCCGTCGTATGTATCAAGTGCGGCTGTGCTCTGCCCAAGAAACCCGTGTGTGAAACCTTCGGTGACCAGAGTCCCAAAGAGTGGATCGTCACGTTGTTGCTCTGCTTCTTCGCAGGATCTCTCGGTATCCACCGTTTCTATGTCGGCAAGGTCGGAACGGGCATTCTGCAACTCATTACGCTGGGATGCTGCGGTATCTGGACGCTGATCGATCTGATCATCATCGTCATGGGCAAATTCACCGATGCGGATGGCAGGCTCATCGTCAACAGGTAGATACCTTTTCGCACTCTGCCTGTCGCTGCCGTTCGTACTCTATCTGATTCCCCGGCACTGGATCTACGAAGGACACAGCATCTGTCTGTTCAGAAATATCCTCGGCATCGAATGTTGGGGTTGCGGCATGACGCGGGCGCTCTTCTCGGTGTTGGATCTGCACTTCACGGAGGCATGGAACTACAACCACGCCATTGTCGTCGTTGCTCCGATGCTCATCGTGCTGTGGGTAAGAGAACTCCACCGTTTGTATCAAGCCTCCCGAAAAGCTTGAGTTCGCCCGCACGGAATCACTTCCGGCATCTTTGGCAAAACAGTTCCAATCAACGGGAAGGGCCAGCAGGCAACCGTCTCCTGCTCCGTATCACACAGACAAGGCGAGACGTTGCCACACCTGTCTCCAACAAAAGAAAATATCCCGCAATAGACAAAGAGCGTCTATTGCCACCCCCACCCTGTCATGACAGACGAAAATTCCACCAGGAACGAAAAAACCGGCAACGTCTTTATTCCCGTCACCGGTCTCTCAATCTGCCATTCCTCCCGATGACAGAGGATATGCACCCCACATGCAGGCGGTGATCGATAAAATAAAGGAGGGGCATCCAAATTCTGGATGCCCCTCCTTCGTATGGGTTTGCATGTACGACTTCCCTTACTGTGCGGAAGCCGTCATGTTCTCTACATCGGACTTCAAGCCGACCACCAGATCTTCGTATTCGCGCAGACCCGTACCGCCGGGGATCAGGTGACCGCAGATCACATTCTCCTTGAGGTTCTCCAGCGGATCGGTCTTGGCCTGGATTGCAGCCTCGTTGAGCACCTTGGTCGTCTCCTGGAACGAAGCGGCTGAGATGAAGCTCGACGTCTGCAGTGCCGCACGGGTAATACCCTGCAGTACCTGGTTCGAGGTTGCCGGCACGATGTCGCGCACCTGTACCGGACGCAGATCCTTGCGCTTGAGGCTCGAGTTCTCATCACGCAGCTTGCGCAGCGAGATGATCTGTCCGGGCTGCACGGCCGTCGAATCTCCGGCGTCGGTCACAACGACCTTGTCGTAGAGTTCGTCGTTCACGTCCATGAACTCCCACTTGTCCACGATCTGATCCTCGAAGAATCGGGTATCTCCCGGATCCTCGATCTGCACCTTCGACATCATCTGGCGCACGATCACCTCGAAGTGTTTGTCGTTGATCTTCACGCCCTGCATGCGGTAGACCTCCTGCACCTCGTTGACGATGTACTCCTGCACCTTCGTCGGACCCAGGATGCGCAGGATGTCGCTCGGCGTGATGGCGCCGTCCGACAACGGACTGCCGGCCTTTACGTAGTCGTTCTCCTGCACGATGATCTGACGCGACAGCGGCACGAGATAACGTTTCACATCACCCTGCTTCGAGGTGATGATGATCTCACGGTTGCCGCGCTTGATCTTACCGAACGATACCTCGCCGTCGATCTCCGAGACAATGGCGGGATTCGACGGGTTACGTGCCTCGAAGAGCTCCGTAACACGCGGCAGACCACCGGTGATATCGCCGCCCGACTTGCCGACCGCACGCGGGATCTTGATCAGGATATCGCCGGCATGGATCTTGGCATTGTCCTTCACGACGACGTGGGCCGATACGGGCAGGTTGTAGGACTTGACCTCTTCGCCCTCCTTGTTCAGGATACGGATGACGGGGTTCTTCGTTCTGTCCTTCGACTCGATAACCACACGCTCCGACAAACCGGTCTGCTCGTCGCGCTCCTCACGATAGGTGACACCCTCGATGACATTCTCATACGAAACCTTACCCTCGTATTCCGAGATGATGACGGCGTTGTAGGGATCCCATTCGCAGATCATGTCGCCCTTCTTCACCTCGGCACCGTCGGCCATGAAGAGCGTAGCGCCATAAGGCAGCGGGTGCGTATAGAGTACGATCTCTGTCTTGGGATCAACGATACGGATCTCGGACTGACGCGAGATGACGATATTGACAGCCTCACCCTGCGCATTCTTGCCCTTGATCGTCCGCAGCTCCTCGATATCGAGACGTCCTTCGTATTTCGAGACAACGTTGGTCTCAACCACCGAGCCGCCGGCCACACCACCGACGTGGAACGTACGAAGCGTCAGCTGCGTACCCGGCTCGCCGATCGACTGTGCGGCGATGACGCCGACCACTTCGCCCTTCTGGACCATGCGGGCCGTAGCGAGGTTGCGGCCGTAGCACTTCGCGCAGACGCCGTGACGCGACTCGCACGTAAGTACCGAACGGATCTCCACCGACTCCAGCGGCGACTTTTCGATCGCCTCGGCAATATCCTCGGTGATCTCCTCGCCGGCGTGGCACAGCACCTCACCCGTAAGCGGATGGATGACGTCGTTGAGCGCCGTACGGCCCAGAATACGATCGTAAAGCGTCTGCACGACATCATCGTTGCGCTTGATGGCCGTAGCCGTCAGACCGCGCAGCGTACCGCAATCCTCCTCGTTGATGATGACATCCTGCGCCACATCGACCAGACGACGCGTCAGATAACCGGCATCGGCCGTCTTCAACGCCGTATCGGCAAGACCTTTACGGGCGCCGTGCGTCGAGACGAAGTACTCCAGCACCGACAAGCCCTCCTTGAAGTTCGAGAGAATCGGGTTCTCGATAACCTGCTGACCGCCTTCGACACCGGATTTCTGCGGCTTGGCCATCAGACCACGCATACCCGACAACTGACGGATCTGCTCCTTCGAACCGCGTGCGCCGGAGTCGAGCATCATGTAAACGGGGTTGAAACCGTCCTGGTCCTTTACCAGCGTATCGATGACGGCCTTCGTGAGCTTCGTATTGATGTTCGTCCAGACGTCGATAATCTGATTGTAACGCTCGTTGTTGGTGATCAGACCCATGTTGTAGTCCTCCATGATGGCGTCCGAACGATCGTATCCCTCCTGCACGAGTTTCTCCTTCTCTTCGGGGATGATCACGGCATCGAGGTTGAACGACAGACCGCCCTGGAAGGCCATGCGGTACCCCATATCCTTGATATCGTCGAGGAAAGCTGCGACCTTGTCGGCTCCGGCCTTCTTCATGACGACGGCGATGATGTCCCGCAACGACTTCTTCGTGAGTACCGTATTGATGAAACCGACCTCTTCGGGCACCACCTGATTGAAGAGGATGCGGCCGATGGTCGTCTCCTTGAGTACCTGCACATGGTTGCCCTTCTCGTCGATGTCGGCCACCACGCACTTCACCTGGGCATGCAGGTCGGCGCGTTTCTCATTGTAGGCGATAATCGCCTCCTCGGGGCCATAGAAAACAAGTCCCTCGCCCTTTGCGCCCTTGAGCGGCTTGGTAATGTAGTACAGACCGAGCACCATATCCTGCGACGGCACCGTAATCGGCGCGCCGTTGGCGGGATTGAGGACGTTGTGCGAGCCGAGCATCAGCAGCTGCGCCTCCAGAATGGCGGCATTGCCCAGCGGCAGGTGCACGGCCATCTGGTC
>CALUOX010000054.1 GCA_944322375.1 uncultured Alistipes sp.
CCGCAACTGCGGATATGTATGCAAGGCGGCCGAAGCGCCGAAGCTCTGCCCGGCTTGCAAGCACCCGCAGGCCTACTTCGAGCCCAAGCGCGAGAACTATTGATCCGTCGCTCCACACGAAAGGGAGAGGCACCAGAACAAACCCTGCCGTTCAAATCGGAACGGCTTGAACCGAAGATTCAAGGGGTGCGACCGTCTTCCTCGACACAAGAATACCGCCGCTGCGTCATGCAGCGGCGGTATTCTTGTTATACCAATGGTTGGTATAAATTCTAACCATATTCCCTTATCAAGAAAAGTACAAACAAAGAAAATACGTTTGCCATTCTTCAGTCATATCATTATTCCTATTGTTTTTTTAATATCTCACGGATATTCACAGAAACTTCAACCGCCAATCTTAACAATGCCCAAAATAATATTGACGAAAATAAAGTAGATATAGTAATAGCAAGGCCCATAAGGCTAAACTTTGTAGAAAAAACAGTTTCCACCATAACTATTGAAAAAAGCATGATAATGGAGACTATTATGCCAATAATCAATAAAACATTAGATAAAATATAAATTGTTTTCTCAATACTACTAAACTTACTCTTCATCAGGCAATTTTCACATAAGGATCCAGCATTGTCTTCTATGAATCTGCCACATTTTTCACAGTGCTTCATTTCTTCTTTCAATTAAAATATTTTATTGCAATATTGCTAACAGCTATTGGCAAAGTTACACATCAAACCAAAAGAAAAGCGCAGACTACTGCCATACACTCTCTGGCTCACCACAAGCCCGAATATACCATGGAGAAGTCCGCGCCAAAAGGCACGAATCTCAATGTATATTCTTTAGCTCTACCTATGTCGAGGTGGTGATTCGAGAGTGATTGAGCTATATATTACACATAGATGCCATATCTATGTACGTTACAAATATACGAAAAATTTTGATACGATAAAGTTATAAATATCATTTTTTCCAATACCATATTCATGAAATCTTTGCCTAAATCTCTAATTAGTCATCAGCGGTTCTTTCGTCTTGTATGGATTTGGTTTTATGGATTGTACATCTAAAGGCAAATAAACATGACATATTTATCGAATATCGAAGATTCGGAGAGGTGTATGGCAACAAATACTGATACTGAAAAGGGTTCATTTACTTCCGCTACTACAATCTAACAACTCCCTTGTATCTGCCATGAACCGTTCGTATGCCGCACGTCCGACGGGCGAAAGTGTGATCGTATCGCCGACTTCGGGCGGCAAAATCCGGTAGTCGGGCAGTGCCACCCAGACGGGTATCGCCCGCACGGCGTAACGCATCGACACCGACCGACACAGCGAATCGTCACACGCCCCCATCCGGCCATGCGTCCCGACCCGCTTGATGACCTCCACGCCGGCCAATAAACCGCCGTCGCAATAACGGCGCCGCTGGTTCGAGACGAAATTGCCGAGCGAATAGAACACCGCATGGGTGGAGTCGCATTCGTAAGGCTGGATCACATGCGGGTGGCTTCCGACGATCAGGTCGGCACCGTGCCGGCGCAGGAAAGCGGCCAGCATCCGCTGCCCGCGGTTCGGCCGACGTTCGTATTCTGTCCCCCAGTGCATGCAGACCACAACGCAATCGGTCTCTGTGCGATCGACGGCAGCCAGATCACGGGCCATCATGACGGTATCGATCCGATTGACCGTCGCACCGGCCGGAACGGGCAGTCCGTTGGTTCCGTATGTATAGCTGAAGAGCGCGAACCGAATCCCATCGACCTCGAACCGCAGGGGATGATCGGCACCATGACGCAGCGTATCGATAAACGCGCCCGTATGGCGGATCCCGACGTTGTCGAGCGCCGCAAGCGTCGAACGGATCCCGTGCTTGCCTCGATCACAGCAATGGTTGTTTGCCAGGACAGCCATATCGACCCCGGCGTCACGCAGAGCATAGGCCAACTCATCCGGCGTACGGAATGCCGGATAGCCGGTATAGGGGCCATCGGGCGAGAGTGTCGTCTCCAGATTGACAATGACACGGTCGGCGGCGGCAAACAACGGCTTCACATATTCAAACTGACGGCTGAAATCGTACCGGCCGGAACAGCCGTTCCGGTGTGCGGCAGTCACCTGCGGCAGGTGCGCCATGACATCGCCGGCAAAGAGCAGCCGTGCGCGGAACACCTGTGACGTCGGCAGCGTATCGGCCTCAACGGGAACCGCCGCACGCCGTATCACGACATGCCGCACGGCGGATGCAGTTGCAACAACCATCGCCACGACAACAAGAAATCCGATGGAAATTCGTTTCATGACCGCTTCTTGTCGGAGGCTTTTTCACGTTTGGGGAACCAGCCGCGTGCGACACGCTTCCGCTGTTCGAACAGCTCGCCGATGGACCAGAACGACGAGGCGCCCCATACGGCCAGCAGGATCGAGAGAACGGTATTGTCAACCCACACCGAAGCGGCGACCGACACGACGCCCGACAGCGCAAAAACCCACCAGCAGCGCACGCCGAAATAGTATTCTCCCTTGATGACGAAGGGGTGAAAGATACCGATGATGAGGAAGGTCGCCACACCGACGACGATACCCGTAAGATGATATGTATCGAGAAACTCCATCATGCGGACAAATATAGTAAAAAATCGTTATTTGCCGGACACAACAACAGGAAACCTCCCCTCGGAGAATTGACAAAAACCCACCGCGGCGTCATACGAAAGAAGGCAAACGACGATTCCAATTTGCCCTTCACCCTTTTTCAGCATTTGCCCCGTACCTGCAGGACAAGCGATAAACACCCCGCCGGATTCCGAAAGACAACTTATTCGGGCCGTTCATCCGCCGAGAGGAATCCCCACAGCACCCCCGCAAAAGAAGACGATCGACGCCTCGCACCGGAGCCGTCGATCGTTTTTCTATCGCCGAAGAGATCCGCACATCCGAACGAGAGACCTCGCACGACGATTTATATAAACCATGTAAAATATTATAATACAATTATTCCATCATACAGTCATTCATTCGGCCGTATTCCCCTTTGTGCAAAGATCCCGCCAGCACTCCGGTGCTGTAAAGTCGAAGGCCGAAACCTCATACCCAAAATCCATATCCGGAATCAACACCGGCACTTCACACGGCAAATCGGAGTCCGTCCGATAAGAAATATGGATGTGAAGCATTATCAGAAATTGTACTGAATCTGCATGCTGACACGGTTGGCATGATTCTTCGCGCCGTTCATGTTCTCCCGACTGCCGTACAGGTATTCGGCGGCAAGGATGCAGCGCGGCGTCAGATTGTAGAAGGCGTTCGCAAAGACATATTGTCCGTTGCGATACTGGTTGTCGGCATAAAAACCGTTTTTGTGCTGGATATGTGCTTCGGAGTAGCCTGCCGAAAGAAAGAGCCGCTGCGGAAGGATGCCGATACGCGCAGCACCGTACCATCCCCACATTGGCATGGTCTGTACCCGCGCGGGATCCTGCGGATCGGGGGTGAAGTCGTATCCGAGTCCCGAAAGATCCTGAATATAATTGGTAATGCCCTCGCCATAGACGCCGCTGCCGTAGAGTGTCAGTACGGGCGTCGCCTCAATATAAGTGCTTGCCTGCACACCCCAACCGAAGAGCGAAGTCGAGGATTCGGTCAGCGTGTTGTACATATAGAGGTTGCGCACGACACCCGTCAGTCGCAGATGGCTGTTGCGCCAAGGCCCCCATGCATATTGGATGTACGCCGGGAAGTCGGGCATCCGCTGTGGAATCGGATCGAAATCGTCACCGTAGGTTCCGCTCACGTCGGGCATTTCGGCCGCCACACCGAACTTGAAGTGATCGCGTGCGAACGAACGTTCGTAGCGGATCAGCGTGGCGAAGGTGAAGTTGTAGGAGTTCGGGCCCTGAAAATCGATCGTCGTGGGGCCCGCCGCCAGATCGCAGAAGGTCGTCACGTCGCGTCCGAAGGTCAGCCCCTTGAACGAAACGTAGGCCTCCCGCAGCGCAGGGGTATAACTCCAGGCCGCACCGCCGCGAAAGTCGGTCGATACATAGACCACGACGCGACCGAGCGCCTGTGTGTTGATGATTCCCCGGACATAGAGAAGCGATGTCGAGGCATCCATCGAGAGGCGCTGCCGCGAAGCGTAATCGCCCGATACGGGAATCGCCGACGTGACGAAATCGATCGACGAGGGCGAGCCGTCGAAGTCATAACTCGTGCGCAGGGCGACATATCCGCCTATGGCAAAGGAGAAACGGTTCTCCCGCTGGGAGAAGACCAGTCGCGGATGTCCGGCCTGCTGGAATCCGGTCCGGTGTTCGGAGAGCTGATCGGCCATTGCCGCCGCATGCGCGGCCTGTCGCCGCACGGCCCGCGTAGGCTCTTCAAGGCAGACGAGCGTATCTCCGGCCTCCACACACACCACGGCGTTGGAAAGTGGGGTCGCATTGACAACCGGACGGTAGAACTGCGCACGAACCGTCGTAATACCGGCTGCGGCACAAACCGCAAACATAAAAATGAAGCGTCGATTATTTTTCATCTGTTTCCATCATTGAGATTTTCCGTTCGAGGCGGTGCGCGACCGACGTCGCGGACCGACAACCGTGTCGAGCAAGATATGTGCCAAAGAAATCGGGCCATTTCGACCGCCGGTCACAGGATATTCCATGCGATTTTGTATCTTTGCGACAATCGCACGCATCTTGTATAATATTGGTCTATGTTGTGGATTCTGCCTTTGCTGATGGTGTTGCCGCCGGTTGCCGACTGGCTTTACCTCCGTCACCACGCACGCACGTTCCGATACCGCAAGATCCTGGTGGCGGCCGTCACGGTCTGTGATCTGATGCCCCTGCTGTTAATGGGGCTGTTCCGATTCGGAAACGACGACTCCACACGGGGCATGCTTGCCGTCATGTGGATCTTTTACGCCTACCTGCTGCTGACGCTGCCGCGCATCGCCTTCTATATCGTTCGCCTGCTCGGCCGGAGCCGGCCGGTAAAGATCCTTGCCGTTGCCGCAGCAGCCCTTGTCGTTGCGGTATTGATACAGGGTGCAACCACCGGACGGCACACTTTGCGCGTTGAGCATGTTACAATCCGTTCGGATCGGCTTCCGAAATCGTTCGAGAACTTCCGCATCGCCTTTTTCTCCGACCTGCACGTCGGAACGCTGATCCGTCCCGAAGCCGAGCTCGACGCTCTGATCGACACGCTCAATGCGTTGCGCCCCGACGTGGTGCTCTTCGGCGGAGACCTCGTAAATCTCCGTTATACGGAACTGGATACGATGATCATGCATCGGCTGTCGGGAATCCGAAGCCGTTACGGCACCTTCTCGGTCATCGGCAACCACGACACCGGCGTCTATGTCCGCGATACGCTGCGTCTGCCGCCCGAGGTCAACACCGCCGAACTGATCCGCAGGGAGGAGGCGATGGGGTGGTGCGTACTCAACAACCGCACGGTCTATCTCCGCCGCGACAACGATTCGATCGCATTGTCGGGCATCACCTATGACCGGCATCTCAACCGGCAGCGTCACGACCGCCGACTGCCGGATTTCGATTTCGGCAATACCTACCGTGACGTACCGGCAACCGTCTTCAACATCACCGTTTCGCACATTCCGCAACTGTGGGACGATATTCTCGACGCCGGCTACGGCGACCTGACGCTCAGCGGCCATGTCCACGGCATGCAGTGCAGGATCCGGCTGTTCGGACATGCGTATTCCCCTGCACAGTGGCTTTACAAACGGTGGAGCGGACGGTACGACGAAGAGCATCGCACACTTTACATCAACGATGGCATTGGATGTGTAGGATATCCCATGCGTCTGGGTGTCAAACCGGAAATAACCCTTATCGAACTGCAACGATGAGAATCTTCGCTTCGGTCGCTCTGTCGAGCGACGGCTACATGGACGACTGTTCGTCCCGACGACTGATACTCTCCACGCCGGCCGACTGGCGCGACGTGCTGCGCCTGCGGGCCGAGGCCGACGCCATTCTGGTTGGCGCCGAAACAATCCGCCGCGACGATCCGTCGCTCACGCTCCACGACGAAGCGCTGCAGCGGCGCCGCATCGCCGAAGGGCGTGATGCGGAACCGATGAAGGTCACATTGAGCCGGTCGCTGCGACTCGATCCCCGCGCGAAATTCTTCACGACTGGTCTCGGACAACGCCTGATCTTCACGACAAGCAATGCGCCGACACCGCTCGAAGCCTCGGCCACACTGATCCGCTGTCCGGAGCTGACGGCCGCACGGATCGTCACGGAACTCGAAAAAAGAGGAGTTCACAAGCTCTTCATCGAGGGCGGGCCGCACACGCTGCTCATCTTCTTCGACGCGAACCTGATCGACATGCTGCGTGTAGCCGTCAATCCGACGGTCACGGTCGGAGACCCGCACGCACCCCGCTTCGATGCCGGTTTTTCACTGGAGAAGTACCCGCAGCACCGGCAGACTTTCGACGGCATGGAGGTTACGACCTATACGCTGCACCCCGACCGCACGCAGGAGGATCTGCACTACCTGCGCATGGCCATCGACCTGAGCCACCGGTGCACGCCGTGCGCAACCTGCTACCGCGTCGGAGCCGTGATCGTCACCCGTTCGGGAGAGATCTACACGGGATATACCCACGAAACCTCACCGACGCATCATGCCGAACAGGAGGCCATTGCAAAGGCGCTCGCTGCGGGCGCCGACCTGCGGGGCGGGACAATCTACTCATCGCTGGAACCCTGTTCGACGCGCAGCAGCGAACCGGAGAGTTGTTCGGAGCTGATTCTTCGCCATGGATTTTCGCGCACGGTTTTTGCTCTCTATGAACCTTCGTGTTTCGTATCCTGTCAAGGGGCGGAACGCCTGCGTGAAGGCGGGGTCGAGGTGCGCGTTTACGACGAGTTGGGCAATGATGTTCGGGCAATCAATGCGCATCTCGGTCTGTAGAGCGTAACAAAATATTAACTAAACGGCATAAAAATGTTCTATTTATCCTATAACCAATACACCTTATTCCGATAATATCTATTTTTGCAACAACACAAAACGGATAATATGAAAAGAGTCACGATGATCCTGCTCGCTCTGGCGACAATCTCCACACTCCGGGCTCAGGAGGCGCCGGACACACAGCCGCAGGCGCTGTCACTGGACGAAGCGCTGGAGATGACATTGTCGGACAATCCCGCCATGCTTGCCGCCGAATACAATCGGCGGGCGGCTCAGCAGGAACGACGCGCGGCCATCGGTCTGCGCATGCCGCAAATCGGCATAACGGGCAGCTACGCCTACCTCGGCAAAGACATCGAAATCGATCTGAACAACCTGAAAGCACCCGTACAGGATCTGTCGGGGAAGATTCTGGGCAGCGGCATGATCCCCTCGCAATATCTGCCCTCCATTTCACAGATGCTCGGCAGTGTCATGGGAACCAGCTGGGCGCTGCCGATTCAGGAGCGCAGTCTGGGCTTCATCGGCGGCGACGTCACGCTTCCGCTGTGGATGGGCGGCAAGATCAATGCCGCCAACCGCGCCGCACGCATCAATGAACAGACGGCCCGTTCGGAAGGGATCCAGCAGCGCAATGCCTTGATTTCGGAACTTGTGGAGCGCTACTACGGATTGGCGCTGGCGCAACAGGTCGTCGAAGTCCGCCAGCAGGTCGTCGATGGGGTCCGCAAGCACCTTGAGGATGCAACGGCTCTCGAAGCGCAGGGCATGATCGCCCACAGCGAGAAACTCTATGTGGAGTTCCGGATGTCGGAGGCCGAACGGGACCTTCAGAACGCAAAATCCCAGCTCGAAACGATTCGCAGCGCGTTGAACAGCACATTGGGCAAGAACGGGGACTATCAGCCCGTAACGGCCATGTTCATGCTGGGCCGGATCGAACCGCTCGACTATTTCCAGACGCTGGCCTCGCAGCGCAGTCCGCTGTTGGCCCAGGTCGAACAGAAACGGCAACTGGCGCATGAAGGGGTCCGGGCGCAACGTTCGGAATTCCTGCCGCAGGTCGTAGCCATGGGAGGCATGTCGTTCTACGACTACCAGGTTACCGACATTCTGCCCCGCTGGGCCGTGGGTGTAGGGGTCAACTTCAAACTCTTCAACGGTCTGAACCGTGAATACAAATATTCGGCGGCCAAGCAGACTGTCCGACGGGTCGAAGCCCTGCAGACAAAGGCCGAAGAGGACATCTCGGTTCTCATCGAGAAACTCTACAACCAGATGGACAACTACCGGACACAAATGACATCGATCGAATCGTCGCTGGCATTCGCCGAGGAGTACCTCAAGGCCAAGAATGCCGCTTTTCTTGAGGGAATGAGCTCATCGTCCGACCTGATCGATGCGGAGTTGAACCTCGCAAAGGTCAGAACCGAACGCATACAGACCGCCTATCAATACGATGTATTGCTGGCGCAGCTGCTCGAAGCGGCAGGAGCCAGCGACGAATTCATGGAGTACATGCGCCGATCGGATACACGTCACATCTCATACGACAAATAGTAAAAAAGAGAACATATGAGCAGGAAAAACATCATTGCGGTCATTGTGGCCGTAGCTGTCATCATTGTGGCCGTCGTGCTGGTGAGCCACTACCTGAAGGTTAAGACCCCGCTGTTGATTCAGGGTACGACCGAATGTACGACCTACAAGGCCTCCTCGAAGATTGCGGGACGCATCGTCGAGATGAAGGTCGAGGAGGGACAGCATGTCGAACAGGGCGAATTGCTCTATACGCTATCGACCCCGGAACTGGATGCGAAGCTCAAACAGGCCGAGGCGGTGCGCAGTGCCGCCACGGCGCTTGACGAAAAGGTGCTGTCGGGAGCACGTGTCCAGCAGATCGAAGCGGCGTTGAACATGTGGCAGAAGGCCCAGGCGGGGCTCGAACTTGCGCGGAAGACCTTCGACCGCGTGAAGGTGCTCTACGAACAGGGAGTCGTTCCGGCCCAGAAGTTCGACGAAGCGCAGGCCCAGTACAATGCCATGGCCGCAACGGCTGCCGCGGCAAAGGCGCAGTACGATCTGGCGGTCGATGGTGCGAGCAAGGAGGAGAAACGTGCTGCCGCAGCACAGGTACAACAGGCGCAGGGTGTCGTATCGGAGGTTGAGAGCTACCTCAACGATGCCATGGTCTATTCACCGGTCACGGGCGAAGTATCGACCATCATCGCCGAACAGGGCGAACTTGTCGGCAGCGGCTATCCCGTCGTGGCGATTCTGGACATGAGCGACATGTGGGTAACATTCAACATCAAGGAGACCCTGATGCCGAAAATCCGCATGGACAAGGTGCTGCACGGCTATGTACCGGCTCTGGACCGTACGATCGACTTCAAAATCACCTATATCGCACCTCAGGCCGATTTTGCGACTTGGGCCGCCACCCGCACTCAGGGCGGATTCGACATCCGGACCTTTGCCGTCAAGGCCAAACCGACGAATGCGCAGGAAGGTTTGCGCCCCGGCATGAGCGTCATCGTCGATTGGGACACCATCGAATAACGAAGCGGAACGGCCATGCGGAACTATTTCAATGATACGCATCAAGCCCTGCTCCGCGAACTGCGGCGCATCGCCCGGCAACCGATGTACTGGTTGCTGCTGGTGGTGCTTCCCGTCGTGTCGTTCGCATTCTTCGCCGTCATCTTCAAGGAGGGCGTTGCGCGCAACATTCCGATCGCCGTACTGGACGAGGATCATACGACGTTGTCCCGCAAGGTGACACAGATGATCGACGATACCCCGACCGCAATGGTCTCGTACGAAGTCCAGAGCATGGACGAGGCGGAACATCTGATGCGCGAAGGGAAGATCTCGGCCATCATTCAGATTCCGGCCTTTTTCGAAAAAGAGATCCTGAGTGTCGGACAGACACACCTCGAAAGCTATGTGAGCGGGACGAACATCACGGTCAACGGGCTGCTGGCAAAAGACATCCAGACGGCCGTCACGACCTTTCAGGCGGGCGTCCAGCTGCAAATGCTCATGAAGCAGGGACTGACCGAGCGACAGGCGATGGCGCAGATCCAGCCGGTGCGGTTCGTCAAACATGTATTGTTCAATCCCTATACGAATTACAGCTATTACCTCTCGCCGAGCTTCATGCCGATGATGCTGATGATCTTCGCCATTCTGGTCACGATTTTTGCCATCGGCACGGAACTGAAACACGGCACGGCCCGCGAGTGGCTCGAATCAGCCAACGGTTCGATGTTGTCGGCGCTCGTAGGCAAGACGCTGCCGCTGATCGCCATGATGCTGCTGATGACGCTGCTGATGTTCCTGATCCTGTTCAAGATTGTCGGAGTGCCGCTCAACGGCAGCCTCACGGTTCTGATGCTCGGCTGCATGCTGTTCGTTCTGGCCTACATGTCGATCGGCGTACTGATCGTATCATTGCTGAGCAATCTGCGGTTGTCGCTGTCGATCGGCGGCGGCTATTCGGTCCTCGCCTTTACGTTTTCGGGCCTCACGTTCCCGATGATGGCGATGTATCCGTCGATGCAGCTTTTCAGCAAGATCTTCCCCTTCACGTTCTACACTGACATCTTCATCGATCAGGCATTGCGCGGAGCACCGATCATCGATTCGCTGTGGGACATGGGATACATCGCTCTGTTCATCGTCCTGCCGATGCTCTGCCTGCCGCGCCTGCGCAGGATCTGCACCGACGAAAAATATTGGGGGAGGTTGTAAGATGAAACGTTTCAAAGAGACACTGCGTGCATACCGGAGTGAATTCCTGTCGGTTGTACGCCATGAATACAAGGCGATATTCACCGATGGCGGAGTCATACTGGTCATGATTCTGGCCATCCTGATCTATTCGACGCTGTATGCGGCGGCCTATGCGCCGGAAGTTCTGCGGAACGTCCCCATCGGCGTTGTGGATGAGAGTCAGACGCCCGCCAGTCGGGAACTGATCCGGACCTTCGATTCGGGTCCCAACTGTTATGTGGCCTACGAACCCCAGGGCATGGAGGAGGCCGAAGATCTCTTCTTCGCCCGCAAGATCTACGGGGTGGTCTATATCCCGGCCGATTACGAGAAACAGTTGCTTGGCGGTTCGTCGGCGGCCGTATCGCTGTATGTGGACGCCAGCTATTTCCTGATGTACCGTCAGGTCTTCCAGGAGCTGGTATCGGGTATCGGCCAGACGGGAGCCATGGTGCAGTTCCAGCGGATGATCGCAAAGGGTGCCAACGTTCCGCAGGCGATGGCCGTGACGCAGCCGGTTATCTATCAGTCGCACAACCTCTTCATTCCCTACCTCGGATACGGATCGTTCATCATGCCCGCCATCATCATCGTCATCATCCAGCAGACGCTGCTGATCGGCATCGGCATGATCGGCGGCACATGGCGGGAGTTCGGACTCTACAGCAAACTGATTCCGGCCCACTGCAAACGCATGTACACGCTTCCGATCGTTCTGGGCAAGGCGCTGGTCTATGCGTCGATCTATGCCGTCACGGTGCTCTACATCATGACGGTTCACTACAAGCTGTTCCACTATCCTTCGAACGGCTCGACATGGGCCGTCATCGGATTTCTGATTCCCTATCTGCTGGCCTGCATCATGATGGGCATCGCCATCTCGACGTTGTTCCGCTATCGGGAGCAGTCGCTGCTGTTTCTCTTCTGGACATCGATTCCGATCCTGTTGCTGAGCGGAGCGTCGTTTCCGCGAGAGGCGATACCGGAATGGCTCTACACTTTCGGCCAGATCTTCCCGAGCAGCAGCGGAGTGAACGGCATCATCCGGATTCGCACGATGGGGGCTTCGCTGCAGGAGGTGATGCCCGAGTTGCGGCTTCTGTGGGCACAGGTATTCATATACGGCGGTTTGGCCTGCATCGGCATCCACGTGATTCTGACACGCGAGAAACAGGAGCGCATGTCGAAATAGGAACCGGAAGGCCGCAACGGCTGTTTCCGTTTGCCTTTTTCCCGATTCCGATCTCTGACCCGATACGACCACGCATCTTCCGAATAGATTTCGGAAGATGTGTCTTTTTTGTCATCCGAGCGTTTTCCGCCCGCTCTCACGGCTCCATCGAACCCGCCTCGATCCGCACGGGCCTGTCACCGCCGCTTCCGCAGAGGGACCGACCTTGTTCCAGCCCGAATCCGTCCCATTAAAGCCCGATTCGATATAGGAGACCATAACAGCGGGATTCGTCGCAAACAGCGTGCGACAAACAAACAACGGAGTCTTGAAGGGGCCGTAACTCAAACATGAGATGCAAATGGTCCGGTTCGAAAAGGAGGGGGGGGTAAATGCATGTATTCAAGACAAGAAAGGCGGGACCGATCGCAACCCGGATCTTTCCCGCCTTTCGCAACAACTGCAGCCCGCTATCAGAAACGGGGTCCGTGACCGCCGGGAGGAGGTCCCATCGGCGGACGATGTCCGGACGGGCGTCCGCCCATTCCATCGTAATCCCGGATATCTTTCGAACCGCGCTTTCCGAAATGACGCAGATTATAGACGAACTGCACGGTGTAGTAACGGCCGATCACGCTGTTGATCGTGTTCTGCGTATAACCGGATCCCGTCGTACGCGAAAAGGCCGTATTCTGATTGAACAGGTCGTTTACGCCGAACATCAACTCTCCACGCTGATTGCGGAAGAGTTTTTTGCCCAGATAGACATTGCACAGCACATAAGAGTAGTCGTAGTTGTTCGTAAAACCGAGATACTGCTGGTAGGAGACACTGCCCGTAAAGGTAAAGTTCTTCAGGAAGACGAACTTCATCGATCCGGTAGCCGCATGGTTGAAGTAGCGGTTTTTCGCGCCGGTCGAAGCCAGCGAGTTGCTGGCGATGTTATACACGCCGTGCCATGAGAGCGTGAAATCGACATTCTCGGAGATGTTGCTGCCCAGTACGGTCCGGAAATCGTAGCTCAGACGACTTGCATCGTTGCGTTCGCCGCCCACGAGCTCTCCCGCTCCGGTCAACGTTCCGCCGACCATCGTCGGGGTAATGGTATATCCCACACCGGCCATCATGTTCAGGTTGCTCTTGAGGAACGACACGGGAAGTCCATAGCTCACGTGTGTCCGCAAATCCCAATATCCGTCCATGTTCGTATAGGTCGAATAGGTGTGGGGCGTGTATGTCTGCGTCACGGGCTTGTTCTCGGCATCAACCTCGCCCGTAGGAACCGGCACGGTGATATCGTAGGCCATGCTCGACGTGATGTAGTTCGAGGTGTTCCGCAGCGAGAACATGTACATGAAGGTCCGTCCCTTCTCGACATTCGAATTCACGTAATGGAAACGGATATTGTTGGAATAGGTAGGACGCAGATTGGGATTGCCTTTCGAGATGCTCTGGGCATCGGATACGTCGTAAATATTTTGCAGCTGGCTGATATTCGGATTATTGGTCGAAGAGTTGATGAAAAGCCGGATCGAGTTTTCAGGGTTGATGTTGAGCTGCCCCATGAGGAAATAGGTAAAGTTGTCGAATCCGTGCCGCGTCTTCGTATCTTCGCCGGGGCGGATCAGCTTCGTCGCAGAGAGCACTTCGCCCATCAGTTCGGCATGCTGGTAGGAGAAATTGGCAACGAAGCGGTTTTTCCCCTTGACAATCCGGAAGCCGGGGCCTATGCGGTGGGTCAGATAACCGGTATTGGAGGATTGCGAGAGGCTCGGATCGGGTTCCACGCCCGCCGCATTGAACTGATCGTTCGTAATATAGGTCCGTTTGTCGCTCTCCTGATAGTTGTAGGCCACACGGTATTGCAGACTCAGCTGCGCATACTGCGAAACCGGTTCCGTGTAGGTCACATCGCCGCGCAGGTTGTAGCTGTATGACGGGGAATGTGTCAACTGATAGCGTAGCAGCAGCGTATCCGCCGGTGTCGTGATCAGATCGGGATCGATGCCGTTCGCCTGATTCGAATAGCTCGACGTGTTTCCCCGATTGTCGCGATAGCTGACATTACCGTCAATGGTAAGGGTCCGGCCATCCTTGCCCAACTTGGCCCGATAGGAGAGATATTGATTGAGGTTCATGCCGTGACGGGCTCCCTCACTGAAGTTGTCGATGACCCGGTAACCGCTTTCGCCCCATTGGTGTCCGTATCCCGTGCTGTAAGGGTCGTAACTTTGGAAACTCAGGCCCGTACGCGACATGAGCGACTGGTTCTCCGAGATGCGCCATTCAAGACGGGCATTGAAACGGTGGTTTCCGTTTATGTTGTCGGAATAGTTTTCGCGGTGAAGGGTATCGAGCGGCGACGGAGCTTCGTACCACTTGTCGATAATCGAGGTATTTTTTGTTGCCGTCCGGTTGAAGAAATAACTTGCCTGCAAGGTTACCTTTTCCCGATTTCCGGTTTTCCCCCAACTGTCCGAATAGTTCACGCCGAAAGAGGTGACGTTTGCCACGCCGCTCTGGGGCCGTACCATCAGAGCGCCGACACCGCGTCCCCTCTGGCCGCCCGAAACGCCGAGAATATCCTCGAACGAGAAGTTCTGTTGGTTGACGTTGTTGAAGAGCCCGATCAACGACACGCGGCTCGATCCGTGAAAGAAGTTGACATTTCCTCCGGCATTGTATTTGTGGGGCGAGGTTATGCCCTCCGTATCGGGCTGGTACCCGTATCCGGCATAGAGTTTTCCGAACTGACCCTGACGCATGTCGGGTTTCGTAACGATATTGAGCGCCTTGTAGCCTTCCCCGTCATCCATGCCGGAGAATTCGGCGGCATCGCTCAGTTTGTCATAGACCTCGACCCGATCGACGGCCTCGGCCGGCAGGGACTTGATTGCGGAGGTAACATCTTCGCCGAAAAACTCCTTGCCATCGACAAAGACCTTCTTGACGGTCTCACCCTGTGCCTCGACCTCGCCGTCCGTTACGGTAATGCCGGGCATTTTCTTGAGCAGCCCCTCCACGTCGGCATCCATTGCGACCTTGAAAGCGCCGGCATTGTAGCTGACTGTATCGCCCTTTTGGGAGGTCCGCATCGACTGCACCTCTTTTACGACGGCTTCGATCTGCGTGGAACCCGGTTCGAGTTCGATCGTACCGAGGGACTTGCGGGCCGACGAGAGTTTCAACTTCTCCGTGAAGGTGTCGTAACCGAGGAACGACACTGCGACCGTATATTCGCCATAGGGTACTGCGACGTCGATTCTGCCACCGTAGCCGGAGGTAAAATAGCGTTTCTGAGCGGTCGTATCGGCCGGTGCGAACTCCACGACGGCCCCCGGAACACCTTTACGGGTGTCGGCATCGATCACCGTTGCCGACACCTTGCCCGATTGGGCATGAACGTTCAGCGCGGTCAACAAAAATACGACAGACATAACGGCACGCTTCATACAGCAAGACCTTTCTTCTTTAGAAATTCGGCACGGTATGGACATGATGTTGCTAAAATTTGCGCGAAAATAACAAAAATCCTGCAAACGGACTTTCATTTTCTGTTCAAAAAGCCCAATATCAAACGGAATTCAATTGAAAATAGTATATGAAAGGGAGCAAAAACCGGTCGGGGTCCGGCTGCGTCGTCTCAGGATCGCAAGCCCCGCATCTGCGGCGCATACGGCCACAAAGCGGCACCCCTTGCCGCAGGAAGTGGGGAAGAGACGGCAAAGGGTGTCTGTGTCTGTACGGGTTGTCGGCTGCAACAAGTTCCGGCGTTTTTTCGGAAGAGAGAACCGGGATCGCATGTTGTTTCATCCCATTGGCGGGACGCCTTGCCTACCGTTTTTTCCGTTTTGCCTTCGGGCGGTCCGACGAGGGCGGAATATCGCCGTAAAACCGCTGCATGACATCGTAATCCTTGATGTTTTTGGATCCGCGTTTTCCGAAATGCGTAAGGTTATAGACGAACTGCACGGTGAAGTAACGGCCGATGACGCCGTTGATCGTATTCTGTGCATACCCCGAACCTATCGTGCGGGAGAAGGAGGAGTTCCGGTTGAAAAGGTCGTTGACACCGAGCATCAGCTCTCCGCGCTGCGTGCGGAAGAGTTTTTTGCCCAGATAGACGTTGCACAGCACATAGGAATAGTCGTAGTCGTTCGTGAAACCGATATACTGGTTGTATTCGGCCGATGCGGTAATGGTAAGGCTGCGGGGCAGAATGAATTTCATACCCGCCGAGACCTGCTGGAGGAAATAGCGGTTTTTCGCCCCCGCCGCATCCAGCGAATTGCGGACATGGCTGTAAACGCCCGACCAGCTGAGGGAGAAATCGGCATTCTCGGAGATGTTGCTGTCGAGCCATGCCTGGAATGTGTAATTCATTTCATTCGCCTCATTGCGCTGACCGCCCGACAGGTTGCCGTCGATGAGTGTCCCGCCGACCATCGACGGCGTGGAGCAGTAACGGAGACCGGCCATAAGGGTGAAGTTGCTCTTGAGGAAGGAGACGGGAAATGCATAATTCATCTGCGTACTTACCGACAGGAAGCCGTCCATATTGACATAGGCCGAATAGAGATAGGGGTTGTAGATCTGCATGACGGGATCTCCGGCGGCATCGGTCTCTCCGGTCGGAACCGGCACGGAAAGGTCGTAGGCGATGTGCGACGTGATGTAATCCGATATGTGCTCCATTGTCACGAACCACAGGAACGTCCGGCCTTTTTCCATATTGGTGTTTATGTAGTTCATAAAGAGCGTTTTCGCATAGGAGGGGCGCAGGCGGGGATTCCCCCTGACGATGTTCTGGGCATTCGTAACGTCGCAAATGTCCTGCAACTGCCCGATATTGGGGTTCATCGTCGCAGAACTGAGGTTCAGGCGCACTGAATTCTGCGGATTGAAACGATAGAACCCGATGACGGAATAGATCAGGTTGTCGAACCCGTAACGGCTCCGGTTCTCGGCTCCTTCGCGGAGGGAACCGGCTGCGGAGAGCACGTTTCCCGCCAGTTCGGCATGTTGATAGAAGATATTTGCCTGAATGCGGTTGGCGTTCTTCGCAAACTGGAATCCGGGCCCGACACGATGGGTCAGATAGCCACTGCTGGAGAATTGCGAAAGTGCGGGGTCGGGTTCCAGACCTGCCGTATCGAACTGCGGGCCGGTGACATAGGCCCGTTTGTCACTCTCCTGGTAGTTGTACGCCACACGGTATTGGAGGTTCAGTAGTGCATGTTCCGAGAGCGGTTCGGTATAGGTCACATTGCCTGCGACATTGTAACTGTAGGACGGAATCCGGACAGACTGATAACGCAGCAGCAGCGTGTCGGACGGTTCGGCAATCAGATGGAGGTCGATGCCGTCGGCCAGATTCGAATGGCTGTATGTATCGTTCCGGCTGTCGCGGTAAGTGAAATCGCCATCGAGCGTAAGGGTGCGGCCGTCCTTCCCCAGCTTCAGACGGTAGGAGAGGTACTGATGCAGATTCAGTCCCGAACCGTTTCCATCCCTGAAGTCGTCGATTACCCGATAGCCGCTTTCGCCCCACTGATGTCCGCCGGAGATCTCATAGGAGTCGTTGTTCTGGTATGTCAATCCCGTGCGCGACATCAACGACTGGTTCTCCGCGATCCGCCATTCGAGGCGGGCATTGAAACGATGCCCTCCATTGAAGGTATTCGAACGGTCCTCCTGATGGAGCGTATCCAGCGGCGAAGGAGCTTCGTACCATCTGTCGATGGCGGATCGGTTCTTGAGGGTCGTATGGTTGTAGAAATAGCTCGCCTGCAACTGGACTTTGTCATGGTTGCCGGTTTTCCCCCAATAATCGGTATAATTGAATCCGAAGGCATGGATCTGTGCGACACCGGTCTGAAGGGGCATCATCGTATTCATCAGATCGGCTGCATTGCCTCCCGAAACGCTGATGATGTCCTCAAGCGCGAAATTCTGCTTGTTGACATTGTTGGAGAGACCGATCAGCGACAGGCGGCTCGAACCGTGAAAAAGGTTGATGTTCCCGCCGACATTGTATTTGTGATGTCCGGTCAGCCCCTCCGTTTCGGGCTGGTACCCGTAGCCGCCATAGACCTTTCCGAAGACACCCTGACGCATATTGGGTTTCGTGACGATATTGATAGCCTTGTAGCCTTCGCCGTCATCCACCCCCGAGAACTCGGCCGCATCGCTCAGCTTGTCGAACACCTCGACTTTATCGACGATCACCGCCGGAAGGGTTTTGATCGCGGTATTGACATCTTCGCTGAAAAACTCCTTGCCATCGACATAAATGCGTTTCACGTTCTCGCCCTGCGCCTCGACCTCACCGTCCGTTACGGTGATGCCGGGCATTTTCCTGAGCAGGCGTTCGACGCTGGCATCGGCCGTAACCTTGAACGCTTCGGCATTGTAGATCAGCGTATCGCCTTTCTGGGAGGTGCGCATTGCCTGCACCTCCTTGACGACGGTTTCGATCTGCGTCGCGGCGGGTTTCAGTTCCACCGTACCGAGCGACAGGGTTCCGGATGCCACCGAAGCCGCTCGGACGGCGGTTTCATATCCGAGGAACGAGACTGCGACCCCATACTCCCCGCAGGGTACCGACACCTCGAAACGTCCGCCGTAGCCGGAGGTAAAATAGCGTTTCTGGAGCGTCGTATCGGCCGGTGCAAATTCGATGACGGCCCCCGCCACGCCTTTGCGGGTTTCGGCGTCGATTACCGTTGCCGATACCTTTCCCGACTGCCCATACGCCGTCGGAACGCCCATGCAAAGAAGAAGAGTCCAAAGAATCGGGTAGAATCGTTTCATCATGGTCTTGCGATTTTAAGCGGTTCATGAAACAGTCCGGAGTACGGAACGGATGGGCAGGGACAAGACAAGGGCTCTCCGCCCATCGGGCGACGTGCCCGTCCGCGCACAGCCGTCTTCGAAGGGAAGGGCGGGGCGGGGGAAATTGCCGTCCGCCGGAACGGCCGGGCGCCGGCTGAAAAAAAGCGTGCAGAGACCGCCGGTCTCTTCTCTCCCGGAATATCAGACATTTCACGTCGCAATCCACCCGTCGGATGCGGGAGCTTGGCTACAACCGCAACATCCGGTTCCAAGCGACGGATTCTGTTGCCGGCGGTCCTGCACGCTGTGCCGGAGCCGCAAACGGAAGGATCCGGCAACGGAAAGATGCGCCTGCCGCAGACACCGGCCGGCATCTCCGCACCGGTCTCCGACAAAGCAGCCGTTCCTGCCGTTATGCACCTTATCCTCCGCATGATCCGTAATCCATATTTACAATGGCAAAATTAGCCGCCTTTCTCCAAGGCGGCGCTGTCATGCGGGCAAAAGGGAAGAAATGAGGGGTGAAACGACTAATGGACGGGGGGAACCGCCGTGCGCCACC
>CALUOX010000055.1 GCA_944322375.1 uncultured Alistipes sp.
GTAACAACGGAATAAATTTCTTCATGGTAAAAAGAGGGTTTTTTGAATGGACTGTCCGACAAAGATATTCCGGCCGGTCTGAAAATTCCGGTCAATACGTCAATTGTTACGTCATTGACACAAAAAAAGGCCGCTGCAAGGCGGCCGCAGGCGCATCAGTGCGCAACGGATCTCCGGTTGCCTCTTCGGAGTCTGTATCGTGTGGGCGTGCAGCCGAAACGCCGGATGAAGACTCGTCGAAACGTCGATATCGAGTTGAATCCGCAACTTTCGGCAATCGCTTCGATGGTCAGGGAGTTCTCCGGAACTTCGAGCTGCTCGGCAACGGCCCGTACACGGTATTCGTTGACAAATTCGTAGAAGGTCGTTTTCAACGAGCGGTTGAGATAGTCCGACAGGTAGGTGCGGTTCGTGCCGAGCTGATGGGCCACCTCGCTGATCGTAAGTCGCGGATTGAGCCAGATCTTCTCCTCCGTGAAAAGGTGCTCCAGCGCTGCGGCGAACTCCGGACGCGACTGGTCGTCTGCGGTCTCGGAGGCCGTTGTCCCGACGGGTTCCACCGTCTCGGTCAGCACGAGCGGTTGTTGTTTGTGGATATTGCAGCAGATGATGCTCCACAATACGAGTGAGGTCAGGTTGTAGAGAATATCGGCGTTGTCCGAGACCAGAAGCGCCGAATAGATCCAGGCAAAAAGAAACAGGATGAAGAAGACAAGCAGTTTCCACAACCATTCCAGATCGAGATTGTCCGTATTGGAGAAGTTCTCCCGCAGCGTGCGGTTGTATTCGGGGATGGTGCGGAAGAGCTGCAGAATGACATACAGGGCGTAGATAAGGGCGATCGAGATGTCGAGATAGAAGACGACCTTGTTCGGATGAATGCCGTACAGCCCGAGCAGGACCAGAAAGGGAATTTCGTGGATAATGGCCCTGCGCCAGGAGAACCAGCCCGGAGAGGTCAGTTCGAAGAGCAGAAAGGCGCAGCTGGGTACGGCCAGAATGTCGATGCAGATGCAAAGCCGCTCCAGATTCATGTCGGCGGTCGTATCGTTGAGCAGGAGCATGTCTTTGAGGTGAAGCAGGAACCAGAAGAGGAGGATGCCGCTCAGCAGCCGGTGCAGCCGCTTTTCACGTTTGAAGAGGAAATAGAGCCCCGTGACAAGCAGGAAGATGGCGATGCACAGCTGTGAAAGCAGCAGGATGAATCCGGATGTAACAGCAGTCTGAAGTATCATTCAATCAAAGGTATAGCATACAAATATAGTAAAAAATTATAATTCCAACAACTGCCTCTCTGCGGCTCCGGACACGGCCCGTGTTTGTGTGTATTGTCCCCTTCTCGGGTGCCGGTTCGGAGAACAGTTTCCGGTTCCGGCGGCAGGGAACAAAGGAGCGTAGTGTAGTGCAGCGGGCAGGGAGGGGATTCATGCAGAGACATTGCCTGCGCGCCCTGTTCCAATTCGATTTGATGTCCGGCAGAAGCTGTCGGTGAGCGGCAGGGACCGATGGCTGGCTGTCCGGGCCGAATATCGGTCGGATAGGGGCATAGAAATTTTTTGGCACAGAAATTTCATACGGGCTGACAAAAGAAGTTCAGGAAAAGAGGTTCAGGAGGGGCCAGAAAGGGATCAAGGACTGGAAAGGGATCGGTGATGTGCGGAGCTTTGTCGGCAAGCGGCACGGTACATGACGCGGGCTTCGAGAGATCGGGGTATATAAGTTAAAGAAAATGTGCCTGCAGAAATTGGATGAGTTTGCAGGAAAGAGAGCCTCCAATCCGGATAGCTTTTTCGATGGATTCGATGGAAAAGAAGCGGGACGAAAAAATCCGGCATTTCCTGCCGGATTTTTTATCGGTTCACGGTGCAAAGTTTTGTGCGTGGACTTTGTGTGGTTTTGTGAGCCGGACGCTGTGTGCCGATGTCTGAACGCCTTTCTTCGCGACTTGTTCCAAGGTCCTGTTTTCGGTGGCTTGTCTCCGCGCCGCTCCTCTGACTCCTGTCGTCCTTCGAGCTCCGTTCTCAGCGCCCTGTTCTCTGCGTCACTTCTTTGAAATTGTCATACGGGATTCGCTGCAGCATCTATCCTCTGCTTAATTTTCGGTCCCGTTTTCGGTGGCTTGTCTCCGCGCCGCTTCTCCGACTCCTTTCGTCCTTCGAGCTCCGTTTTCAGCGCCCTGTTCTCTGTGTCACTTCTTTGGACTTGTCGTTCGAGGTCTGCTGCGGCTCCTGTTCTCTATTCCCCTGTCACCCTGTCATTTGCCCCCCCCCTCTGGAAGCGCCTGAAGGATGGTCAATCCAGAAATCCGTCGGCCACAAGTTGCTGCCGAACCTTTACCCAGTTGACAAAGGGACGTTTGACTCCATCCGCAAATTTGAGCGGACAACCCAGTCCACTGTCATCGATATAGAGGTCGGCATGTACCTTGGGGGATGAGGTCCACTCCTTTTGAGTCGGGTTTTCGTTGACGGCGTAGAGCGGAATGTCGTTCCGTTTGAACCAGGCAAGGGCGTCGTCAAGCAACTTCCCAGAGCGCATCGTGTAGAGGATCAATCGGCAGCCGTTGTCGAGCAGCTCCCTCAGAACGGGAACCGCACCGATATCGTTTCCAATATTCGGGTAGGCGTGCGTGACGACCGTCCCGTCGAAGTCAAGAGCGACAATAGCGTTTCGAATAGCCATCGGTTACTCGTTTTTATCGGTTCGATGCGACCGGAATCTCTTGAAGAACCGGAGCACTTTTTCCTTGCGGGATACATAGCCGTCGTCATCACTCAGACCATAGCCGTACCCGTAGCCATAACCGTATCCGTACCCATAGCCGTAGCCATAGCCTCTGCGGCGACTTGAAGAGGAGCCGTTGAGGACAATGCTCATGTTGTGGAACTTCTGCTCACGGTAGAGCTTCTCGATATCGGGCAGCTGACGGCGGTCCAGCAGTCCCTCCCGCACCACGTAGATGGTCAGATCGACCAGCCGGTCGGTAATCTGGGCATCGGCAACCGCCAGCGCCGGCACGCTGTCGATGACAACGTAGTCGTAGCGTTTGCACAACTCGGCAACGAAGGTCTCGAACCGTTTCGAGAGAAGCATCTCTGCCGGGTTGGGCGGTTGAATGCCGGCATAGATCATGTCGAGATGGTCGTTCAGACCGCTCGGTGAGATGATCTGGTCCAGGGTGGAGATGGTGCCGGAGATGTAACCCGAAACACCGTTGGGATTTTCACCCTGTCCCATCTGTTTCGAGAGCGTGCGGCGCCGCAGGTCAAGATCGACGATCACGACCCGTTTCTCGGCCATGGCCAGCGTCATGGCCAGATTCGTGGCGACAAAGGTCTTTCCGGCGTGCGGATTCGACGAGGTTACCATGATGACCTGAAGACGCTCCGATTTCACACCCATGAAGCGGAGGTTCGAACGGATCATGCGGAACGCCTCCGAAACACTGTCGCGGCCGTTCTCACGGACGACGATCGATCCTCTCTGCGTGGTGCCCTGATACTCCGGAATGTCGCCGAGGAAGGGAATGCTCAGATTGTCTTCGATGTCCTTGCGTCCGCGAATCGTCGTGTCGAGAAGTTCCATCAGGTAGAGTATGCCGAAGGGCGTGGCGAGACCGAAAATCAGGGCTATGGCCAGAATGATTGCCGCACGCGGGGCTACGGGGGCATTGCTTCCGTAGGCCGCATCGATGATTCGGGCGTTGTTGTCGGCGATGGCTTTGGCCAGTTCGTTCTCTTCACGCTTGTTGAGCAGGTAGAGGTAGAGTTCCTCCTTGATCCGCTGCTGTCGCGTATTGTCGAGCAGCTCCGTGCTTTGGCGTGTGGCCGTTGCTATCCGGGTCCGTGCAAGGCTCTCTTCGCGGCGGATGTTGCCGAGCTGGAGTTCGAGTCCCGAGATGTGCGATTCGAGCGAGGCGATGATCGTGCGGCGCAGCGCTGCAAGGTCGTTGTTGATGTTCTGTATGACGGGGTTGTTCTGCGACGAGTTGTCGAGCAGCTTTTCGCGCCGCAACATCAGTTCGTTGTACGCCTTGATCTGTTCGGCGATCGCCGAACTGGTGATGGCGACATTGGCCGGAATGAGGTCGTATTGCTTGCTGTCGTTCAACAGGTAGTCCCGAAGATACTGCGCCAGGCTGATCTGATTCTCCAGCGCCAGCCCTTCGGTCTTGTACATCGAACTCTCGGTCAGGCTCTGCTTGGCCTGCTCCGTGATGTCGTACATCTCGTTGTCCTTCTTGTAGGTCGAGATCTTGCGGTCCACGGCGTCCAGCTCCGCGCCGATGATCTTGAGCCGTTTGTCGATGAAGTCGGCCGTGAATTCCGCGATGCGGTTCTTGTCGTTGATCGATTCGTCGTTGTAGCGGGCGATGAGCATGTTGATTACATCCTCGGCGCGGCGCGGGTTGCTGTCGTTGAGTGACAGTACGATGGCATTGGCCTGCTTTTCGAGCAGCGAGATGGAGATGGCCTTGTTGTAGTAGTCGGCAACGCTCTCCACCGACTGCTTGGAGACGGAGATCGGCTCCCCGAGGTATTCGTTCGACAGGTAGAGCGTTGGCACGATGACGAGTTGTCCGCAGGGGGTGGAGATCGTGTCGTTGAATCGGCCCTTCATGGCGAGGTCGTATATCTCCGGATTTTCGCCCTCGCGCGGCTCGGTCGGCATGCGGTTGACGAACTTCGTGATCGAGAACTCCTCTGCGTTGAGCGGTGTCAGTTCGAAAGCCAGCGCCTGACGTTCGTTGTCGTCAATGAAGACCACGTCGATGGGGGAGCGCCGATAGAGATTTTCGCTGCGCAGCCCGTGTTCAACAACATAGTTGACGTTGAGGTTGAGTCGGCGCACGACCTCGATCATCAGGCTTCGCGACTGAAGGACGATGATTTCATTATCGACATTGCGGCGGGTAGAGGCTCCCAGCAGGTCGCCGAAGGTGGCCAGATCGGTCTCGTTGCCCTTCTTTCCGTCCTTGATGAGGATGGTTGCGGTGCGATTGTAGATCTTCGGTGTCGTGTAGATGTAAAAAAGTGCGCACGACAGGCAGATGACCGTCGAAAGCAGGAACCAGAACCAGTTGCCGATGACCATCTGAAGCAGATCGTGCAGCGAAAAACTGGAGATATCTTCCGGACCGTTGGCCGGCGAACCGGCTGTATTGCGATTCTCTTCCATGTACATGAATCTGAGGCTTATTTGATCTTTGTAATGGTGACGATGAGCGTGGCGACGGATACGACCGTCGAGATGATCGAAAGGTAGAACGAACGGTTTTGATTGATTTCACCCGACTGGGCCTTGTATTTGTTGGGCGTTACGTAGATCACGTCGTCCTGTTGCAGGTAGAAGTAGGGTGAGGCGAGGATCTGCGGATCTTTCAGATCGAAATAGTGGATCGTGCGTTGCCCGTTCTCTTCGCGGATGAGGGCGACGTTGTCGCGTTGTCCGAAGATGGTCAGGTCGCCGGCCATGGCCAGGGCGTCGAAGAGCGAGATGCGGTCTTTCGTGATGGAGAACTGTCCCGGACGGGCCACTTCGCCCAGTACCGAAAACTTCACGTCGGCAAACTGCACCACGACAATGGGGTCGTTGACCATCTTTTTGGCGCGGATATCCTCTTCGATCTTTTTTGCCAGCTCGTCCCGCGTCAGGCCGCTGCAGTCAACCTCTCCGATGATGGGCAGCTGGATGCGGCCCTCCTTGTCAACGGTCAGGATCTGCAGGGCGCTGGTCGTCGAGGTGTAGTTGGGATTGTTCGACAGGGAGTTGTATGACGAGGCGGCATTGAAGGGTGCGGCCAGCTCGGGATTCTTGCTGTTGACAGTGACGGTCAGCCGGTCGAGCGGCTTGATGCGGATCTGATAATCCTGTTCGA
Source organism: uncultured Alistipes sp. (assembly GCA_944322375.1). Lineage (GTDB taxonomy): Bacteria > Bacteroidota > Bacteroidia > Bacteroidales > Rikenellaceae > Alistipes. The sequence continues at coordinate 5,879 of CALUOX010000055.1, forward strand.
TCGGTACGGGTTGATCCGCCCGGGCCTCCTGGAGGTATGCGGCCCGCCGGTTCGTCGCGCACGAGGCCAGCAGAAGCGCGCCGAGTATGCAAAAACTGAAATACTTCATGAAAGTTTCTCTTTTGTTGCTGTTTGTCGCCAGGTTGTACATGAATACAACAGTCGTGCAAAGATACGACTTTTTTCCGAACTGACGGCATTCGCGGAACTTGAAGAGCGAAAAATTCGGCTTGTTGCTGAAATTTTCTATTTTTGCACTTCGAATTGACATGAAAGGGTGACAAAATGAACTATTCGAATCCGGTATCTCATCCGGCCTGGAGCTATCCGGCCGTTCTGTACGAGATGAATATTCGGCAGTTGACTCCCGAGGGGACGCTGGCTGCGGCGGAGCGTCAGTTGCAGCGGCTGCGTGCGTTGGGCATCGATGCCATATGGTTGATGCCGATTCATCCCATCGGGGAGATCAACCGCAAGGGCTCGCTCGGATCCTACTATTCGGTTCGGGACTATTACGCGGTCAATCCCGAGTTCGGCGGCATGGAGGATTTCGATCGTTTTGTTGCGACGGCCCACTCGTTGGGGTTGAAGGTGCTGCTCGACTGGGTGGCCAATCATACGTCGCGGGATGCGCGGTGGATTACCGAGTGCCCGGCCGACTGGTACGAACGTGACGAAAAGGGCGAACCGCTCATTCCCAACGGTTGGGACGATACGGCCAAACTGAACTATGCCAATCATGCGGTGTGGCAGGGCGAGATCGATGCCATGCGCTTCTGGGTCGAGCGGCACGGTGTGGACGGTTTTCGCTGCGATATGGCGATGCTTGTGCCAACGGCCTTCTGGCGGGAGGCGATCCGGCAGCTGAAGGCATTGAAACACAATATCTTCATGCTGGCGGAAGCGGAGCAGACGGATCTGTTGTCCGAGGCCTTCGACGCCTGCTATGCCTGGGAATTCCACCATCTGATCAACGATATCGCGCAGGGCAAGCGCCGGGTGTGGGACCTGCGCAATTACATCTATGCCGATCGGGAGCGTTATCCGCGTTCCGCCATGCGGCTGCTTTTCACTTCGAATCACGATGAGAACTCCTGGAACGGCAGTGAATTCCGACGTCTGGGTACCGCTGCCGGAACCATGGCGGCTCTTACGTTCCTGCTGCCGCAGGGCATGCCGCTCGTCTATACGGGTCAGGAGTTCGGTTACGACCATTCGTTTGCCTTTTTCGACCGAGACCCGATGGTGAATCCCCAACCGGGATATTTCACGGACCTGTACCGGCTGTTGTGTCAGCTCAAGCATCACAATGCGGCGTTGCAGGCCGGCGAGCGCGGCGGCACCTTCATCGAGATCGAAAACAATGCGAAGGATTGTCTGATGACCTTCGTGCGCGAGGTTGAAGGGAACAGGGTCTTTGCCGTCATGAATCTTTCGCCCTATACGATCCATGCCGATTTCAATACGGGAATCTATCAGGGTGACTATACCGATGCGATGAACGGCAACCGCGTGGCTGTACCTTACCATGTGGAGCAGGATCTGCCGGCCTGGAGCTATCGTATTCTGATCCGGTAGCGGGTTCTGATCCGGTAGCGGGGCGCCATCCTGAAGCAGGAGGATCGTATCGGAGAGGATAACGTCGGCGGGAATCGGACCTGCATGCCGTTGCTTTGTCGGCGCTGTTCGTCCGGCTCTGCCGATTCTGAACGTTCTGAATCCTTTTTTGCCTCTATTCCCGATTCCGGACCGGAAGCGTATGATCTTTCCGGATTTTATTCTATCTTTGGGCGTATGAAACGCTTGCTTTGGCTGTTTATTCTTTTGTCCGGGCTCTCGTTCACGACCGTCCGGGCCCGGAGCTATTCCGTCGAGGAGATCCCCAATGTCCAGTTGGCGGACCGTACGCGGTTCGTGTCGAATCCCGACGGCATTCTGTCGGCTGCGACCGTCATGCGGATCGATTCGATCTGTTATGCGTTGCGGCAGCGCGGTGCCGCGCAGGTGGCCGTCGTTGCGGTCGATTCGATCGACGGCGGCGATACGTTCACATTCGCCTATGAGCTCTTCTCGTCGTGGGGCGTCGGACGGAGCGAAGACAGCAACGGACTGGGGATCCTGCTGGTGCGGAGCCTGCGCGAGATCCGCTTTGTTACGGGACGCGGCGTGGAGGGTGTATTGCCCGACGCGCTTTGCAAACGTATTCAGATGAATTTCATGCTGCCGGCCTTCCGTGAAAACGATTACGATCGGGGCATGCTGCAGGGTGTCGAGGCCGCTGCGGCGGTCTTGAGCGGCAGCGAACTGGAGACCGGTCGTCCCGATGCGATTCCTGTCCGGGAGGAGTCCGTGCCCGTGGGTGTATGGATCTTTCTCGGTTGTTGCATGGTTGTGCCGCTTGTGGCGGTTTTCCGCATGCTGCGGTGTCCGCGCTGCAAACGCTGGTTTGCGTTGCGGTCGCAGGGTGAACGGGTCGTCATGCGGGCCGAGGGCTGGCGCATGGTCGAGCAGCGGCTTGTCTGCCGGCATTGCGGCGCGGAGGTCGTGCGCCGGCGTCGGGACTCGGACGGCAGCAGCAACCATGGCGGTCATGGCGGCATGTGGATCGGCGGCGGAGGATTTTTCGGCGGCGGAGGCTTCGGTGGAGGCTTTGGCGGCGGATCGGGCGGTGGCTTTGGCGGAGGCAGTTTTGGCGGCGGCGGTGCCGGTTCGAAATGGTAGCAGCGGAGCCGGTGACAGATCAAACGGATAAAAATGTGCGGGAAGAGTTGGTAACAATTGCTCTTCGCCCGTATTGTATTAACGAAAACGATAAAAGATGAAAAGAACACTTTGGATCCTTCTTGCCATCGTTGCGGTGGTTGTCGTATGGGGATATTCGGTTTACAACGGTCTGGTCGAAAAGGAAGAGGCCGTGCACGGAGCATGGTCGGATGTCGAGACGCAGTATCAGCGTCGGGCCGATCTGATTCCGAATCTGGTCAATACGGTCAAGGGGTATGCCACCCATGAGCGGGAGACTCTTGAAGCGGTGGTTGAAGCACGATCGAAGGCCACGTCGCTCAATGTTGCGGCAGAGGATCTGACTCCTGAACGTATGGCGGCGTACCAGCAGGCGCAGGAGGGTGTCCGTTCGGCGCTCGGGCGTTTGATCGCCATTGCGGAGAACTACCCCGATCTGAAGGCGAACAGCAATTTCCAGGAGTTGCAGGCGCAGCTGGAGGGGACGGAGAATCGGATCTCCACGGCACGGAGCAACTTCAATGACAAGACGCGGGCCTACAATGTGGCTGTCCGGCGTTTTCCGACCAACCTGATTGCGGGCATGTGTTCGTTCGACCAGAAGCCCTATTTCGAGGCCGACGAGGGGTCGCAGAAGGCTCCGGAAGTTGTCTTCTGAGATCCCTGAGGACCGTTGGCTCCGGGCATCGGAGCGATTCGTCTGACTGCGGGGCGAGTGGTTGTCGGGTTGCAGACCGGACGACTGGCCTATATGAGTCTGAGTGCTTGACTGTCTGTCTGTTATCCGTCTGGCTGCATGACAGCCGGAGCGGACGGCAGTTCGGCCGCAGTCGGTTGAAGGACTTGTAGTGTGTGTTCGGCGGCTTGAGAGTCTGATGTTTGGCGGGCAGTTTTATTGCGACCGGGTGGTTTTCGGGTTGCAGACCGGACGACTGGCTTGTATGAGTCTGAGTGCTTGACTGTCTGTCTGTTATCCGTCTGGCTGCATGACAGCCGGAGCGGACGGCAGTTCGGCAGCATGTTGGATGACCGGTTATTTATCTGTCGCATTTGCATCGTGCGTGTTGTGCGGGCCGGTCTGTCTGTCGCAGGAATGCGTCGGGCCTGTCGGCGGCGGAGCCCGTATCCGCAGTGTCCGGCAGACTGGTCTTCAACCGGCCATCTGTCCGGGTGGGACTGAGTGCGCCAGGGCCCATGGAGACCCGCCAATCGGAAGACTGAAACGGTTGCTGAAACGGTGTGTTCGACACATCCGGGGGAAGGACAGCGCATCGGATGTGTCAAAAGCACGGAGACGTAGCGGAAAGAGATCGGGAACCGGGCAACAAACCGGACAACAGATACTGAAACGGGATCCAGCGCAGATCCAGCCACTGAAACCGAAATCTGAAACAACAAACTGTTAATCTGAATACTTGAAACGATGAAAAAAATGTTGATGCTGTTGTTCCTGACAACGGCTGTGGGAGCTGTTGCGGCCCCGCCCAAAAGTTATGAAGTGAAGAGCCCCGACGGCTCGCTCTCCATCGTGCTGACGGTGGATGACGGACTGCATTATTCGGTGCTGCGGGACGGTGCGGAACTGGTCGCTCCGTCGCAGATCGCCCTTACGCTCGCGACGGGCGAGGTGCTGGGCGAGCATCCGAAGGTGCGTTCGGCGCGTCGTCGCTCGGTAGCGGAGACCGTGGAGGCGCCGTTGCACCGCCAGAGCTCGTTGGATATTGCTTTCAATGAGTTGAACCTTCGCTGTCGTGACGGATACGGCATCATTGCACGAGCCTATGACGATGGCGTCTGCTACCGTTTCTATACGGAGCGGGAGGGCGAACTGACGATTCTGGATGAAACGGCCCAACTCAACTTTACGGGCGATCCGTCGGCCTATGTTGCCTACGCCAACACGAAAATCCCCATGCAGACGTCGTTCGAAAACACCTATACATACGCTCCGTTGAGTGAATTCCGCACCGAGACCCTCGCATTCATGCCGATTCTCGTCGATCTGGGTGCACGCGGCTATGTGCTCTACACCGAGTCGGACGTGGAGTCCTATCCGGGCATCTATGTAAGCTATGACGCCGAAGCGAAGGGCCTTACCGCGCGTTTTGCCGGATATCCGGTCGAGACGTCGCTGACCAAACGCTTCGAGGATGTTGTCGAGACGAGCGAAGAGTACATCGCCCGTGTGCCGGGAACGCGCAGCTATCCGTGGCGGATTGTCGCCTGTGCCGCGACGGCTGCGGAGCTGCCCGTGAACGACATGGTGTGGAAGACGGCCGGAGAGAGCCGCATATCCGACGTGTCGTGGATCCGTGACGGCAAGATCGCCTGGGACTGGTGGAACGACTGGGGGGTTTACGGCGTCGATTTCAAGTCGGGAATCAACACCGAAACCTACAAATACTTCATCGATTTTGCCGCTGAACACGGCATTGAATACGTGGCGCTCGATGAGGGCTGGAGCGTGCGCGACGGCGATATCATGCATGTCATTCCGGAGATCGATCTCCCGCAGATCGTCTCTTACGGCCGGCAGAAGGGGGTAGGTATCGTCCTGTGGGTCGTGGCGAAGGTCCTCGACGACAAGCTGAAGGAGGCTTGTGCCCATTATGCCGGGATGGGTGTTGTCGGCTGGAAGGTCGATTTCATCAACCGGCAGGATCAGGCCGCCGTCGATCGGGTCTATCGGATTGCGGAGGCTGCGGCACGCCATCACATGATTATCGATTTCCATGGAATCTACAAGCCGACGGGCCTGCAGCGCACCTATCCCAACGTGGTCAATTTCGAGGGTATTTTCGGTCTCGAACAGTTGAAGTGGACCGACCGGACCAAGGCCGACATGCCGGCCTATGACTGTACCTTCCCCTTCATCCGTCAGGTTGCGGGGCCGGTAGATTATACGCAGGGGGCAATGAGCAATGCTTCGCGCAAGAGCTTCCGGGCGGTCAACGCCGATCCGATGAGTCAGGGTACGCGGGCGCATCAGGTGGCGGCATATGTCGTATTCGACTCGCCGCTGGTGATGCTGTGCGACTCCCCGACGGCCTATCTCAAGGAGCCGCAGACGCTCGAATATATCGTGCGTTTCCCCACGCGCTTCGACCGTACGATTGTTCCGGCCGGGGAGATCGGTCGCTATATCGTAACGGTGCGGCGTGCCGGTGACCGCTGGTATCTGGGCGCATTGACCAACTGGGATGCCCGCGACGTGGAGGTGAAACTCGATTTCCTGGGTGACGGCCAATGGAAAGCATACATCTTCCGAGACGGCGTGAATGCCGACCGCTACGGGGAGGATTACATCCTCGAAGAGCGGACGGTGACGGCTGCCGAAACGTTGACGATGCCGATGGCGCCGGGCGGCGGATATGCCGTGCAGTTCGAACAGCTGCGTTGACGGGGTGCCGGCCGGGACCTCGGTCCGTAAGTTCTGCCGGAAACGGGAACGTCGCCGGCAAGGTCCCGTGCGGCACGTCGGCAGGAGCTTGGGTTGCATGTCCGGAACAAGTCGGCTGGCCGGCAGATCGGCTGGTTGGCTGAGCAAGGGAGGAGGAGACGAAAAACCTCTTTCCATGAATGAAAATGGCGGCAGGCGGAATTAGTTCCGCCTGCCGCCCCTTTGTTTCCGAGGGTAAGGGTATGTATATGAGGCATGTGTGACGAGCCCCTGCACGCGGAAACTGCCTGTGGAGCGTATTGTCGCGGGAATTGCCGGGCGGGCTGTGGTCTGCGGCAATTAGCGTGCGGGAATTGGCCTGCAGGAATTGGTCTGCGGGAATTGGCCTGCGGGCTGTTTGGATCCTGGCGCCGTGAACATCTCCTTGCCGGTCCTTGCCGGCGCGGTATCAATCATGCGGAAATGAAAACGGGCGGACAGTCCTGCGACTGCCGCCCGTTTTTCTTTCGCCTGCGAGGCTACTCTTCAAGCCAGCTCCCGAGTTCGTTGTAGATCTTGTTGGCAATGTATTCCATCGCCTTGGAGCTCGGATGGCACCCCGAACCCGTCGAAGGATTGTAGTCGTGTTTCGGCATGTAGGTCTGGTCGTTGAAGCCGTTCACGGCATACAGATCGACCGACTTTGCTCCGTAATGCTCCGCAATCTTGATTGTGGCCTGTTCGATGCCCGTCGTGAGGTAGTCGCCGATGATGCAGACGACCTTCGCTTCGGGATAACGTTCGCGGATCAGGCACAGCAGCTTGATATAGGCCGAGCAGAACGACGTATCGTCGAGCGCCTCGATCTCGGCACGGGTCGTAGCGGCGTCGGCCGTTGCAAAGAGTTGCGCAAAGACGTCGTCCGACGGTGCATTGGGGCTGCGCATCTCCACGCCCGGAGCAAGTTTGTCCACGTTGTGCGCATAGTCGTTCGTCCCGCCGTGAATGAGGATGATGTCGGGTTGTCCCACACCGTCCTGCGCGATGAAGCGTGCGCAGAAATCCTGCCCGAACCAGGACTGGTCGCTGTACGCGGTATTGGTTGTGCGGGCCACGGCCGTGCCCGAGAAGGAGATGTTGCGCTCGATCCGTGCGTCGGACATCAAGTCATTGGCCAGACGATACCAGTAGGTCTGCGATACCGATGTCAGATCGTAATCCGACGTGGGGTAGTGGCAGCCGTATCCCGACGGTACGAAGCCCCGGAACGTCGAGATCGAGTCGCCGATCACGCTGATGCGTTTGGTGTTGCTGACGGGGAGCATCGTGGTCATGCCTTCGAGGATGGGGAATCCGTCGGAGTCGAGCACCCAGTTCTTCAGTTCGTGTTCGCAGACGCCGTCGTAGGCGGCTACGGCCGTGTTGAGGTCGGCGAGCAGCTGCGACATCTCACCGTAGGCCTTGACCGTTTCATGGTCGAGTTTCGTCAGGTGCGATACGCCCGGTCCGGGTTGCCCCGTCGAAGGCGAGTAGTAGCAGTAGTCGAACGACGTGATTTCATAGCTTCCCGCATGGATCTTGGCGTAGGTGCCGCCGTAGTAGGAGGTGGTCGTGCTCTCGCCGTCGGTGAGGAATCCGTCGCGGTTGATGGTCGAATAGGTCGCATAGACTTCGACTCCGGCCGGTACCCCGTTCTGGAAACCGAGGATGCCCGACATGGTGTTGTTCGTCGAGGGGAATCCATTGTAGGAGCTTGCGGTCTTGATCGTCTGCACGCGCGACGCACAGTTCACGATGGTCGCATTGCCCGATGCCACCTGCAGCCATCCTAACAGACCGGTTGCCAGCGTGTAGCCGTTTGCGCCGTTGTTGCCCGTCGCTTCGATCTCCTTGCCGGCGTAGATGCAGTTCACGAGGTTGAGGACGCAGCCGGCATCGTTGCTCTTGGCATAGCCGCAGATGCCGCCCACACTGTACAGACCGCGGCAGTTGCCGTAGGCGATGCAGTAGTTGATCGTGGTCTCGCCCTTCGAAACGGCATAGCCGCAGATACCGCCCACGTTGTAGGCGGAGGAGAGAATGTCGCCATAGGACTTGCAGTTTTCGATGAAGCTGTCGCCGTAGGATTCGATCAGGCCCGTGATACCGCCTGCATTGTGCTTGTATCCCGTTACGGAACTTCTTGATACGCAGTCTTTTATGATTGCCGTATGCTCTATCGTCTTGCCGCCCTGATATCCGGCGATGCCGCCGACGTTCTGGGCGCCGAAGACCATGATGGCGTTCTCGCAGTTTTCGATCGCTGCGGTCATGCCTTCGGGATCGTCCGAGGCCTCTTCATTGGGCTGCAGCGCCCCGACGATGCCGCCCGTATGGTTGCCTTTCGAGGAGAGCGAGGCCGAAGCCGTGAGCTTGCAGCCGGATACATGTCCCGAGGTCAGATGGCTCGTGATACCGCCGACGTAGTTGCCGTTGTATGACGAGATCTTTCCGTTGACGATGCACTCTTCGATTGTCGAACCGAAACGAGCGCGGCCGGCGATACCTCCGAGGAAGTGCTTCTCGGCGTCGATCGTTGCGGCGGCATCGACCGTGCAGTTCGAGATTTTCGTTCCGCTGGCATAACCCGTCATGCCGCCGATGAGCGAAATGGCGCGCAGGCTGCCCTTGAGCGTACATCCCGTGATCTCGGAGTCGATTGCGTAGCCGATCATGCCGCCGACGCCGCTGACGTTGTAACCGTCGAACTCTATCTCGGCCGTGCCGGCAACCGATCCTCCGACCGTACAGTCGCTGACCGTACTCGTCTCCGCCTTGCCGGCGATACCGCCCGTGTGCAGTGCGGCGGAGGTGATGTCGCAGCTCTCCAGCGTGAGCTTCGTCACCGTAGCGCCGTTCATGTATCCGAAGAGTCCGCAGGCGTCGGTGCCGCTGTTGGCGATCTTCAGGTTGGAGATCGTGCAGCCGTTGCCGTCATACGTCCCCTTGAAGGCGGTCGCTTCGGTGTTACCGATGGGAGTGAAGGCAACGCCCGTCATGTCGATATTCTTCGTCTGGCGGTAGTGTTTGTCGGCGAATTCGCCGTTTTTCGAGGCGTCGTTGCAGAACGTCGCCAGCAGCTCCAGATCGTCGGCCGTTGCGATCAGATAGGGGTTCTCGGCCGTACCCGAACCGTTCCACAGTCCGTCGATGGTCTGTCGGCTTTCGGTCGTGGAGAGATCGACGGTAAGGTCGCAGCATGCGCCGCGTTCGATCTGGCAGGCGGTCGTCAGTGTATAGACCGCCTTGTCGGTGGTAAGGGTCAGCGTGCCGTCGTAGCTGCCGGCAGCCATGACGGCGTAGATCGCTTTTGCCGCGTCGGCGGATGACGGAACGGCATAGGCGGTGCCGCCGCTCAGGGTCGTCTTGACGCTGTGGGCGTCGCACTCCGGAGCAACCAGTGCCGATTCGCTGTTCAGCGCCGTCAGATCCAGCGTGAAGGTTCCGGCCATCGGGGTCTTTTCGTCGGTGTATTCGATCGACTGGAGCGTCTCACCGACGTATTGCCCCGAAGCGTGCACCTTGACCTGAAGAATTCCGCCCAGGGCGTGCATCTGTACGGCTTGCGAAGGTGAAGCAGTCTCGGCGTTGAGCGTCTGCACGAGCGAAGCCATCGGCATGTTGGCGGCGTCGAAAACGCCGGCCTCGCCTTGCGATTGCGTTGCGGCGATCGTGCAGGTTATGTTTTGCATCCCCTTGTCATCGTTCTCTTTCGAATAGGGGTAGTAGAAGGAGGCTGTGTTGCCCGTTTCGAAGTGGTTGACACGCACCGTGCCGGAGACTTTTCCCTCCTTTACGACGAGCGATGCCGCAGCATTGCGTGTCGGTTCTGTCGATGCGACATACACGCCGAATGTCTCGGCATTTTCCCACAGGCTCTCTCCGGCGGGGATTTCCAGAACGTCGGACAGCGCAGACGTTGCGTTGAAGGTCAGATCGATGGGATCGGCATTCGTTGCCGGATCCGTAGCCGAATCTTTTCCGCAGGATGCAAATGAGAGAATGGAGATGAAAAGCAGACCGGCAAAGAGCCTTTCTTTCATGCGGACACTTCCCGAATGGCGGTTGTTTTCAATTTCCGGAGAATGCATCTCCTCCTTCGACGGGGGACAAAATTCCCCCCCCGCTTTTGAATCAACGTGCGGGCGTGGCGTTCGGATAACGCCTTTGTTTCAATGTCCATAAAATTTGCAATTAAGGTTGTAGTTTGTCATTGACTGGCAATGCGTCCAATAAATATACACATTCCTTGCATAAAATACCTAATGCAGAGGCGACTTTTTTTGAAAAAAGTTTGTTTTCGGCCTTCTGCGCTGTTCTCGGAAGGTCGACCGCCCCCCCCTGCCGCATCGGGCTTTTGCCGGTGAGGCACTGTTTCCGCAGCGTCGCGAAGCGGCGCCGTATCCGCATGCCGCCCGCCGTTTTGGAACGGCCGGCATTGCGGGGAGGGTGTTTCGGAGCTTTGCGGCCGGTTACATGCGCCCTTTTTCATCGCCGGCGCCGCTCTCGACGCTGCGGATCCTGAAGGCTTTCCCTGTCTTGAAATTGTAATTGACCGATATACCGAAACGTCTTCTTGCCCAGTCGTTGACTGTACGCAGGTTGCGGACGAAATTTGCGGTTTCGGCCGTAAAGATCTGCGGCTCGTCGAAGAGATTGGTCACCTGAACCATCAGCGACAGGCGGTCGTCCAGCAGCCGTTTCCGGAGTCGCAGGGTCGTGCTTTCATAGCTTTTCATGTCGAGGTTGGCCTGTCGCACACGGCTCATGCCGCCGAATTCCACCTCGACGGAGAATTTGCGGGGCAGCGTAAAATTCGTCGAGAGGTTGCAGAGGGTCATCCACGTCGTCTTGCGGGGTGCGTCGATCGTGATGCGGTCGCGCCGGCATACTTCCGTGATGTTCGCCGTGAGATTCCACCAGCGTGTCAGCTGGAGCGGAATGTTCGCCGTGGCGTAGAACTGTTCCGAGTGGTCGAGGTTCTCGAAGCAGAGATTCGTGATCGAGGCGTCGGCGGGGTCCGAACCGAACACCTGGGCGATCTCGTCGTGGTAGAGTAGCGCACCGATGCTCAGCGTGTATTTTGTCGCGAGAAGTGCCGTAATCGACAGATTGTCTGTGTAGGAGGGCTGCAGGGCGGGATTTCCCGACTGATAGGTGTAGTCCGAGATCTGAATGCGCGCGGGGTTGAGGGCCCAGAATCCCGGCCGCGAAATGTTGCGCGAATATTGTGCCGAGAGTGACCGGGCTCCATTGTCGTCGAACGCGCGGGAGACATTGAGATTCGGAAAGAGGCTGAAGTAGTTCTGTCGGACGTCGCTGGCATATCCGGTCGTGCGGGTATATTCGCCCCGCACTCCGGCCACGACGCTCCAGCGCTTGTGATGGAAGGTCGCAGCGGCGTAGAGCGCCGCGATCCTTTCGGTATAGTCGGTCGTGTAGCTGTATCTGTCGAGCTGCTGCCAGCTCTCCCCCTTCAGATAGCGGTACAGGGCTTCGTTGTGCATGTTGTTGAGGGTGTATTTGGCACCCGCACGCAGCAGCCATGCGGCGCTGAGCCGTTGTTCGAGGGCGAGGTTGAAGGCCGCAACCTCATACAGTCCCGCCGTGCGGTCGTCGAATGTCGAGTCGCGGACGATATCCGGCGTTGTCGAACGGGTGAAGTTGTCGTTCGTATGCCGGCGGTCGTTGCGGCTGTAGTCGGCCATGAACTTGAGCGTCGAGCCCAGCGTATCGATCCGCCAGATGTAGTTGAAGGTTGCCGACAGGGTTGAAGTCTTGTCCACGCCGTCGTAGAAACTTTCGTTTCGCGTGAGCAGGCTGCCCGAACGGTAGTCGGTCGAGGTGCTGTTGGGCAGACTGCTCCGGTCGGTGTAGTAATCGCCTTCGATGCCGATGCTGTGGCGTTCCGTAATGTCGTAGATCACACCTGCACGTCCTCCGCCGTAGTACCCGTCGCCGCGCATGTCGGAGATGGCATCGAGCGATGTGTCGTTCGTGAGGTATTCGGTGTGTTCCGTAATTTTCGTTATCTGGCGCGGTGCGGCATTGAGCCAGCCCGAGGCGTTGACGGTCCAGCGCCCCGTATGGGCATTGAGCGAGACGGAGGGATTGTAGTACGAGAGCTGGCTGCTGTGTTGCGTGGAGAAGGAGACATTGCCCGTCAGACCGTCGTCGCGCTGGCGGCGCAGCGTGATCTTGATGATCCCCGAGGCGGAGTCCGCATCGTAGTCCGCACCGGTCTGCGGGATGATCTCGATGCGCTGGATCTCTTCGGCCCTGAGCCCGCGCAGGTAGTTGAGCAGCTCTTCGACCGACATGCGCATCTCGCGGTCGTTGATATAGATCTTCCCTCCCGAAGCTCCGTTGATGGA
>CALUOX010000056.1 GCA_944322375.1 uncultured Alistipes sp.
GAACGGTTGGCCAGCAGACCGCCGTATTCGCGGGCGAAAGGCACGCCCTGAGCGACGCACTGGTCGATGATGAGGTTCGAAACCTCGGCCAGACGATAGACGTTGGCTTCACGGGCGCGGTAGTCGCCGCCCTTGATCGTATCGTAGAAGAGACGGTATATCGAGTCGTTGTCGTTCTGGTAGTTCTTGGCTGCGTTGATACCGCCCTGAGCCGCAATCGAGTGTGCGCGGCGCGGCGAGTCCTGGATGCAGAATACCTTGACGTTGTAGCCCAGCTCGCCGAGAGAAGCGGCTGCGGAGGCACCGCCCAGACCGGTACCGATGACGATGATGTCGAGCTTGCGTTTGTTTGCGGGGCTTACGACTTTGATGGCCGCCTTGTGGTTGCTCCACTTCAGAGCGAGGTCGCCGGCGGGAACTTTGGAATCTAATTTGAAAGCCATATCTGGTGTTTTTTTAATTTTATGAAATCAGCATGCACCGCAGCAGCAGTTGCTCTGGATGAAATAGACCACGACGACAGCCGCGAAACCGAGGAAAACGATCGTGGCAATGATGTTTGCCAGACACTTCAGGCGCGGATACCAGGTGTCGTTTGCCCAGCCCACGGTCTGGAACATCGACCATACGCCGTGCGTGAGGTGGAACCACAGGGCTGCGAACCACAGCAGATAGAGTACGACGTAGTACCATTGCGAGAAGGTGTACTGGATCAGAGCCGCACCGTCGGCAGGGTGGTAGCCCAGCGAATTGACGTGTTCGCCCATGATCTCGACGAGCTGCATCTTGCTCCAGAAGTTGATGAGGTGAAGTGCCAGGCCGGCGAGGATGATCCAGCCCAGTACGAGCATGTTCTTCGAGGCCCAGTCCACGCCGGGTTCGGTGACGGTAACTTCGTAGCGTTGTTTGCCGCGAGCCTGATAGTTGTTGTACGTCAGCCACAGGGCGTAGGCGAAGTGGATGATCACGCCGGCCGCCAGAACGACCGTACCGGCAAGGGCATACCAGTTGGCGCCCAGGAACGCGCAGATCATGTTGTAGCCTTCGGGCGAGATGATTGCGACGATGTTCATGGACATGTGGAAGAGGATGAACAACACGAGGAAACATCCCGTCACGCTCATCACCAACTTCTTGCCAAGAGAGGAATTGGTTAAGAAACAGCTCATAATGTTTGAATTTTGTTTATTTTTGTTAAAGAATTCATACGAGTGCCACAAAGATAGGTATTGTTTGTCGAATAACAATGCAAAACCGGCGGAAAAATAACGGGTCATCTGCCTGAAACGGGAGCGGCTTCCGTTGCGGGGGTCGCGAGATACGGGGCCGTGACGACGGGAAGAGTTGTGTGGTCATTGGGATGGCAGCGGTCATGATGGCAGCCGTTGGGATGGTGGCGGTCGGAGTGATGACTGTTGAGATGGCGGCGGGGTGTTCGCAGGTCGGTTCGGCACAGGTCGGCATGGCACGTGATATGTGCGGATGAACGGGAAGCAGGGGCCGGAACCCGGAAAATAGTTGGTGTGAAGCATAATTTCCGAACGGGGTTCTGCGTTCATCCTTAATTAATAGGGAGATATTTCGTAAAATTGAAAAATAAGTCATGGGAAAAAAGGAGATACGTGCCGCCATGCGGGCACTCAACAATGCATTGACCGCCACCGAACGGTTGACGGCTTCGACGGCGATCTTTTCAGCCATTGAACGGTTGCCCGAGTTCCGGGCGGCCCGTACCATTGCATTCTTTTCCGCACTGCCCGACGAGCCGGCGACCGACGAGGTCCTGGCGCGCTGGAACGAGACGCGGCGGGTCGTTCTGCCGCGTGTCGAGGGTGAGACGATGCATTTTTATGCCTGTCGGCCCGAAACGTTGCGCTTCGGAGCCTTCGGCATTCTGGAGCCGCAGGGCGAAGAGGAGTGTCCTCCCGAGCGGATCGATCTGATGATCTGTCCCGGAGTGGCCTTTACGGAGGATGGGCAGCGTTTGGGCCGTGGAAAGGGGTACTACGACCGCTATCTTGCTCAACCGGACTTGCGGGCTTATCGCGTCGGTGTATGCTATACGCACCAGATTGTGGAGGAGCTGCCGGTCGAAGAGCATGACGTGAAGATGGATCTGGTGGTCTATCCGTAGTCCGTAGGTGCGAGTGATATTTGCAGCAGACGGCCGGTTCCGGATAGCGCAGACGGAATTTTGAATCTGTTTGCGGGAAGAGGCTGTTGTTTCTCGGGCGTTGTCGAGCGGAAGAGACGAGTGGCGGTTTTTGACAATGTCGGTCGCAGGATCTCGACCGGGATTCGACCCGACGGCGAAGGGGCGACGGAGCGAAGTGATACGGTAGGTTGTCGCGATTCCGGATCCGTTCGGATCCGAACGGGAAGGGGGCGATTGTAAAAGCTGCTGCCCTTCCGAACCGTAAATCTGTGAAACATGTGACCGGACGGTACGATTTCGCCCCCGCAGGATGATCTCCCGCGGGGGCGAAACTGTGCTCCGGTCGTTCCGGCTGCCTGTCCGATGGCTTCATATCCGGCGTCGGAACGCTGCGGTGCGGGCGCTCGTCAGCAACAGCCCTGCGCCAGCATGGCATTGGCCACCTTCATGAAGCCGCCGATATTGGCTCCCTTGACGTAATTGACATATCCGTCGGGTTCGGTGCCGTATTTCACGCACATGGCGTGGATGTTGCGCATGATCTCGTGCAGTTTTGCATCCACCTCCTCGGGCGACCAGTGCAGGCGCATCGAGTTCTGACACATCTCGAGTCCCGATGTCGCTACGCCGCCGGCATTCGAAGCCTTGCCGGGCGAATAGAGGAGTTTGTGCTCCTGGAATTCCCGGATCGCTTCCGGTGTCGAAGGCATGTTGGCGCCTTCGGCCACGCAGATGCAGCCGTTCTTGACGAGCGTCGCAGCCTCCTTCCCGTTGAGTTCGTTCTGTGTGGCACAGGGCATGGCGATGTCGCACTTCACGCTCCAGGGCCGTTGTCCGGGATAATAGGTTGCTTCGGGATAGCGGTCGGCGTACTCCTTGATACGACCCCGGAAGATGTTCTTCAGCTCCATGACGTAGGCCAGTTTCTCGGCCGTGATACCCTCGGGATCATATACGTATCCCGACGAGTCGGAGAGCGTCAGAACCTTGGCTCCCAGCTGAATGCACTTCTCGGCCGCATATTGGGCGACGTTTCCCGAACCCGAGATGCAGACCGTCTTGCCTTCGAACGACAGTCCGCGTGTGGCGAGCATCTCCTGAGCAAAGTAGCAGGTGCCGTAGCCCGTTGCCTCGGGCCGCATGGCCGAACCGCCCCAGCCCAGACCCTTTCCGGTGAAGGTGCCGGTGAACTCGTCGCGCAGACGTTTGTACTGGCCGAACATGAAGCCGATCTCACGTCCGCCGACACCGATGTCGCCTGCCGGCACGTCGGTATCCTGTCCGATGTGGCGCGAAAGCTCCGTGACGAACGACTGACAGAAACGCATCACTTCATTGTCGGACTTGCCCTTGGGGTTGAAATCCGAACCTCCCTTGCCGCCGCCCATGGGCAGGGTGGTCAGACTGTTCTTGAAGGTCTGCTCGAAAGCGAGGAACTTCAGAATCGACAGGTTGACCGATGGATGGAACCGGATGCCGCCCTTGTAGGGGCCGATGGCGCTGTTCATCTGGACGCGGTAGCCTCGATTGATTTCGATTTCGCCCTTGTCGTTGAGCCAGGGTACACGGAAGATGATGACCCGTTCCGGTTCGGCAATACGTTCGAGCACCTTCATCTTCCGCAGTACGGGATTCATTACGATATACTCCGCAAGCGATTCGGCTACCTCCTGCACGGCCTGATGGAATTCAGGCTCGCCGGGGTTTTTTGCTATGATGCCCGCCATGAATTCATCGACGAATTTTTGAGCTTCTTTCTCCATAATTGAGGTTTTTGCTGGTCGTTCGACGAATTCGGCGCCGAAAGTCCGGTTATTATGCGTTGTTGCAGCGGTCCCGGTTCCGAATTCACCGTTTCCGCCCTTTTCTTTCCGAATTCACCTCTTCCCTGTCGTGCGTCCGAGGTGTATGCCGACAACTCTACGGTATGTTGATACCGTAAATCGCTGATGTCTTCTCTTGTGTCTTGTCGTGAAAATACGCTCCAGCCCGTTTGTCACGGAGAAGCATCTTCGCATCTCCGTCCTTTCAGAAGAGATAGCGTTCGTTGCGAACCTTCTTGACGAGGCGGAAGATGTCGTCCCAGGCCTCCTCTCCGAAGGTCGTGCCGACCACCTCGATGACCTTTCCGGCCGTAATGGCCCCGATGGTTCCGCACTGGCGAAGCGTCAGGTCGTTGCACATGCCGTAGAGGAAACCTGCGGCATAGAAGTCTCCGGCGCCTGTCGTATCGACCCGTTTGGCGGCCGCCATGATTCCGACATGGACGACTTCACCGCCGTGTTTGATCAGCGCTCCGCGCATGCCGATCTTGACGACGGCCAGGTCGCACAGCTCCGAGATCGCCTGCAGGGCGTTGACCGGTTCATCTTCGCCGGTGAACGATACGGCCTCGTCCTCGTTGGCGAAGACAATATCGACATATTGTTCGACGAGGCGGTGCAGGAAGTCGAGATTCTCCTTGACGATGTTGAAACTTGCCAGATCGATGGCTACCTGCAGCCCCTTCTCCTTGGCCAGACGGGCGGCCTGCTCGATGAGCTGATGGTTCTGGACGAGATACCCCTCGATATAGATGCAGTCGAACCCGTCGAAGATCGCCGCCGAGAGATCTTCGGCGGTCAGTTCGAGTGCGGCGCCCAGATGCGTGATCATTGTCCGCTCGCCGTCGGGCGAGATCAGGGCCACGCACTTTCCGGAGCGCTCCTTGCCCCGGAAGATGACGGGATTGACGCCAAGGTTCTCCAGCGCCTGTACGAAGAAGTCACCCGTCGTGTCGGGACCCACCTTGCCGATGAAACCCGTCTCACAACCCATGCGGGCCATGGCGCGGATCGTATTGCCGGCCGAGCCGCCCAGAGAGAGCGAATAGGGCAGTCCGGCTACGGATTTCGATATTTCGGTCTGGAGCTTGTTGTCCACCAGACTCATCGAGCCCTTTTCGAGCAGGTATCTTTTCAGTACGGCGTCCGACTCCAGGTTGACCAGCATGTCCGTCAGGGCATTGCCGATGCCGATTACACGTTTCATTCGATGCGGGTTTTTGTTCGGGTTGGTTTATGGGTTGCGGGCGGTTACGCTGTTACATCGAGAGAATCTTCACGAGATTCACGTAATCGCGGTTGATCGTTTTGTTGTGGCGGATGGCGCGGGAGAAGGGAACATAGACCAGTTCGTTGTTCTGGATGCCGATCATGACGTTGCGTTGTCCCTCCATGATGGCCTGGATGGCCATGGCGCCCATGCGTGATGCCAGAATACGGTCCTGCGCGGAGGGCGATCCTCCGCGTTGGATGTGACCCAGAATCGTTACCCGGGCGTCGTATTGCGGGAACTCCTTCTTGACACGTTCCGCAAGCCCCATGGCGCCTCCCGTGCGGGGATTCTCGGCGACGATGACGATTGCCGAATTCTTGCTCTTGCGGAAGCCCTGATTGATCAGTTCGGCCAGCTGATCGACCTCGGTATCCATTTCGGGAATGATGGCGGCTTCGGAACCGGTGGCGATGGCGCCGTTGAGGGCGAGATAGCCGGCCGTATGTCCCATCACCTCGACGAAAAAGAGGCGTTCGTGGCTCGAGGCCGTGTCGCGCAGTTTATCGACAGCCTCCATGATCGTGTTGAGGGCCGTATCGTAGCCGATTGTTGCGTCGGTGCCTCCGAGATCGTTGTCGATGGTCCCCGGAAGTCCCACGATCGGGACATCGTACTCCTGAGCGAAGATGTTGGCGCCCGAGAGCGAGCCGTCGCCGCCGATGACAACCAGTGCATCGATACCTGCCGCATGGAGATTGTCGTAGGCCTGCCGCCGGCCCTCCGCCGACTTGAACTCTTCGCAACGGGCCGTTTTGAGGATCGTTCCGCCCTGTTGGATGATGTTGCTTACGGACGAGGAGTGGAAATCGATGATCTCATTGGTCACCAGCCCCCGGTAACCCCGCATGATTCCCTTGACGGTAAAACCGTTGTAGATAGCCGTTCGGGTGACGGCGCGGATTGCGGCATTCATGCCCGGCGCGTCACCTCCCGATGTCAGGATTCCTATACACTTGATAGCAGCCATAGCCAGATTACATAACTCTATTGCGACAAATTTAGTAAAAAAATTTTAAAACTACCCGTCGTTTCTTTCGTTTTTTTCTGCATTTTTTGCGCCAACGATTTCATGATGTCTGCCGTGAAGGCCGGTTGCTTCTCTTAACGGGTTCGTTTACAGCGGTTCGGGCGCATGAACCGGAACGGCCGACATCCAGAGATCTCCCTTCATGTCATGTTTCGAGGAAGTTCGTGGGAACTTTTTGTTGGAACCGAGCCGCAGCGCAGCCGGTATGCGATGGTTCGGCGCGGGGACAAACCTGTGAATGCACGAACGGCCGCATTTAATGCGGCCGTTCGTTGTGCAATCCTGTCTTCCGGGTTCCGAATCCTTCTTGAAGACTATTCGTATCGACTGTCGTCGAAGTTGATATCGACGCTGTGCTCCGTCATTTGGATGTCTATGTGTTTTTGTTGGGGCAGACGGATGGTTACACGGGCCGAATCGATCCTGTCACCGGCATCGCCGGCGGTTGCCGGTTCCGTTGGAGTATCGATGACCGATACGGTATCAGCCTGAATCCACTCGCGCAATGCATCTTCCTGACTCGATTGTTCGGTGTTTCGCTCCAGAAACATGTCCAGACCGTGCTGCCCCTCCCGAAAGGCCATACCGCCGGCTATGAAGAGATTCGCGAGCCACAACAGAAAGACCGCCAGCGTGATGCGCCCGCTTGGCTTGCGGGAGATGATCAGACAGAGCAGAATGTAGATCAACAGCAGCAGCGGAATGAGAAGGGCCGTCGTGAAGAGTATGCAGATGATGGGTGAATGGATCTCCAGTCCGCAGATTGTCAGAAGGTCGTTCGGTATCGATCCCGAAATCATCGACCACAGCGCGAACAGCAGCGTGACGACAACGATGACGAGACCGAAGACCAGCAGACCGATGAGCACCTTGAGAAGCGCCAGCGTCAGTTGCCCGAGAAAGTAGATCACCCGGGCGACGATCGATTTGACTTCGGCGTTGCGTTCGGCGTTGTTGTCGTGTCGGGTTCGCTGCTGGATGGACTGTACGGTGATGGCTTCTCCATCCATCTCGAGGCGTTGACGGGCGGTCCGTGCGGCCGGAACCCCGAACCACATGATGAAATACCCGAGCAGGAAGACCCCGAAGAGATTGGACAGGAAGACGGTCAGTCCGTCGATGAACGGTGCCGTCAGAATCAGCAGCAGCAGCGGCGCGAAGAAGATCAGCCGGACCCATGTGGGATCGACCTGGAAGTAGTGTGCCAGACCTGCGCAGACTCCTCCCAGACGGGCATTCTGCGTGTCGCGGTAGAGACGCCGGGGGATGCGGGGCTGCTCCTGAGCGGCGGGTTGTTCGCTTGTCTCGCTGATGGTCTCCGCCGATCCCATTTGAGCGATGATCTCCCGGATGAGCGGGGCATCGACAACCTGCGTGTTTTCCTGACGGGAGAGAATCAGTTCGGCAATGCGGGCTTCGATGTCAGCGACGATCTCATTGCCGTCGGGAGTGTCGGCATATGCCCTCTTGAGACTGTCCAGATATTCTTCCAGAAGGGTATGGGCATCGATGTCGAGCGTAAACGCTATGCCCGAAATGCTGCATTTTTTGACCTCTTTCATGGCTCTTGGATACTTATTTGCGGTTGGTTATGGTTCCGTTGCTCGATTTCTCGAAGCAGGTCGAGTCGCAGTTGCCCCAATAGACGATTTTGGCGCCGGACGATGCCTGTGCCCGGAGTTGCTTGCGGCAGGAGATGTGTGCGGATGCTGCGGAGGAGGCCTCAATGTCGGCCGTTTCGACAAGCAGGTTGCGCCCCTTGCACGAGGCTCCCGACGAGACGTCGATCCGACACTCGGAGGATTCTCCCGAGATGCCGATCTTGGCACCGCTCGATGCCTCGATGGCGCACCGCTGTGCCGCGATGTTGGCCTTGATCTCGGCGCCGCTCGATGCGTCGAGCATGCAACCGCTGCATCGGACGGCCACTTCGACTTCGGCGCCGCTCGACGCCCGGACATCGAGGATCCTGGTGTCGAGGACGGTCCGACAGTAAATCTTGGCGCCGCTCGACGCCGTCAGCGCGGACGGTTGTTCGGGACACGGAACCGTAACGGCGATCTTGCAGTTCCGGATGCTTCTTATCTCGTTGTCGATGGCTATGTGCAGCGTTCCCTCCTCGACGGAGATCGAGAGGTAGGGATAGATCTTTTCGTCGGCTTCGATGTGCAGCTCTCCGGGATTTCCCTCGACGATCGTGGCCTCGATGCCCCGTGATACCTTCAGGCCGGTATAGGGTTCTACCTGTCGTATGTCGGTCCGTATCTTTCCCGATCCGGTGATCTGGCGCGTGCGCGGTGCCGCGTAGCCCGATACGATGCACAGCAGCAGTGCCGTGCTTAACACGAATATGCGTTTCATGATGATTTGATGTTTGATGGTCTTTGATTCGATCTTCGGACCGTCCCGTCGGCGGTTTGCGCGGGGCCGGTCGGGTGTGTCACTCCTGTTCGATCTTGTTGCCGTGGCGGATCACCTCGATCTGTTGAACCATTTCGTTCCAGGCCTGATCGAGCATCCGCAGGGCTTCGTAACCTTTGGCTGTCAGGGAGTAGTATTTGCGGGGAGGGCCCTGCGGCGACTCTTCCCAGCGGTAGGTAAGCAGTCCGGCATTTTTTTGCCGGGTCAGAATCGGATAGAGCGTCCCCTCCACCACGATCATTTCGGCGGCCTTCAGCTCGGAGATGATTTTCGGGGCGTAGGAGTCTCCACGCGAAAGGATTGCAAGAATGCAATATTCGAGAATTCCCTTTCGCATTTGAGCCTTAACATTTACATTCTCTTCTGCCATATCAATATCAATCGGAAGTTTCAGAATTTTAAAGTTTTTTGCCGGTTGGCCGGCCGTTCCGGGCTGCAGGCCATCCTTTGTTTCGCGTGTCGGTCGTCCTGCGGGGCTGTTTGGTTGCCTTGCGGATTGTCCGTCCGTGTTGCGGGGACGCTCCGTTTATCTTGAGTCGTTAACCGTCCGTCCTGCGGGTCCATCTTTTGTTCCGCGTGTCGGTTGTCCTGCGGGGTCGTCCGGTTGCTTTGCGGGTCGTCCGTCCGAGTTGCGGGACGATCCGTTTATCTTGAGTCGTTAACCGTCCGTCCTGCGGGTCCATCTTTTGTTCCGCGGGTCGGTTGTCCTGCGGGGTCGTCCGGTTGCTTTGCGGGTCGTCCGTCCGAGTTGCGGGACGATCCGTTTATCTTGCGTCGTTGACCGTCAGTCCAGCAGGTCCATCCTTTATTCCGCGTGTCGGTCATCCTGCGGAGCCGTCCGGTTGCCTTGCGGATTACCTGTCCGTCTTGAGGCGGAGTCCCTCCTGGATGTCGGTCGCTCGTCCCGTCGAACGGCCGTTTATCTTGCCGTCCCGCCGTTTGTCCTGCCCGTCAGCGGCTCTTCGGGAATGATGAGCCACAGCAGCAGATAGACCCAGATCGACAAACCGGCAAAGAGAATCAGAAAGAGCATCAGAACCCGCAGCGCCGTGGAATCGATGTGCAGGTATTCGGCCAGTCCGCCGCAGATGCCGGCAATCGATCGGTCGTTGCGCGAGCGGTAGAGGCGTCGTGGGGTGTCGCTGGATGGTTCCGACGTCGTACGCTCCGGATTGGGATCTTGCGGCTCTGCGCTGAAATCATCGGGTGTGCCAAGCTGGCGCATCGTTGTGCGTACAAGCTCCAGCGATACAACCTGAAATGTCGTATTGATGCGTTCGTTGAAGATTTCGGCGATGCGGGTCTCGATGTCGGCCATTGTCTCCAGATCTCCGGGTGAGAGGCGGCGGCGAATCTCATCCAAATAGTTCCGTAGCGTGTCGTATGCGTCCCTGTCAAGGGTAAATGCCTGCGAGCCGATGCTTACGTTCACTGTCTCTTTCATGGTTCTCCTGTTACAGGTGTGTTGTTTTGCGGATATATTACTTTGTTGCTGCAAATATAATACGTTGATTGGTATTTTGCAATACAAAGTACTATATTTTGAAAAAATATTTTCTCCGGGATCGGCGGCGTTGTCCGCAACCGTGGAATACAGGAGAACTTTTATAGGGGTTGTATATCTGAAAATAAATACTTTGTATGGTCTGGAAGGCCCGTTTTATTGCAGGGTGATCGGATGGAACTTTTCGTGTCGTATGTGTCGCGGCAGGATTGCCGGTCGGAGAAACGGTGGGATTGCAAGGATACAGTGAACATGAGATCCGGGTCGTGTGCGCGGGCGTCACAGGTGCGGATGCGCGGGCGTAACAGGTACGGATTGGTGTTCCGGTCATCGGACTGGCAGGATGGAACAGCCGTGTGGGGTAGGGTCCTTGTGGCACCGGAGGTCTCTTGATTTCTGTTTGATCGAAGGTTGGCGCGGCCGGGTTTGAGTCGTGCATTTTTGGAGGGGTACGGTTCGGCGGTTGCCGGTCTGGTTTCCCGACGGATTTTCGAGGGCACGATGGTCCGTCGGCTCTGGTTTCGTTGCACTGCGATGGCGCGGATTGCCTGGTGTAGGAGCGTGCCGGTGTTCATGATTTGTCGCAGGAGCGGAGCATATGGTGATGCGTCTGCGTCTGCCGGAAAAAGAAGCGTCCGAGACACGATTCGTGTCTCGGACGCTTGATCGGGGTCTTCGGGAGCGCCTGCCGGCATTTATTGTTCGATGCGCTGCAGCATCTTTGTCATGATACGGTCAATTTCGCGAACGTCGTCCGGAATCGTTTCATAGGGAGCGATGTTGGTGTGCACGAATGCATTCTCCTTCAGCTCCTTTTTATACTTCGGATCGACCGCCGCACGTTCCGCCTCCCCGGGTGTGGCCGGCCGGTATCCCATCAGCAACCGCTCGATGTTCCAGCGGTTGTGCTCCGTCCGGGCCGTGATCTCCAGCTCTTCATCCGTTAACGGACGGGGCTGTCGGAGATCGATCCTCAATGAACGGAGTTTGGTGGGGATGATGTTCGCCGCAAAGATGTTTGACCATTGGAATGGCAGAGACAACCGGTTCCATCTGCGCAGCAGCTCCTCCTCGGACCACGTGGCAGGCTGCAGACAATCGGCATCGAACGGCCGCTGCTCCCGGGCCGCCCGACTTGCCTCTTCAAAGTATCTTTCATAGAGGCAGTTGATCTTCATGGCCTTGCGGATGCGCTGTCTGAGTGCTGCGTCATAGCTCTCGGATGTCATGCCGAAAGGACGTATCGAGCGGTAGCGGAGGGCATGGCGGGCGACATCGAGAATCGAGTCCGACTCCTTCTGATAGACGAAGATCGGCACCTCACGGTCATAGATCGAACGGGGCAGATAGAGCGCCGTGGCGACGTTCCGCGACGCGGAGCTCCCGCATACGGCCAGCGTTGAAGCGGCATCCGGATCTTTCGTCCAGTCATCCAGCAGCTTCCGTATGGAGGGGTATTCGATGCCGCCTTCGATGAACTCCCACTCTACGTCGAGAAAATCGTTTTGCGGCGTATGGTGGAGACACCGCACCTCTGCGGATTCGTCCATTTTGCGGAACGTATAGTGGGACAACTTGAACAGTGCCTCGTAACGCCCTGTCAGAAAGTTCATCTCCCGTTCGGCATCGGGGTCGATGAAGGTGATGCGCGTGCGGATTCCCCGTGTGGTGAAGTTGGGGTAGTGGGCGACGTGTGCGGCCGTGACGGCCATGGCGATCCCCATGCGGCTCATTCCGACAACGATCAGATGGACATGGCGGGAGGAGTCGGCCGTAATTCCTGCGCCATCGAGCGGCGGATAGTCGAAGCGTTTTCCGTCGCAAAGGCACGAACCCGAGACCAGTACGCGCTGCGCCCAGTTTTCGTGAAAGTTGGTCGCCGAGAGCGTGATCCGCTCCCTGAACCGTTTCCCGTCGTCGAAATTCGCCAGCTGGAACACCTGGAAGGAGCTCTGGTATTCGAAGGAGAGGTGGCAGGGAAGGGGTTGCTGTCGTTGCTTTGTCTCGAGAATCTTCGCGATTTGAATCAGGGCATTGACGCTTGTCGAATCGCGCTCCTGTTCGTTGTCGTCGCCCAGCAGGAAAACGCGCTCCGCACGTTCGATATAGAGCCGTTCAAGCTCTTCGCGGGAGTCTCTCTGCCCGTAAAGGAGGATCAGCCTGCGTTCTTCGGACGGATTCAGACCCGCATGCAGCGTGCGCCGCAACTGTTCGACGTCGTTCTGCGTCAGCAGCACGATATCGCGGCCGTTGTTCCGTTGTTGGGCATGCAGTTCCCGGATCAGGCCGCCGACGGTCTCGTTGGCGCCGAGAATGACGATGTGACCGTCGAATCGATAACGGATTTCGCCTTGACGGAAACGGGTGATGCGTCCCACCAGGATGTTCGAGACGACGGATACCAGACCTCCGGTGAAGAAGATCGCCCCGATGAATGTCAGCAGCAGCAGCGGCAGACGTCCATATCCCAGTGGATCGCCCTCCTGCAGAACGAAGGAGCCCGGGTCGAGCAGCAGCTCGAGTGTCCGCATGTCGTGCGTGTCGGGAGCCCAATGCTCCTTGATCGAGACCGAACCCAGCAGCACGAGTCCCAGAATGGTGAAGAGCCAGGCAATCTGTTTCCATCCGGCGCCCGAGAACGAGCGGTCGAAAGCGAGTTTGAGGGTTTTCCAGAGATGTCGTATCATGTTGTTCAGAGTAGGGTTAGTGGCGTTTTCGGATCTCGAAGCCGAGATGCTGGATCAGCTTGAGTGTCTCAAGGGCCGTGTTTCGATCGTATGTGCGTTCTTCCTCGCTCAGCTGGTCGTAGGGGATCAGACAGGGATGTTCCTTTCGGGCATCGTTGCGTTCCGGACCGTATTTCCAGCCTTGTGCGAGTCGCGTGGCGGCCCATACTTCATGGACATTCCGTGCAAGGGCTTCCGTAAGCGGAGCCAGTTCTTCGGGCAGTTCGATTCGGCTTACATCGATCGGACTGGGTTCATATGCCTTTTTCATTTGTCGCTCGGTTTTATCCGTAGAGGGTGTCTTTCGTATCGTTTGTGGATCTGTCAACAATAGGATTTTTCTCCTTAAAATCAATGTTTTGTCTCCCGTTCTGATTTTCCTGCTCCGCGTTCTCGCACTTGTTTGCCGTACTCTTTTTGTAACCTTTTTCTATTCCTCTATTGCGCTGTCAGGACTTTCAGTTTCATTCCCTGTTTAACTTCCATGCTTCTTCCCTTGCGTCTCTCCCTTTCGCTCCCTTCTCCCAACTTCTTCTTCACCTTTTCGTCTTCCCTAAACTTTCCTTTTCCTGCCCCCCCCCTCATTCTTGGCCTTTGTACGGTACCGGTTGCCTCCTTCTCGTGCAACCTCCGTTGTTGACCATTCGGCCGACACCTCCAATCCAACCCGTTTCCGTGACTTGCCTGTTTGCCCCGGGCCGAACCGGAGTTGAAGCAAATATAGGGGGAAATTCTCCAACCCTGAAATATTTTCAGCCAAAACTTGGTAATCAGATTGGAAAATCAAGGGATTTTTCAGAAATTCATATTGTTATATACCCAATCACGAGAAGTTTCTATGACAACAATTTCTACGCTGCTCGATTTTTCACGACTCGAATCCGGCGAGTTGTATCTGTTCCTTCCGTCAGCCTCTTCAGCCGTCGGCCTGTGGGGCCTTTTTGAACGTTTCGACCGTCGTCGGGGCGTCCTTTTGTCGGCCTGCTCGATCGACCTTCAGCGATTCGACCTTTGGGCACCGCTTCCGGTGGGATATACCTGCTGCCGGTTGGCGACGCGGCATGAACTCCGGGATTTCCTGCTGCGGCTGAATCTACGCTTTACGGACGGAGAAAAGAACGTTCCGGAATCTGAACAACCCTGATGTCCCGTCAGACGGGGACAACTGAATCCCGGATGATTACTCCTCGCGGAATCCCTGTGCGCGCAGGCGGATGTCGCTTCCGTCGGGCGTAACAAGATAACATCCGGTTCCGGGAGCCGTGACGTGACCGATGATATCGACCAGCCCGAGCCGCATGACGGCCTCCTGCATGTCGAGCGGTACGGTGAAGAGCAGTTCATGATCCTGTCCGCCGTTGAGGGCCGCCACGACGGGATCGGTGTGGAGCTCTTCCGCCAGCCGATGGGTCTGCTGTGCGATGGGAATCCGCTCCAGATAGATGCGTGCGCCGCAATTCGATGCCTTGCACAGCTGCATCAGATCACTGGCCAGTCCGTCCGAGAGATCGATCATGGCCGTCGGACGGATCTTCTCTTCGGCCAGTGCGGCGATGACGTCCGTGCGGGGACGCGGCTTGAGGTATTTCTCGAGCAGATATTCGTATCCGGCGAATTGCGGTTCGGGATTCTGGACGCCGCTCAGGACCTTTTTCTCGCGTTCGAGCAACTGAAGGCCCATGTATGCTGCCCCGAGGTTGCCCGTAATGCAGATCAGGTCGTTGAGTTTGGCGCCCCGACGATAGACCAGATCGTTCCGTTTGGCCCGGCCGACAGCCGTGATGCCGAGAGCCAGTCCCGTTACCGAAGCGTTCGTGTCGCCGCCTGTCAGATCGATCCCGTGCTCCTTGCAGGCTGCCGCAACACCCTCGTAGAGGTCCTGCAGCGCTTCAACCGAGAATTTCGACGATACGCCCAGCGACAGCAGAATCTGCTCGGGTTGGGCGTTCATGGCCAGGATGTCGCTGATACCGACCGTCACGGCCTTGTAGCCAAGATGTTTGAGTGGGAAGTAGGTGAGGTCGAAGTCGATCCCTTCGAGCAGCAGGTCGGTCGTCACGACCAGCGCTTCGCTGCGTCCCGCGGCGATGACCGCCGCATCGTCACCCACACCCTGCAGGGTCGTCTTGACCTGCGTCTTGAACCCCTTCGTAAGGGTGTCGATCAATCCGAATTCGCCCAGTTGAGCGATCTCCGTGTTCTTTTTCTTTTCCATAACGGACTGTTGTTTCACTACCTGATTCGGCTCTTCACCCTGTCGGCGGCACCTCCTCTCCGGCTCTTTGCCGGCTGTTCGTCCGCTTCTGTCGTCGTGCAGCCGGCTTCCTTGCTTGTCCCGGGTGGACTCCACGGTCGCTTTTTGCAACCTGTTCGGAGGCTGGGTCCTTCCTGCCTTTCCTGGCCGGGGAGCGTTTCTTGTCTTCACGCTTCTTGCCGATGCCGTCTCCAGCTTCTTCTCCATCCCACTCTTTGGACGGAGCAGCTGCGGAGTTCACGGCTCCGCATGATGCATGCGGGAGAGTGCCATCCGCAAAAATAGCAAATCTTTGCCGTATTTGCAACGTGTCGGGTCACAGCGTTCCACAACTCCGTGAGCCCCGATGCGGTATGAAAAACAGATCCCGGCGGGGAAAACGGGGCACGGCGAAGGTCCGGCGGGTAAAATGACCGCCCGAAGTTTTTAAAAAATTTGTCGTTTCGGGAAAATGGGCTATTTTTGCAACGATTAAAACTACGACAAACTATGCTGAATATCGTATTATTTGGTGCGCCGGGTTGCGGAAAGGGTACACAGGCCGCGCGTCTGAAGGAACATTACGGAATCAACCACGTCTCGACGGGCGAGGTGATTCGCAACGAGATCGCACGCGGCACGGAGCTGGGCCGCAGCATGGAGGAGTACATCAAATCGGGACGTCTGGCTCCCGACGAAATCGTCATCGGCATGATCGCCAACTATGTGGCCGAGCACAAGGATGCCGCAGGCAACATCTTCGACGGTTTCCCGCGTACGACGCCTCAGGCCGAGGCCTTCGACCGTATTCTGGCGGAGAACGGGCTGAGCGTGACGCTGATGGTCGACATGCACGTTCCCGAAGAGGAGCTGGTGCGCCGCATTCTGTTGCGCGGCAAGGATTCGGGCCGTGCGGACGATGCGTCGGAGGATGTCATCCGCAACCGTATCAAGGTCTATCGCGAGCAGACCGAAGTGGTCGGTTCCTACTACGCCAAACAGAACAAATATTTCGAGGTCGACGGTGTCGGTACGATGGACGAGGTCTTCGACCGGATCTGCCGGGTGGTGGATGCGCACAGATGATTTTTCCGAAGGAAGAACCGTATGGAAGTCCGGAAACTTGTTTTTCGGACTTTTTTCATTATCTTTACCACACCAACCGCCGGTGTTCCGGCCTGAAACTTTGCCTATGAAACCGAATCTGATCTGCCGCGTGCTCGCGGCATTGTTGCTGTTGCCGCTTTTTGCCTGCGGGCCGGACGGCGTCGTCCCGCGGCGTACGGTCATCGCGGGACGTGTGGTCAATCTCGCCGAGGGAGCTTCCGGGGCGGTGCTGTTCAATACCGAAGATCCCTTCGCGTTGAAAAGCCGTATGGCAGCCCGTGTCTCGCCCGAAGCGAATGATTTCCATTTCGTATTCCGAACGGCCTATACGACCGGAATGACCGGTGTATACGGCGATTTCTTCGATCTGATCGTCTCCCCCGGCGACTCGGTCTATGTGACCATCGACGCAGGGCGGATGTGTGCCGGTGATCCCGATGCGATCCGTTTTTCGGGCGACCATGCACGGACCAACAATGCGCTTGCGTCGGTCGCCGACCTGAAAAAAAGGCTGTACGAGCAGGCTCCCGCCGTCGGGGGCGATCCGCAGGAGTATCTGTCGGGCTACCGGCGTTATCGGCAGGTCGTCGCCGATTCGCTCTCCGCGCGCCGACTTCCGGCCGAGGTGCGCGAGGCGGTGGCCCGTGACATCGATATGGTGCAGATATGGAACCACGACCTCGATCCGGCGGCATGGCGCGCGATCTTCACCGACCCGATGTTCGACATCTTCGATCTGGAACGCAATATGGTCTCAGTCATCAACTATTCGGCCGGCATAGGCTATTATCTCGGTGCGATTTGTCCCGACGAGATCGAGGCCATTCGGTCGGGCGCAGCGCCGGCCGAAGCGTTGGCGGCCGTTGCGGCCCGGCTCGATGCCGACCCGCAGATCGGCAGGGGACTGCGCGATTACCTGCTTTACGGCTGTATGGAAGGCCTGTGTGCGAACGGTGCGGTGCCGGCCGAACGGATGGCCGAATTGTTCCTCGATCCGGCCTATGCGGCGCGGGTGCGCGAACGGGCGGCGGAACGTCCCGCTTTCAGCACTGTCCCGCTTTCCGGCGTGCTGCGGTGCGATGCGTCGGGACGGATCGATACGCTGCCCGACTGCGAACTGCTCTCGACGTTGGCGGCCCGTCATCCGGGGAAGGTGCTTTACGTCGATTTCTGTTCGACATGGTGCGGCCCATGCCGCCGCGAGTTGAAAACGGCGATGCCGATCCTGCGCGAACATTATGCCGGATCGGACGAGGTCCGTTTCGTCACGCTGTGTCTCCAATCGCGTCGCAAGGCATGGAGCGAATTTCTGGATGAATTCGGTCTGACGGGGCTGGGCGAGAACTATTTCCTCTGCGACGAAGCCTCGATGATCGTCATGAGCGAGTACGACCTTCCCGGTTTCCCGACATACGCGCTTGTCGGGCGGGACGGCCGGATTGCGACGCTGGTGGCTCCCCGACCCTCGCAGTTCGAAGCGGTGACGGAGGCGATCGACGCACTGCTGGCCGGAAAAGGGGTGCG
>CALUOX010000057.1 GCA_944322375.1 uncultured Alistipes sp.
ACTCTATCGGGGGCATACGACGGGAGCGCCGCTGACACTCGTCTTCGAAAACGGCAATACCCGTTCGGGTGATTACGACAACCTGCGCACACAGCCCCGGCCGTCGCATGCCGACCGTACGGGAGCCGTGAAGTTCGACGGCTGGAACGATCCGCGCGGCGGCGGACACTTCTCCGGACGATTGACCCTCGCGCTTGTCGCCGCAGGGGTCGTGGCCAAGAAGATGCTCCCCGACGTTGCATTCACAACCCGTATCGCCGCGTTGGGCGGACAGACCGACCCGGCGACATTCGACGCCGCCATCGACGACGCCGTCCGCAGCGAGGATTCCATCGGCGGAGTCATCGAATGCCGCGCGACGGGGATTACGGCCGGTTGGGGCGAGCCTTTCTTCGACTCGGTGGAGAGCACGATCGCTCATCTGCTCTTCTCGGTACCGGCGGTCAAGGGGGTCGAATTCGGTGACGGATTCGCCGCAGCCGCCCTGCGCGGCTCGCAGCACAACGATCCGATCATCGACGCCGAGGGACATACGGCGACGAACCATGCCGGCGGTGTGGATGGAGGTATCGCCAACGGGAATGAACTCATCGTGCGGGCGGCCGTGAAGCCGACGGCCAGCATCGCCCGCGAACAACAGACCTTCGATTTTGCGGCGGGGAAGGTCGCTCCGCTGCGGATACGGGGACGGCACGACGCCTGCATCGCCTTGCGGGCCGCCGTCGTCATCGAAGCGGCCGTTGCCATTGCGCTGACCGATCTTCAACTGCGGGACCGATGCCGACACGCCGCGAAGTAATCGACCGCATCCGCGGGGCCCTTGTGCCGCTCTACGAAGCGAACGAAGCGATGCAGATCGCCCGCACGGTACTCTTCGAGCGGTGCGGACTGACCTTGACGGACTATGCGCTGCATCCCGATGCCGAGGCGGAGATCCCCGATCTCGACCAACTCGTCGGACAACTGGCCGCCGGACGTCCCGTGCAATATGTACTGGGACGGACGGAGTTCTGCGGCGGGTGCTTCGAAGTTCGGGAGGGCGTGCTCATCCCGCGCCCCGAAACCGAAGAACTAGTTACGGCCGTCGCAGCCGAAGCACCCGCCGGCAGCCGATTGCTCGACATCGGAACCGGAAGCGGCTGCATCGCCGTCGCGCTGGCCCGCCTGCGCCCCGATCTGCATGCAACGGCCGTCGATCTCTCGGAACAGGCGCTGGCCGTTGCACGCCGCAATGCCGCTCGTGCGAAGGTCGATGTCCGGTTCCTCAGGGCCGATGCTCTCGGAGGATTGGCCGAGCTGCCGGACAGGACGTTCGACGTGATCGTCTCCAATCCGCCCTATGTGCCGATGCGGGATCGCGCCGCAATGCATCCCAATGTCCGCGAATACGAGCCGGCCGAAGCGCTCTTCGTCCCCGACGACGATCCGCTGTGCTTCTATCGTGCCATTGCACGCACCGCACGGCGGTTGTTGCGTGACGGCGGAGGGTTGTGGTTCGAGGTATATGAACTGCTGGCCGAAGAGACGGCCCGACTGCTCACGGAGGAGGAATTCGAAGAGGTCGGCATCCGGCGCGACATCAACGAAAAACCGCGTATCGTATGTTGCAGACGAAGAAAATAGCTCCGCGCGCGAAGACACCCGAGCAGGCGCTGGCAGCTCTGATGCGGCTTTGCGCCCGGGCCGAACGGGCCGAGGAGGACGCCCGGCGGCTGTTGGTGCGCTGGGGTATTGCACCGGCCGATCAGCAGCGGATCCTCGAACGGCTGCGCCGCGACCGTTTCATCGACGACACACGCTACGCCGAGGCGTTCGTCCGGGAGAAGATCCGGCTCAGCGGCTGGGGCGCCCGCAAGATCGCCGAAGCCCTGCACCGCAAGCGCATCGACCGCGAAACGATCGGCCGTGCACTTGCACAACTTGACCGCGACACGGCGGCAGAACGGCTCATGGAGCTGTTGCAACGCAAAATGAAGAGCGTGAAGGCCGCAACGTCCTTCGACCTGAAAAACAAACTGATCCGCTACGGGCTCTCGCAGGGATACGACTTCGAAGCCGTGCGCGACGCCGCGGACCGGATCATCTCAACACCCGACGATTCATGCGAAAACTTCTTCTGACACTTCTTTTTGCAGGCGGATTGCAGACGCTCCGCGCACAAGAGCCGGCATCCGGAAACTATCGCTTTCCGGTCCGGAATGTCGCAGGCTACTATTCGGCGAATTTCGGCGAGATGCGCCCCGGGCACTTCCACTCCGGCGTGGACATCAAGACCGACGGCACGACGGGAAAACCGGTCGTTGCGGCGGCCGACGGATATGTCGTCCGCGTCGCCGTCTCACCTGGCGGATACGGCCGGGCACTCTACATCGCGCATCCCGACGGCACGACAACCGTCTATGGCCATCTGCAACGGTTCCGTACCGACATCGAGTCCTATCTCCGCTACAAGCGTTACGAGGAGGGGCGCAGCAATGTCGATTTCGTCTGCAAACCGTCGCTCTTCCCCGTGCGGGCCGGCGACACGATCGCCCTGTCGGGCAATTCGGGCATGTCGTTCGGGCCGCATCTCCATTTCGAGATCCGCCGCAGCAGCGACCAGCGCACGCTCAACGTGCTTGCAGAACGGGCGCTGCCGGTCAAGGACCGCACGGCACCCCGCATCATGCGGCTCCACTACATCGAGATCGATTCGCTCGGCGACGTGCCGGTGTACGGACGCCGGCAAAGCTGCGACCTCGCACGCGACGACAGCGGGACCTATCATTTAAGGCAGACCCAACCGCTGGCAGTCGGCCGGCGCGGCTATTTCCTGCTCGAATGTTCCGATCGCAAGGACGACGTTTACAATACGTTCGGGATCTACCGTCTGACGGGAAAGATCGACGGAAAGGTGTACTACGAATACCGGATGGAGGGTTTTCTCTTCAGCGATACGCGCTACTGCAACGCCGTGAGCTACTATCCCCTGCAACTCTCGTCACGCAACGAGGTGATCCGGCTTGCACAACCGGCCGGATGTCCCGACAAGTTCTACACCGCAATGAAGAACCGCGGCTTGCTGACAACTGCGGCGGGAGAGCGGCATGAGGTGGAGATCACTGTCGAGGATGACAGCGGCAACCGTTCGGTGCTCCGCTTCACGGTCGAAGGAAAGGCCGATGAACGGTGCTTCCGCGCCAAACGAAACGACTCGGCACCCGTCATCCACTACGATCGTGAATTCCGGCACGAGAGCGACAGCGTGCGCATTACGATTCCGGCCGGAACGCTCTACGAATCATGCTTCTATACGCAACAGCCCTACGACAAGCCGTTGCCGAAGAACCAGACCCTTGTATTTCTCTCACGAGGTGTAACGCTGCTGGACATCTTTACGCCCCTGCATCGTGCCGCAACCGTCTCGATCAGAACCGCCGACATTCCCGTCGAGCTGCAGCCACACACCATTCTCGCATCTCTTTCCCACAAAGGGGCGTTGCGTTATGAAGGAGGCCGCTGGTCGAAGGGACGTGTCACCCTCTCCACCCGTTCGCTGGGGACCTTCTTTGTCGTGGCCGACACCGTGCCGCCGACGATACGCCCGCGTTTCGAGACGACCGAGATGGGCAAACGCCGCAGCATCACCTTCGCCATCGGCGACAACTTTTCGGGGATTACACGCCGGCATTGCACCATCGACGGGCGGATGGCCATTTTGGAAGAGGATCGCGTAAAGGGAACCGTAACACACTACTTCGACGACGAGATCTTCGGCCGTGACCGCAACCATACGATTCGGATCGAGGCAACCGACGGCGCCGGCAATACCTGCGTGTGGGAGGAAACGTATTACCGGTAAAACATCGTTCCGTTCGAAAATAAGAATCCACCCCTGTCGCAGCGGTCGCGGCAGGGGTGGATTTCTGTTTGGAAAGGCCATCGGGAATCCCGTGCCGATCCGTTATGAATTGAAAATGCTTCGCAAAATAATCCCCGTTGCCCCTTGATTGCGGGCCGTGTAGTCCTTGGCGGCACGGCTGGCGCGACGCAACGTCTCCTCGTCATCCCGCAGCGGCGCAAACCATGCCGACAGCTCCTCGGCCGTATGGACCGGCGTCGCACATCCGAGCGACACCATGTCCCGTGCCTCCTTGAACTTCGAATAGTTCGGGCCGAAGGCCATCGGCAAACCGAATGTCGCCGCCTCCAGCGTATTGTGGATTCCGACACCGAAACCGCCGCCGATGTAGGCCCAAGTCGCCGAGCCATAGACCGACGAAAGAATGCCGACCGTATCGAGAATGAGCACCTGCGTCTTTCCAAAATCGGTCGTCGCATCGCACTGCGTATAACGCACCGCACCGCCCTTCACATCGTGCAGCAGCCGTTCGATACGCCCCTCATCCATCTCGTGCGGCGCGACGACGAACTTCACCTCCGGATTGGCATTGATCAGCGGCAGCAGGATCTCTTCATCCGGGCCCCACGTCGAACCCGCAACGAACAAACGTCCGTCACCCCGAAACCGCTCGACAATCTCGACCCGTTTCGCTGCGGCGGCGATCTCCGCCACCCGGTCGAAACGTGTATCTCCCGCAACGACCACGTTGTCGAAACCGATCGTGGCGAGCAGCCGCTTCGACTTGACGTTCTGCACGAATATCGTATCAAACGTCTCCAGCGCCCGCCGCCACATCGCTCCGTAAGACCGGAAAAAGACCGAATTGCGACGGAAAATCGCCGACACGACATAACTCCGCACCGAACGGCGCCGAAGTTCCGTCAACAGATTGATCCAGAACTCATATTTGATGAAGATGGCGATCTCGGGGTGTGCAGCGTCCAAGAAACGGCGCGCATTGGACGGCGTATCGGCCGGGAGATAGAAGACATAGTCGGCTCCCGCGT
Organism: uncultured Alistipes sp.; assembly: GCA_944322375.1. GTDB lineage: Bacteria > Bacteroidota > Bacteroidia > Bacteroidales > Rikenellaceae > Alistipes. Next base: position 4,891 of record CALUOX010000057.1, read on the forward strand.
AGTTTTTGCGGATCTCGTAGCCCGAAGGAGAAAAGAATGTCAGCAGGATCCTGTACTCGGGATGCTCCCGCCGCAACCGTTCGATGATCGGACGGCCCTGTTCAAATTCGCCCAGCGACGCGGCATGCACCCACACAACTCGATCCGTGGGCCGTATCGCTGCACGCAGACGCCTGAAGATATCCCGCCGGCCCTCGCTCCACAGGCGCGCCTTCGCATGCCAGGGCGCCACCAGACGAATGGTTCCGGCATAAAGCGAAATGGCCAAATTATAGATCCACATGTATCGTCATCGTAAGTTGAGTCCGCAAAAGTAATCATTTTCAGACGAAATGCCAAATTACCAGCTGCATTCCATCGCCCGCTCCACAAAACGCACCTCCAGCGTGCCGTTCGGATGGAGATCGACGGCCGCCAGATCAAACTGAGGTTCAAGCCGCAAGCAATGTATCGCCATGTAGGCTTTTGCCGCCTGCAACAACGCCGAGAACTTGTGCGCCGTAAGCGCCTCCTCCGGTGTCGTAATGCCTCCGACCCGCCGTGTCTTCACCTCGACAAAATGGATTTCATCCCATCTGCGCGCAACGATGTCCAGCTCATAGCGTCCCCACCGCCAGTTGCAGTCCAGAATTGTAAAGCCCGCACGGCGCAGATAATCCAGCGCCGCACGTTCGCCCCGACGTCCCGTCTCCGCCCGCGACCATCCGCTCATGGCAGTATCTTCTGAATCGCATTGGCCCGCTGCATCGCGGCCGTCAGCCCCTCGGCATCATCCCGTTCGATCATCCGCCGCATGATCTGCAGCTGATGGATATGCTCGCGCAACACATCCAACACGTTGTACTTGTTGCGCAGCAGAATCGGCACCCACGTACGGGGAGCACTCTTCGCCAGACGCACCGTACTTTCGAAACCTCCGCCGGCCAGATCGAAAATATGCTGCTCCTCACGCTCCTTCTCCAGGACGGTCAGCGCAAGCGCGAAGGAGGTGATGTGCGAAATATGCGACACATAGGCCGTATGCAGATCGTGTTCTTCAGGCTCCATGGCGATCAGCGGCATCCCCAGAGCCCGGTAAATCGTCTCAACCGTCTCCACGGCATCGGCATCACTCCGGCTCCGCTCGCAGATCACCGCCGTACGACCCGTAAAGGCACCCTCGCATGCCGCATCCGGACCGCTGTACTCCGTACCCCACATCGGATGGGTGGCGACGAAACGTCCCCGACGGGCATGCTGACTGACCACCTCGCACAACTCGCCCTTGATCGAACCCGTATCCATCACGACCTGACGCGGACCGATGCGATTCAGAATCTTGACGGCCAACAGCGGAATCGTATCCACAGGGGTGGCAAGGACAATCAGATCGGCCGCCGGAAGGCCCTCCTCCAACGACACAATCCGATCGACAAGACCGCGCTCCAGGGCACGTCGTGCATGCGCCTCGGAGGATTCGACTCCCTCGATCCGGTCGGCCAGCCCCCGCTCGCGTAAAGCCAAAGCGAACGATCCGCCGATCAGGCCGACACCTATAATCAATACATTCATTGTTGCTACACCTTAATAATTAATCTCTGGACGGAGAGCCGGACCTCCAAATTCCGGGACACTCCTCCCCTCCACGCATCTCATTTCTCCTGCCGCTCCCGGACGGCCGGCAAGGCAACGGAGCGTTCAAGGACGTAATCATCCATCACATACCCGTCGCCGATATCGACAACCTGCGTGCGCACCTCCTTGAAATCCAAATGACGATACACGTCAATGGCATGTTCATTGTGCCGGTTGACCGTCAACCAGATCGTCTTCACACCGTCGCGACGGCACAGTTCGTCCAGATACTCCACCATGCGCCGGAAACAGCCCTTGCCGCGGGCCCGGGCCAGCAGATACATCTTGCTCAAGTACATCCGGCCCTCCTTTACCTGCACGCCGCAGTAGCCGACCGCGCCGTCCGCCTCCTCCACAAGGAAGTAGCGGTAGCCCTCGAGCGCCAGCTGTTCGGTCAGCGCCCGCACGGACTGATACTTCTCGATCATGTAAGCGATCTGCTCCCGCGTAAGAATCGAACGATAACATTCATGCCAGATGATGCCCGCCAGACGGTTTATCTCCATGATGTCGTGTCCCGTCTCGATCTCGCGAATCCGAAAATCCATCTCCCGTGTCATAACAGAAAGGACAAATCATCGCCGGGCTGCACCTCGTAGGGTGCGATTCCCTTGTGAAAGATACGCATCGGGCGGGAACCCAGCAACTCCAGACGCCCCTCCTCATAACGCAGCATGCACCCCTCGCGCAAACCGACGGCATAGCGCCGGGGGTTGGCCGCCGCAAACTCCAGCAACCGCACCTCGCGCGTCTCGCCCGCATGCCCCTCGGGATTGGCATCCAGATAATGGGGGTTGATCTGGAACTTTACGGCCCCGATGGCACGGAACGACTCGGGTTCCACGATCGGCATGTCGTTCGTCGTGCAGATCGTCGGACAGGCCACGTTGCTGCCTGCCGACCATCCCACATAGGGAACTCCCGCCCTTACCCGGCTCCGGATGGCCGACATCAACCCCTGCTCCTGCATCTTCTTTGCCAAAGCAAAGGTATTGCCGCCCCCGACGCAGATCGCCGGCGCACGACGTATCGCCGCCGCAGGGTCTGCCGCACGATGCACGGACCGCACGCGGATACCGAGTGTCGAGAAACGCTCCTGCACCCGCCGTTCGTACTCGGCGTAGGAAAAGGTCACGGCCGCATAAGGCACGAACGCCACCTCGCGGACTCCGGCAAGAAACGACCCGATATACGGCAGGGGATAACTCAGGTAGGGCTCCCCTGCATTTGTCGAATTGGATATCAGTAATAATCTCATAACCTGTTATGTTTCATGTTATTGCACGAAAAAACGGGCAATTTGTGCACAACCGTGTTGATAAAAACTTTTGCCCGTATGACAAATGTAACAAAAAAAGTGTTATTTTTGCGAACAATTCTGTGTGAAAATATAAAACTGTTTTCAACAATATTTGTTTAACTTAAAATTTACAATTATGTCTGAAGTACAACAGAAAGTCGTCGAGATCATCGTTGACAAACTGGGAGTAAAAGAGTCGGAAGTTGTGCCCGAAGCAAGCTTTACCAACCACCTCGGTGCGGATTCGCTCGACACCGTAGAGCTGATCATGGAGTTCGAGAAGGCTTTCGATATCCAGATCCCCGACGAGGACGCCGAGAAGATCACGACCGTCGGTGACGCCATCAAGTACATCGAAGAGCACAAGAAATAATTCCGCCGAAATTTTTCATTTCACAGCAAATCGCTTAGTTTCATCAATCGCAATTCATTCAATATGACAGCAAGACGTGTAGTGGTGACGGGCATCGGTACGATCAACCCGCTCGGCAACAGCATTCAAGAATATTTTTCAAATCTCGAAAACGGTGTCAGCGGAGCAGCCCCAATCACACATTTCAACCCGGAGAAATTCAAGACCAAATTTGCCTGTGAAGTAAAAAATTACGACCCGTCCCAATATTTCGACCGCAAGGAGGCCCGCAAATACGACCTCTTTACGCAGTATGCGCTCGTCGCTGCCGCGCAGGCCGTCGAAGACGCCGGATTCGACCTCGACAAGATCGACAAGGAACAGGCCGGTGTTATCTGGAGTTCGGGTATCGGAGGACTCAAATCGTTCTTCGACGAATGTGTGGGCTATGCCGAGGGCGGAAATACCCCCCGGTTTAGCCCATTCTTCATTCCCCGCATGATCGCCGACATCGCTGCGGGATTCATCTCCATCAAGTATGGATTCATGGGTCCCAACTATTGCATCGTATCGGCATGCGCCTCCTCGAACCACGGCATGATCGATGCCTTCAACCAGATCCGCTGGGGAAAGGCCGACATCATGATTACCGGAGGATCCGAAGCTGCGGTCAACGAACCCGGTGTGGGCGGTTTCAGCTCCATGCAGGCCATCTCAACCCGCAACGACGATCCGCAACACGCTTCACGGCCGTTCGACGTTCATCGTGACGGTTTCGTCATCGGCGAAGGCGCCGGAGCGCTCATCTTCGAGGAGTACGAACACGCCAAGGCACGCGGTGCCAAGATCTACTGCGAAGTCATGGGCGGCGGCGCATCGGCCGACGCACACCACTTCACGGCACCCCACCCCGAAGGCAAAGGCGCCATGCTGGCCATGAGATCCGCCCTCAAGGATGCCGGTCTGCAGCCGCAGGATGTCGATTACATCAACGTCCACGGCACATCGACCCCGCTGGGCGATATCGCCGAGCTGAAAGCCGTTGCCGGCGTCTTCGGCGATCACATCTACGACATGAACATCTCCTCGACAAAGTCCATGACCGGACACCTGCTGGGCGCTACGGGAGCCATCGAAGCGCTGGCCTGCATCATGGCCATCACGAAGGGCATTGTCCCGCCGACGATCAATGTCGAGGAACTCGATCCGGAGATCGATCCCAAACTGAACCTCACACTCGGCAAGGCGCAGCATCGCGATGTCAAGTGTGCCATGAGCAACACCTTTGGTTTCGGCGGTCACAACTCCACGATCCTTTTCCGAAAGCTCTAAACCTCTGCGGCCGTGATCGACTTTCTGCTACGCCCCTGGCGACGCAATTTCGGCCCCGACCGGAGATTCTATCGAGCAATCGACGATCTGTTCGGATTCATCCCGAACAACATCGAACTCTACAAGCTGGCTTTGATTCACAAGTCAGCTTCTTTGGTTTTGGATGACGGCCGTCAGATCAACAATGAACGTCTCGAGTACCTCGGAGATGCCATCATCGAGGCCGTAACGTCGGACTACCTCTATATCGAGTTTCCCGACCGCGACGAGGGCTTCATGACCAAACTGCGGTCGAAGATCGTATCTCGGCAGTCGCTCAACGCCATCGCCCGCGAGATCGGACTCGACAAACTGGTCATCCTCAACGGCAACGGCACGCTGCTGGCACAGAAACACATCTTCGGAGATGCCTTCGAGGCGATGATGGGAGCCATCTATCTCGACCAGGGATACAATTTTGTCAACAGGCTGCTCATCAACAAACTTTACCGCGATCACCTGTCGCTCGAGGAGCTGACCGAATCGGAGACCGACTTCAAGAGCCGTCTGATCGAATGGAGCCAGAAGAATCACCATACGATCCGTTTCCGGACCGTGCGCAACGAAGAGTCCGCGACAAACCATCCGATCTTCCAGGCGACGGTTTTCATCGATAACATGGCCGTCGGATACGGATCGGGAGAGTCGAAGAAGGAGGCCGAGCAACATGCGGCATTCTCCGTATCGAAAAGTTTCTCGGATGAGACCTGCGCCGCGCTGCTCGACAAAATGGATCGGCTCCACCAGCAACAGCACAAACCGGAGGAAGAGGCCTGACCGGACATCTCCCGATCATGAAAGAACTGCTCGACAAACTTACGGCACGTGGTTCCGCGTCGCTTGACGATGCGGAGCTGTTGACGTTGCTGTTCGGTGAGGGGGCGGAGAGCAAATCGACCGAGGATCTTGCAAGACGGCTGTTAGCGCACTACGACGGTTCGCTGGCACGTCTCGGACGCGACACCCTGCCGCGGCTGCGTATGGTTGAAGGGATCGGACAACGGCGCGCCGCACGCATCATAGCCGCCGCAGAGTTGGGGCGGCGCATCCTCAGCCGGCAGGCGGCCGAAACGACAACCATACTGACGAACGACGATGTCGTCAGACTGTTCCGTCCGGAACTCGAAATGCTGGACCATGAGGAGTGCTGGGTGCTCTATCTCTCCTCGTCGAACCGGATCATTGAACGTCAGCGCGTCAGTCAGGGCGGTGTACAGGGGACGGTGGTCGATCACCGGCTCATCGTAAAACGTGCGCTCGAACTTCTGGCGACACAACTGATTCTCATACACAACCACCCTTCGGGAGTGGCGGAAGCGAGCGCTCCCGACCGGCAGCTTACCGCGCGCATTGCCGAGGCCGCAGCCCTGTTCGACATCCGGCTGCTGGACCATATCATCATCGGCCGGTCGAACGACTTCTCTTTCCGTTTGGCACGTCTTCTCTAAAAGAGTAGAGGGGCGCACAAGGCAATCCAAACGATAGAGGCGGAAAGGGCGCGAGACGACTCGAAAATCAGGAGAGAGGCGCAAGAGACGATCCGAAAAGCAGAAGAGAGGGGCACACAAGACAATCCGAGAAACAAAGAGAAGAGACGCGCGAGGACAAACCTAAGAGCAAAGCAGAAAAGCCACGAGACACCTCGACAAGCAGAAGAGAGAGACGCGCAAGACAATCCAAAGAATAGAGGCGTAAAGGACGCGAGACAATCCGAAGAACCGAGGAGCAGGGCGCGAGAGACGACTCGAAAGTCAGGAGAGAAAGCCGCAAGAACTGAGGCGGAAAGACGCGGGAGACGATCCGAGAAGCAGAAGAAAGAGAGAGGCGCGCGAGGACAATCCTAAGAGCAAAGGCAGAAAAGGTACGAGACACCTCGACAAGCAGAAGAGAGAGAGGCGCAAAACAATCCAAAGAATAGAGGCGGAAAGGGCGCGAGACAATCCGAAAAGCAGAGGCAGAAAAGGCTCGAGACGCCCCGAAGAACAGAGGAGCGGGTCGTCTGTAAAAAACAAAGGAGATCTGTCCGTTTTCCATTCGGCTCCGAGCCGACCATCCATGATCATTCGAAAAGCAACTCCGTGCGACCCGATCACGGCTCCGCTGCCGGTTCCCGCAACGTGTGCGAAGCTTCCGGCTGTCGAAATAAATCGGATCGAAACGAGCGCTTTGGAAATTATTTCGTATCTTTGGCAGTTGAACCGACATTTGTTACAAATCCGATTCTTACAAATCGAAATATCATGACTCAGGACGAACTTTTCAAAAAACTGGTAGCCCACTGCAAGGAGTACGGATTCATCTTCCCGTCGAGTGAGATCTATGACGGTCTGGGAGCCGTCTATGACTACGGACAGAACGGCGTGGAGCTGAAAAACAATATCAAACGTTACTGGTGGGACTCGATGGTCAAGCTCCACGAGAATATCGTGGGCATCGACGCCGCCATCTTCATGCATCCCAAGACATGGGAGGCCTCGGGCCACGTTGCGGCCTTCAACGACCCGCTCATCGACAACAAGGATTCGAAAAAGCGCTACCGCGCCGACGTACTCATCGAGGAGTGGATCGCAAAACAGGATGAAAAGATCAACAAGGAGGTTGAAAAGGCAAGAAAGCGTTTCGGCGAGACATTCGACGAAGAGAAATACCGTGCCACCTCGCCGCGCGTGCTTGAGACCGCCGCAAAACGGGACGAAGTACACAAACGCTACGCCGAGGCCATGAATGCGAACGATCTGGGCGCCCTGCGTCAGATCATCCTCGACTGCGAAATCGTCTGCCCGATCTCGGGAACACGCAACTGGACCGAGGTCCGTCAATTCAACCTGATGTTCTCCACCCAGATGGGATCGACGGCCGAAGGGGCCAACACGATCTACCTGCGTCCCGAAACCGCACAAGGTATCTTCGTCAACTTCCTCAACGTGCAGAAGACCGGACGCATGAAGCTGCCCTTCGGCATCGCCCAGATCGGAAAGGCCTTCCGCAACGAGATCGTAGCCCGTCAGTTCATCTTCCGCATGCGCGAGTTCGAACAGATGGAGATGCAGTTCTTCGTCCGTCCGGGCGAGGAGATGAAGTGGTGGAACCAGTGGAAGGAGACCCGCATGGCCTGGCACCGCGCCCTCGGATTCGGCGACGACCAGTATCGCTTCCACGATCACGAAAAGCTGGCACACTACGCCAACGCCGCAACCGATATCGAATACAACTTCCCCTTCGGATTCAAGGAGGTCGAAGGCATCCACTCCCGCACGGACTTCGATCTGGGCAACCACCAGAAGTTCTCCGGCAAGAAGATGCAGTATTTCGACCCCGAGACGGGCGAGAGTTACGTGCCGTATGTGGTCGAGACGTCGATCGGCGTAGATCGCATGGTGCTGCAGGTGCTGTCGGCCTCCTACAAGGAGGAGCAGCTGGACAATGGCGAAAGCCGCGTCGTACTCTCCTTCCCGCCGGCACTGGCACCGGTCAAGGTCGCCGTCATGCCGCTGGTCAAGAAGGATGGGCTGCCGGAGATCGCACAACAGATCATCGACCTGCTCAAATACGACTTCAATGTCGTTTACGACGAGAAGGATTCAATCGGAAAACGATATCGCCGTCAGGACGCAATCGGCACGCCGTTCTGCGTGACGGTCGATCACCAGACGCTCGAAGACCGTACGGTCACGGTTCGTCACCGCGACTCGATGCAGCAGGAGCGCGTCGCCATCGATGCACTTTACGACCTGGTCAACGAGGAGGTTTCGTTCCGCAAACTCTTCCGCAAACTCAACCTCTAAACGCGCCGCGTGGGACGTATTCTGGCCATTGACTACGGCACCCGCCGTACGGGCATCGCCGTGAGCGATCCGCAGCAGCTCATCGCCGGAGGTCTTGCAACGGTCGAGACGCACGAACTGGAACGCTTTCTGTCGCAATACATTGCGCGGGAGGAGGTCTCCGTCATCGTCATCGGGAAACCGATGCGGATGAACGGCGCGCCGTCTGAAACGATGCGGTACATCCAGCCTCTCACAGCCCGGCTGCGGAGAAATTTTCCCGGCGTCGAGGTTGTTCTCTATGATGAACGATTCACTTCGGTGATCGCCCATCGCGCCATGCTGGACGGCGGATTGCGGAAGATGGCCCGTCGCGACCGTGCCCTGGTGGACAAGATCTCGGCAACGATCATCCTCGAAGATTACATGTCGAGCCGCCACCGCGAGCCGGCAAAAGACTGAGTTGCAACGGGGGGGGGAGAGAGAAAACAAGTAAGAGAGGGAAGAGGAGAAAGAGAGGAGAAAGAGAGGAAAAAAAGAGGAAAAACCGGAGACACTGTAAAGGACAGGCAATGACCGGGATGCCGCAGAGTACGGACAAAAGATCGGCAGCCAATGATTGTTGCGCGGACACATCCAGCTACAAGAGCGGGATTCCGACAGTTGTACCGGGCCCTGTGGGGCAGATTTAGACAAACAATGACATTAAGCAGCATATGATCTATCCGATAGTCATCTATGGATCGCAGATATTGCGCAATCCATCGGAAAATATCACACCCGAATATCCGGAGTTGGAGAAGCTCATCGAGGATATGTTTCTGACACTGCGCGAAGCCGACGGCGTCGGGCTGGCCGCCCCGCAGATCGGGAAAAACATCCGGTTGTTCATCGTTGACTGCACGCCCTGGGGAGAAGAGAATCCGGAACTGGCCGACTATCGCCGGGCCTTCATCAATGCCGAAATCTACGAATACTCGGAGGAGACCGATCTCTTCAACGAAGGTTGTCTGTCGCTTCCGGGGCTGCATGAAGATGTACGGCGTCCCGTCTCGATCCGCATGCGCTATCTCGACGAGAAGTTCGTGGAGCACGACGAAGCCTTTACCGGTCTGCCGGCGCGCGTCATCCAGCACGAATACGACCATATCGAGGGTAAGGTCTTCACGGACCGGCTCTCGCCGCTGCGTCGCAATCTCATCAAGGGAAAGCTGCAGAAACTGGCCGGCGGAAAATACCGCTGCTCGTACAAGACGAAATAACGGGGTTCCCCAGGCCCGGGAGCCGATCCGGACGTCGGCCGGCTGGACAAAAACACGCTGAGCAAAATACACTGGCAGAGATTGCCGGGGAGAGGGAAAGGACCGCAAGATGACAGGCGGGGTGTACAGAAGTTGTACACCCCGCCTGTCATTCAAGGAGAGAAGGAATCGGAACCGGCCGTGACGGTGCAGCCTGCACCAGCGGACTCCGTATTCCATAGAACACGCAGTCCTTTTCGAAGGGTACCGGTCAGCAGCCGCCCGTTCCTTTGTGTGTCATGATGTCGAGGACAAGCCGGTCGGTCGCGGCCATACCGTCCCGACCGATAGCCGTCAGGTTGCGGATACTGCGGTCCACATCATCGTCGATGATTCCCTCGACCGACGTGACGCACTTCCCCTCGATGGCCAGCAGTGCCGACATCACGGCCGTAGAGACGCCGCTCGAAACCTTGAGTGCACAACTGGGCTTGGCTCCGTCGCAGATCATCCCCGTCAGATTGGCGATCATGTTCTGCACGGCACACGTTATCTCATGATATCCGCCACCCATCAGGTAGGTGATGCCGCAACTCGATCCGGTAGCCGCAACGACACATCCGCAGAGAGCCGACAGACGACCCAGGCTCTGCTTGATATAGACGGCCGTCAGATGACTCAGCACCAGCGCCCGACGGGTCTGCTCCTCCGAAGCTCCGGTCTGCGCGGCATATACCGCAACCGGAACCGTTGCCGCAATTCCCTGATTTCCGCTTCCGGAGTTACTCATGACGGGAATCATGGCTCCGGCCATACGGGCATCGCAGGCTGCGGAGGTATAGGAGAGAATCCGTGAAAAGAGCGTATCGCCCATGACGTGAAGCTCCCGCCGGCCGCGCAGCGTGCGTCCCAGCGAATGCCCGTACTCGCCCTGAAAGGCGAACTCCGCGGCCGCCATGTTGAGCCGCCGGGCTTCGTCGATGAAGGCCAGCTCCTCAATGGGAGTGGTCACGGCGTAGTCGTAAACCCGACGCAGCGTCAAGGGGACCTCCTGCCCGTCCGTTTCCGCAGCCGAATCGCCGCGGAGGTCCAGCAACACCCGGTCATCGACCGACAGATAGACGAACCGCGTATGCATGTCGGCAATAATCGCTACGGCACGCCGATTTCCGCTGCAGCACTCCACTTCGACATATAGTGTCGGTACAGCCCCCTCCTTGAGTGCTATCGCAATGCGATCCTCCGCCAGATAACGGCGTGCAGCATCCACCTCCTCCGGAGTGACGTCACGCAACACCTCCAGGCCGTATTCCGACCGACCGATACGTGCTCCGAGAGCAACAGCAATGGGCAGTCCGATCATCCCCGTACCGGGAATTCCGACCCCCATCGCATTTTTGAGGATATTGGCGCTCAACCGCACATCGATCCGCTCGGGAAGACAATCAAGCAACTCCCGGGCCCGGGCCGTACACAACGCTACCGCCATCGGTTCGGTACAACCGATAGCCGGCACGACTTCACGCCGAAGCAGATCGGCAATGGCTTTTCGTTCGACAGGTGGTATCATAACAATATTTTTACAAATTGCCGCTTAACGATGATTCGCATGCCGGGCAGGTTCAACCACCCAGCCCGACAGGTACGGATGCCACGAAGAGGCTTCTTTACACTCCTCCCCTACTCCGCCGGATCCCGTCTCCGATAAACCGCTGTCGCAGCGACTGTCCGGGCCGGGACTTGCAGACAACGGCCCGCAGGACGCCCCTCTGTCGTCCCATCGCAGACCCCGACTTATTCCATCGACAGCCACACTCCAGCAACAGCCTCATCACGGCATGAAGGACGGAACCGGCAGGGACCCGAAACCGCAGGTAAAGATACGAAAAGTAACGCGCAGAAACAAGTCTCCGCCCGCCGCCCGCATCTCTCATCCTTTTCCTTCACGGACCGTGCGGAAGCGCGTTTCACGCCCGACTCCACGCGGTCCCCCGACCGGATTCCATCCGGAGCGCCACAATTCCGATCGCCGTTCCGGATACCCGCATCGGGCAGGGCCGGAACGAATAACGATGTTTACATTTGGCCCGACCCCCGACTTTCGTTATATTTGCCGCAAAACAACATCCATGAAAGATCCGCAACACCGCCCCTGGCGGGTACTCGAAAGCAAATATCTGTCACATGAACCCTGGTTCACGGTGCGGCGCGAAGCCGTCGAACTGCCCAACGGCGCCCGTATCCCTGCCTGGTACATCCTGGAATACCCCGACTGGGTCAATGTCATCGCCCGCACGCGCGACGGAGACTTTCTCTTCATCGACCAGTACCGGCACGCTTTGGGACGCACCTCCTACGAGATTGTCGCCGGGGTATGTGATCCGCAGGATGCTTCGCCGCTGGCCGCCGCGCAACGCGAACTTTATGAAGAGACCGGTTACGGCGGCGGACGATGGGAACCCTACATGGTTCTTTCCGCCAACCCGACGTCGCACAACAATCTCACCCATACATTTCTCGCCACGGATGTCGAGCCGGTCTCAACGCAGCACCTCGAAGCAACCGAGGATATACGGATCCATCTCTTTACGTTCGAGGAGGTGCATCAACTGCTTGTCGAGAACAGGATCGTACAGGCGTTGATGGCAGCCCCTCTTTGGCGCTACATCGCTGAAAACAGGGCTTGACCGACTACATTTACTCAGATCGTTCCTTCTCGAAAAAAGTTACGCCACGCAAGGAAGATCCCGCCGGCAATAGACATAACAACCCATGGAAAAAGCAGCCGGCCGCAAACAAGAGACCGAAAAGACAAAACAATCAGAAACGTTATGGAGACCACTGAAAATTCCAACATGCAAAACGAAACAATCAACACACGCGCCCGACTCGAAGCATGCGCGAAAAAGCTGCAACAGCATGGATTCGAAGCGCTTGTCGTCCCAGATCTCGATGAGGCAGGGCGGATTCTGCGTCAGCAGATCGAACAACATGCACCCCAATCCATCTCATACGGAGACTCCATGACCCTCCGTGCAACCGGAATTATCGATGAACTGCGAACGCAGTCCCGCTATACCTTCATCGATGGATTCGATCCCGACATGACACGCCCCCAGCAGCTCGAGGTCAGACGGCTGGGTCTCACGGCGGACTTCTTCATGACCGGCATAAACGCC
>CALUOX010000058.1 GCA_944322375.1 uncultured Alistipes sp.
GGCGGCGATGCCCGCAAGTTGCTCAACATCCTCGACATCCTGCTTGCGGCAAGCGAAGGGCCGCTGGTCATTACCGATGAATCGGTTACCTCCTGTCTGCAGCAGAACATCGCCCTCTACGACAAGAACGGCGAACAGCATTACGACGTCATCTCGGCCTTCATCAAATCGGTGCGGGGCAGTGATCCCAACGCCGCAATCTACTATCTGGCCCGCATGCTGGCCGGCGGCGAAGAGCCGCGCTTCATCGCGCGCCGGCTGGTGATCCTCGCCTCGGAGGACATCGGTCTGGCCAATCCGAACGCCCTGCTGCTGGCCAATGCCTGCTTCGATACGGTGCACAAGATCGGCATGCCGGAAGCCCGCATCCCGCTGGCCGAGGCGACGATCTACCTGGCGACGTCGCCCAAGAGCAATACCGCCTACATGGCCATCAACCGGGCCATGGCCTTTGTCGAGCACGACACGACAAACCGCCCCGTACCGCTCCATCTGCGCAACGCTCCGACGAAACTGATGGATGAGGCCGGCTACGGAAAAGGGTACAAATATGCCCACGACTACGGCGGATTCGCCGATCTGGAGTTCATGCCCGAAAGCCTCAAGGGACGACGGTTCTACGAGCCCAACGTGCAGAACGCCGCCGAAGCGAAGATTGCAGCCCGTATCGCTGAGCTTTGGAAGGGAAAATACTGATCCTGCCTCATGCCGAAACTCCTGTTGAAAACAGCCGCAACGCTCAACTTCCTGCTCGCAGCCGGACATCTGCTCTGTCTTTTCCGGCTCGATGCCGCGTTCCGACTCTACCGCATCGATCCGTTCATGGAGCGGCTTGCCGCCTGTTGGTCGCCGCTGCCCGGTTTGATCACCATCGGTGTCGCCTGCGGCCTGGCACTCTGCGCCCTGTATGCCCTGTCGGCCGCCGGGACGATCCGGCCGCTGCCCCTGCTGCGGCCCGCCGTCTATGCCATTGGCTCGCTGTTCCTGTTACGGGCTCTCGGCGGAGCTGCCGCATTCATCCGTAACGGAGTCCTGACGCCGGCCGAACTTGCCGCAACCGTCATCGCCGGGACGATCGGCTCTCTCTACCTGGCCGGCGGCATCCGAACCACTCAAACCCCACGCTCATGAAACGCATCGGACTGATTTCCGACACACACGGAACATTCGACGACACCCTGCAACGCTTTCTTGCCGACGTTGACGAGATCTGGCATGCCGGCGACATCGGATCGCTGGAACTCTCGGACCGCATTGCGGCCTTCAAGCCGTTGCGCGCCGTATGCGGAAACACCGACGGCGGCATGATGCGCCGGGTCTGGCCGCTGGTCGATTTTTTCCGGTGCGAGGAGGCGACCGTGCTGATGACACACATCGGCGGTTATCCGCGTCATTATGATCCTCGCATCCTGCAACGGCTTCAATCGGCGCGTCCGACACTCTTCATTGCAGGTCATTCGCATATTCTGCGCATCATGTACGATCCGGTCTATCAGCTGCTGCATCTCAACCCGGGCGGAGCCGGAAACTACGGCATCCACAAGGTCCGCACGGCCTTGCGATTTGTCATCGACGGTGCCGAGATCCGCGACATGGAGATCGGCGAATGGCCCCGTACCCCCAACCGCCCGGAATAAATCATAAAACTGATCTGTCTCCAGACGGACCAAAACAACACAGCAAAACAGACAGGTCAGCCTCAAAACCGACGGAATAACGCAACAGTACGTCCTCAAACCGACCCAGAGACGCAACAGGCAGGTCTAAATTCCGAATCGGACCGACTTGCCGTAGCTGAACAGATGGTCGATCCGTGTACATGGCCCGATACGGATGCACTCGGGATACACCAGATTGATACAGTTGCGGGAACGGTTCTCTGCCCGACGCATCGGAAAGGAGTCTGCCTCAACGCAGGAGATCGCTGCAAAAAGGGAGCCGGGAAACAGGAATAACAACACCGGCACGAACGCCACAGCCGCACACCGACATTCAGCATGGTGTACACTGTCCGGCCCCGGTCACAAGTTCCAGAATCGTTGCGTACATCGCCGACGGAGCGTCTCGATCTTCCGCTTCTCTCCCTCTACTTCTCTTCTGTCCTTCCCATCTGTCCTCCCCCCCCCTCTGTCCTTCCTACCCCTCTGTCCTTCCTACCCCTCTACACATCTCTATATCACTCTCCGCCTCCTCCCTACCCTTCATCTGATCTCTGTCCTTTCTGTTCTGCCCTGCCCTCACAGCTCCGCCCTCTTCCACTGCCTTCCCCACCGGTTCCCTTCCTCCGTCTTCCGTCTTCTTCTTCTCCTTTTTTCCCTCTTCACTCTTCCTTACTCCTTCCTCTCCACCTGTTCCTTCCTGTTGTCCTCTCCACACCACCTCCCTGTTGTCCTCTCTCCTCTCTTTTTCTTTTTTCCTCTCTTTTCTCCACCTCTTCCACCTCTGCCCGCGCCCGCCCTCTCTGCCCGACTTCTCCACCCCACCTCACCACCCAGCCCGACCTTTTCCAACACTCCTCTTCGCCACACTTCCCCTCCATCCTTTCTTCGCCACACGTTTCTTCTCCACTCCTCCTCCACTCCTTTTCCCCTCTTCCGCTTCTTTTCGCTTGGTCTCCAAACCTCCTCTCTTTCTCCTCTCTTCCTCCTCTCTTCTCCTCCTCTCTTCGCCACACTCTCCTCCTCCCTTTTTCACTTGCACCCCTCGCCTCACATATCACCCCTTCTGAAAGATCGCATCCGCGAGGAGCAAAATCCACTCATCTCCAGACATCGCGGATTTTCATCGCCTTACAGATTCTCTTCCAGTCCCGCCATTACCGCCCAACAACATTCGCCCTTCAAGACAAACCATCTGTCAACCCCGGATCATCGATTCACTTATCAACATCTTATCAACACATTATCAACTTATCAACAATGCATTTTTATCTCACCTGTACAACCCAACGTCACCGCACTTCAGGGTGCCGTTTTGGCTGATAGAAGCTGATAGAAATTCAGATTCCATAAGCGCACACAATAACCCCGCACATCACGGCGTTCTTACGGCGAATTATCAGACGAAGAATTTATGCAGACCAAGATTTCAAGAACACTCGAAGGACTCATCGCCCGAACTGCGTTCGACGCAGCCAAGCAGGGGACAACCCGCTGGCTGAAAGATCGACTGCTGCTCGAAATGTTGCGCGAAGAGGGATCCTTGGCCTACCAACTGCTCTCAACCCGACTCAAGGACTGGGAACTCTATCAGGTCGCACTGCGGCTCGAACGCGACATCGCCCTGAACAACAACGCTCCGGCCGATAATCCCGAAGAGTTCTATATTCGTTTTGCCGAAGAACTGCGCAATCGTTTTCGCTCGGCGAACAGCATATCCACGGCTCACGCCCTGCTCGCAATCATCAGCGACGGCCAGACGCTCGGCGCACGGATTCTGGAGATGTATCACCTCACGGCGCCGATCATCGACGAAGAGATCCGACGCATGACCGTCACCGAAGAGCCCCGGATCGAGATGCACCCTCCGCTGCGTGACAACTTCGAAGAGCGGGCGTCCGATGACGGATCACGGCTCCTCGACAAATTTGCGGTCGATCTGACACGTCTTGCCCGCGAGGGTAAGATCGATCCCGTCATCGGCCGCGAGCATGAAATAGAACGTGTCGTGCAGATCCTCTCGCGCCGCAAGAAAAACAACCCCGTACTCATCGGCGAGGCTGGTGTGGGTAAGAGCGCCATCGTCGAAGGTCTCGCCCTGCGAATCGCCTCCGGAGACGTTCCCTACACGATCGCCGGCAAACGAATCTGCTCGCTCGACGTGTCGGCGCTGGTGGCAGGTACGAAATTCCGGGGAGAATTCGAGGAGCGCATGCAGCAGCTTCTCGACGAACTGCGCAAGAGCGACGACACGATTCTCTTCATCGACGAGATACACACCATCGTCGGCGCCGGCTCCACGCAGGGAAGTCTCGATACGGCAAATATTCTCAAGCCGGCCCTTGCCCGCGGCGAGCTGCAGACCATCGGTGCCACGACGCTCGACGAATACCGCGAAAACATCGAACGGGATGCAGCGCTCGAACGTCGGTTCCAACGGGTGCTGGTCGAACCGACCACCTGTGAAGAGACGCTTCAGATCCTGCGCAACATCGCGCCGCGCTACGAAGCGCACCACAAGGTCCGCTACACGGAAGAGGCGCTCGAAGCGTGTGTAACGCTCGCAAACAGATACATGACCGACCGTTTCTTCCCGGACAAGGCGATCGACGTGCTCGACGAGGCCGGCTCCCGCATGCACATGCGCACGGCCCGCGAACCCGAGGAGCTGCGCACCGCCGAGGCCGAACTGGCCGCCTCGCGCGAAAACCGCCGGCAGACAACCCTCCGGCAATCCGGCTTCGAACAGGCCGCAACGGCCCGGCTGCGGGAACTCGCCCTGAGTCAACGGCTCGAGGAACGACGCGCGGAGTGGCAGCAGCAACTCGAAAGCCATCCCGCCCGGATCGGGCCCGAAGAGATTGCCGAAGTGATCACCTCCATTACGGGAATACCCATCGAACGGATCTCGTCCGATGAACGGGGCCGTCTGCGCGGTCTGCAGCACTACCTGTCCACGCACGTCATCGGACAGGAAACAGCTGTCGAAAAGGTCACACGGGCCATTCTGCGTTCCCGCGCCGGGCTCAAGGACGAGAACCGCCCCATCGGTGTTTTTCTCTTCGTGGGACCGACGGGCGTCGGGAAGACCCTGCTGGCGAAGGAGCTCTCCAAATGGCTCTTCGATGAACGGCGCGGGCTGATCCGGCTCGACATGAGCGAGTACGGCGAGAAGCACAACGTTGCGAGACTCATCGGCTCGCCTCCGGGGTATGTCGGATACGGCGAAGGCGGACAGCTTACCGAAGCCGTGCGACGCCAGCCCTATGCGGTCGTGCTCTTCGACGAAATCGAAAAGGCGCATCCCGAGGTCTTCAACACGCTGCTGCAACTCTTCGACGAAGGGGTGCTGACCGACGGTTCGGGCCGCAGGGTCGATTTCCGAAACACGATACTCATCATGACCTCGAATGTCGGATCCCGGGCCGCCGTCGAACGCGCCGTGCGGGTGGGATACTCCACCACGGCGAAAGCCTCTTCCGCCCGGAAACTTCCGGATGCCGAATACCGCAAGGCGCTCGAACGGACCTTTGCTCCGGAGTTTCTCAATCGCGTGGACGACATCGTTGTATTCCGCTCGCTCACGCCCGACGACGTCGAGCGGATCGTGGACCTCGAACTGGAGCACCTGCTCGAACGAACCCGTCGTCTGGGATACCGGGTCGAGATCTCGCCGAAGGCAAAACAACGCCTGGCCGCGATGGGCTATGAAACCCATTACGGCGTGCGGGCGCTCAAACGCACGCTGTCGGATCATGTCGAGGAGCCGCTTTCGGCCCTCATCGTCGAGGGCGAGGTCGAACCCGGGAACAGGATTCGGGTGGTATCTTCGAAAAGAGGCGTCTCGCTGCGTGTCGCCTGACAGGCTCCCTTCACGTTACGGGGCGGGTCGGAACGGTCTGTTCCGCCCGCCCCGCATCGTTTCCGCGACCGAAGGGTGAGATTTTACCGATTTTTTCGGCGGAATCCCGATTGTTTTTCTACCTTTGTCCATAATAATGGCCATCGAAGATGAAAACAGCACTCTTCCCCGGATCGTTCGACCCCTTCACCCGGGGGCACGAAGCCATCGTTGAAAAGTCGTTGCGGCTGTTCGACCGCGTCATCATCGGTATCGGCAGCAACGTCGCCAAACAGGGGCTGCTGACCCTCGAAAACCGGAAACGGCTCATTGACGACCTCTATGCGGACAATCCGCGTGTGGAAGCGGTCGTGTACAAGGGGCTGACGGGAGATTTCGCCCAACATGCGGGAGCCGCAGCCGTCATCCGCGGGGTGCGCAACACGACCGATTTCGAATATGAACGCACGATGGCCGCCACCAACCGCCGTCTCTATCCAGAGGTGGTAACCGTCATGCTCTTCACACCGCCCGACGTCGCCGACATCTCCTCCTCGACCGTACGGGAGGTCCTCAGCTTCGGACGCTCCGTAAAGGAGTTCCTGCCCGAAGGCATCGATCTGAACAACTACCTGTGAACCCGATTCGATCCGCGAAAGGCAAACGATCCGGATCCATACCGAACCGATTAAAACGAAACGTTATGATGGAATTTACGGCCGAAATGATCGCCGGCCTGCTCGGCGGCGACATCGTCGGCGACAAAAATGCAAAAGTACACACCGTCTCTTCGATCGAAGAGGGAAAGGAGGGGTCGATGGCCTACCTCGTCAATCCGAAATACGAACCCTTCCTCTACACGACCGAGGCATCGATCGTCCTGGTCAACCGGTCGTTCTCACCCCGGCAGGAGGTTCGTGCGACGCTCATCCGCGTCGATGACGCCGGAGCCTGCCTGCTGCGGCTTCTGGAGATGTACAACGCCGCCAAGCCACAGAAGAGAGGCATCTCGGAACGGGCCTCCGTCTCACCCGATGCCACGCTCGGCAAGGAGTGCTACGTGGGCGACTTCGCCGTCATCGAGGCCGGCGCAAAGATCGGCGACCGCTGCCAGATCTATCCGCAGGTCTATGTCGGCGACAACGTCATTATCGGCGAGGGTACGAAAATCTACCCCGGCGTAAAGATTTATGAGGGTTGCCGCATCGGCTGCCGCTGCATTATCCATGCCGGAGCAGTGATCGGCGCCGACGGCTTCGGATTTGCACCCAACGCCGAGGGAGGTTTCGACAAGATCCCGCAGCTGGGCAACGTCATCATCGAGGACGACGTTGAGATCGGCGCCAACACCTGCATTGACCGGGCCAAAACCGACTCGACGATCATTCACCGCGGCGTGAAACTCGACAACCTGATTCAGGTGGGACACAATGTCCAGATCGGGGAGAACACCGTGTCGTCGGCACAAATGGGAATCGCCGGCTCCTCGAAGGTCGGCCGCAACTGCTTCCTCGCCGGACAGGTAGGGATCGCCGACCATATCATCATCGGCGACCGCGTGAAGATCGGCTCGCAAAGCGGCATCGACAAGAATGTCCCCGACGACGAGGTCCGGATGGGTACACCGGCCCTGCCGGGATTGAAGTTCCACCGGTCCAACGCCGTCTTCCGCAACCTGCCCGAACTTCAGCAAAGGGTCAACGCCCTCGAAAAAGCATTGAAACAGCTTCTGGAACAGCAACAGTAACAATACAAGAGACAACAGAGATGAAACACGCGAAACAATTCGCCCTTGCGGCACTGCTGCTCGCAACGGGTGCCTGCACATCAACGGGATACAATATTTCGGGAAATGTTGACGGACTCGATGCGGAATATGTCTATCTGATCCGCTACGACGGTCAAATCAACGTTCTTGACTCCGCGAAGGTCTCGGACGGACACTTCGCATTTAAAAAAGGAGCGGTCGAAGAGCCGCAGGTCGTCTATCTGAGCACCGACAAGGAGCAGCCCTTTGCCCGCTTCTTCCTCGAAAACGGCACCATTACGTTTGAGGGCGACGTCATCAACAACAACGGCCTCATCGTCGCCGGCACACATGCCAACGACGAGATGCAGGCGTTCAACACCTGGGCGGCGGACTTCAGCGACGCCTACAACATCACGGAAAGTCCGGCCGACCGGGAACGCATGCTCGACCAGTACAAAAAATCCATGGAGGAAAAGGTCGCCCAGAACCGCGACAACATTTTCGGCATGGTGCTCTTTCTGGAGAATGCCGACGCATTCTACACGCCGCAGGAGATCCTTGACGGTATTGCGGCATTTCCGACCGAATGGCAGCAGCGTCCCGAGATGGAACAACTGCGGCTTGCCGCCGAAGGCCGTCTCCGCGTAAGCGAGGGGCAGCCCTACACGGAGATCTCGGCACCGAATGCCGACGGGGAGGTTGTCACGCTCAAATCGGTCGTCGAGGACCAGAAGAACAAATATGTACTTGTCGATTTCTGGGCTTCGTGGTGCGGTCCCTGCATGGGAGAAATCCCCTACCTGACGGCCGACTACGCAAAATACCACAAGAAAGGCTTCGAAATCTACGGCGTCTCGTTCGACTCCCAGCGTGAGAACTGGCTCAATGCCATCAAGGAGCACAAGATGGAGTGGATTCAGGTCAGTGACCTGAGCGGTTTCCAGTGTCCCGCCGGCGAAGCGTATGTCGTTCAGAGCATTCCTTCGAATTTTCTGATCCGCACCTCCGACGGCAAAATCGTCGCCACGCAACTGCGCGGCGAGGCTCTTGGCGAAAAGCTCGAAGAACTGCTCGGGGAATAACCACCCCGCCGCAATCCGGACGGATACATATTCGACCGGGCAGACAAGGCGAGAAGATCGGAGCAAAACGGGCCGGACCACACAGCACTGAACAGGCTCAGACAGATCGAAGCAAAGCAGGCCGGAGCGCACAGTGCCTAACGGAATCGGATTGACCTGAACAAGGCAAGCCGGATCGGACAATGCCGAACGAAATCGGGCTGATCGTGACAAGCCGGCCGGACCACACAGCTCTGAACAGGCTCAGACAGATCGGAGCAAAGCAGGCCGGGCCACACAACGCTGAACGAAGCCCGACAGTTCAGAGCAAACAGGTCGGACCGGACAAGTCAGAGAGATCAAAACAAAACGGGCAGAGAACCGGACATACCGGAGAGATCAGGAGAGATGATGACGAACAAGATCCGAACGGACGAAGAGCCCTATCGCATTATGGGTATCGATCCCGGCACCAACTATATGGGATATGGAGTTGTCGAGGTTGCAGGCCGGTCGTTGTCGCCGGTCGTCATGGGGGCCATCGATCTGCACAAGCTCCGGGATCCCTATGCCAAACTGCGGCGCATCTTTGACCGCGTGGGAGCCCTCATCGATGAATATGCCCCACGCGAAGTAGCCCTCGAATCGCCTTTTTTCGGCGAGAATGTACAAAGCATGCTCAAGTTGGGACGCGCACAGGGCGTGGCGATGGCCGCTGCGCTCTGTCGCGGACGGCTCGTTTTCGAATATGCCCCGAGCCGGATCAAGCAGTGCATCGCGGGAGGCGGGTCGGCCTCCAAGGAGCAGGTGGCCGCAATCGTCACACGGACGCTCAAGATCGATTACACCCCCCGGAAATTCGATGAAACCGACGGCATGGCCGTAGCGCTGTGCCACTACTACATGTCGCACAACCCGCTCAACGATGCGTTGGGTGAAGAGCGCTTCAAGGGACTCGGCGGCGGACGGAAAGCCGTATCGCCCCGCGGAAGCTCCTCGTGGGAAAAATTTATCCGCGAACACCCCGAACGAAAAATCGAACCCTGAACCGTTCCGCAAGGCCCCGAAACCCGCACGGCGCCGAATCCTAAGCTGACATTTTATCGCTGGATTCTATCTTTCAGCATTTTACACCCGGCACATCCGACAAGCAGGTCATTTCTGAACAAGCAGCAGTTTCACCGGAGAGAAAGATTACAATTCGTAACTCAGCAAGCTTTAATAATAACAATTTATAAGCCACGTTCTCTTTTTCTTTTTTTTGCTTAATTCGGCGAGAAAAAACTCCAAAAAAACCGCCTTTCAGGAAGAGAGAAAATGAAAAAAATAGCTATCTTTGTCGCCTGCATATAGTATGTTCATGGGCCTTGAAGAGGGTGAAACGGTCGATGCGGATGATGTGGGGAACCCGTCACGCATGGATCTGAAACAAGACAAAACAAGACCGAACAAGACGGAAGGAAGATAAATATTAACATTCATTTTGCGCATGAGAAAATTTTTACTTTTGCTCGTATTCGCTTTGGGCGGCGTCTCCGCGACATTTGCTCAGGTGAAAATCTCGGGAAAGGTTGTCGATGCCGAAGACGGTCAACCCATCATCGGCGCGACGGTCATGGTCGACAACACGACAATCGGTGTCGCCACACTTCTCGATGGTACCTACGTGTTGCCGATTCCGGCATCCGCATCCGAACATCCGGTTCTGAAATTCTCCTACGTCGGTTACGAGGATCAGCTGGTACCGGTTAACAAGCAGCAGATCATCAACGTAAAACTTGTCAAATCCGCAGACGTCATTGAAGAGGTCGTCGTTACGGGTTTCAAAAATGCCAAGAAGGAGAGTTTTACCGGTTCATCGGTCAAGATCTCGGCTGAAGACGTGGCCATCGCCGGCGTTACGGATGTAAGCCGTATGCTGGAGGGTCAGGTTGCCGGTGTCTCGGTACAGAACGTATCGAGCACGTTCGGCAGCGCCCCGAAAGTCCGTATCCGTGGTGTGACGTCGCTCAGCGGTGAGAACAAACCGTTGTGGGTTGTCGATGGCGTCGTACTCGAAGACGTGGTCAACATCTCCAACGACCAGTTGTCGTCGGGTGACCCCACGACCCTGCTGGGTTCGTCGGTGGCCGGTCTGAACTCGTCGGATATCGAGACCTTCGATATTCTGAAGGACGCCTCCGCAACGGCCCTTTACGGTGCCCGCGCCATGAACGGCGTCGTGGTGATCACCACCAAGAAAGGTAAAAAAGGTGCGCCGCGAATCAGCTATACCGGCAACTTCACCATCCGCACCAAGCCGCGTTACTCGAACTACGATATTCTGAACTCCGCCGACCAGATGGCCATCACATCGGAAATCGCCCGCAAAGGACTGCTCAACGAAAGCATCCTCAACGCTTCGAGCTACGGCCCCTACGGTCTGATGTGGAAAGCCATCACGACTTACGACAGCTCGACCGGCAAATTCGGACTGCTGAACACCCGTGCCGCCCGCGAGAGCTTCCTGCTCAAATACGCCAAGGCCAACACCGACTGGTTCGATCTGCTCTTCACGCACAACCTGCAGCAGGAGCACTCGCTGAGCATCTCGACCGGTACCGAGAAATCCCGCACCTACGCTTCGATCAGCTTCCTGCGCGACGACGGATGGTCGGTAGCAGACAACGTCAGCCGCTATACGCTGAACTTCCGCAACGACTACGACGTCAGCGACAAGATCTCGGTGGGCGTGCAGGCCGTCGCATCGCTGCGTATGCAGGAGGCGCCGGGTTCCTATTCGCGAAAGATCAATGATGTGACGGGCGAGTGGTCGCGCGACTTCGATATCAACCCCTTCAGCTATGCCCTCAACACGTCGCGTGCGGTACGCCCCTACGACGATGAAGGCAATCTGGAGTACATCCAGATGAACTACGCTCCGTTCAACATCTTCAACGAGCTGGAGAACAACAAGATCGAATTGAACGTGATGGATGCCAAAGTACAGGGCGAATTCAACTGGTCGATCCTCAAGGATTTGAAGTTCAACTTCACCGGCGCCCTGCGCTATGTGAAGAGCGACCAGCTGCACAAGATTACCGAAGACTCGAACGTCGCCAACGCCTACCGCGCAGCCGACAACTCGACGATCCGCCAGAACAACCCCTACCTGTGGCACAACACGGAGGATCTCAATGCCGAACCGATCGTTGTCCTGCCGTTGGGCGGTTTCTACAACACGGACAACTACCGGATGCTCAACTACGATATCCGCTACTCGCTCAACTACAGCAAGGTTTGGGAGGGTGCCCACATGCATGAGTTGAATGCACTGGCCGGTATGCAGATCAAATACACGGATCGTCGCATCACCTCTTCGACACAGCCCGGTTACCAATATAAAATGGGCGGCGTCGTCTATAACGATCCGAACTTCTACAAGATGATGGCCGACCGTCAGACACCGCTCTATTCGGCCACCGAGCAGTTCGACCGCTTTGTGGCCATGTATGCCAACGCCGACTACTCGTTCGACCGCAAGTACTCGTTGTCGGCTACGATCCGTTACGACGGTTCAAACAACCTCGGTAAGAGCACGGCAAAACGTTGGCTGCCTACATGGAACTTCGGCGCAAAATGGAACATCCAGAACGAAGGTTTCATGGAGAATGCCACCGAATGGGTCGATGTCCTCAGCGTTCGACTCAGCTATGGTCTGACGGCCGCCATGCCTCCCACGTCGAACGCCGCAGTCGTTTACTACAATCAACAGTCGTTCAACCCCGGTCACTCCGAGAACCAGATCTACATCGGATCTCTTGCAAACACCGATCTGACATGGGAGAAGAGCTATCAACTCAATGCCGGTGTGGATGTCACGCTGTTCAACAACCGGATGAACTTCTCGTTCGACTATTTCAACCGCAAGGGCTTCGACCTGATTGCAACGGTGAAGACCTCGTGTATCGGCGGTGAATACTGGAAAAACGCAAACTATGCCGACCTTGATTCGCACGGTTATGACATCACGCTGGGCGGCTCGTTTATTCGCACGAAGGACTGGACCTGGTCGGCCAACTTCACGTTGGGTTATACCTGGAACCAGATCAAGAACGCCAAGAACCTGACCCAGACGAACGAACTGATCCGTAACGAGGGTGGCAACAAGAACGGTTATCCCGTAAACAGCCTCTTCTCGATTCCCTACGTAGGACTCGATCCCGAGACCGGTATTCCGCTCTTCATCAACGAAAAGGGAGAAGTTACGAAAGACATCGACAAGCAAGGCACAGATACCGACTATCTGATCTACGAAGGACAGGTCGATCCGAAATGGACGGGCGGTTTCAACACGACACTCCGCTACAAGAACATTTCGCTGAACGCCTTCTTCACCTATCAGGCCGGCAACGTAATCCGCCTCGATCCGGTCTTCAGCTCGTCGTACAGCGACCTTTCGGCCCTGACCAACGAGTTCAAGCGTCGTTTCGTCATGACAGGCGACAATGACGTTCCGTCGATCGTCGATTACGTTCACTCGACGATCTCGCTGACCGACGAAGGAACCTATGCAAGTTACAACTACACGCACAAACGTGTGGCGAAGGGTGATTTCATCCGACTGAAGAGCGTATCGCTCAACTATGACTTCTCGTCGGACTGGATCAGCAAGAGCCGGTTCTTCAAGACGGCCAGTGTACGACTCACCGTCAAGGATCCGTGGCTGATCTACTCGGACAAGGCGCTCAACGGCCGCGACCCCGAATTCTACAACACGGGTGGTGTGGCAATGCCTACGACCACGCAGTTCACACTGTCGTTGAACCTCGGTTTTTAATGTAAAAAAGAGAAAAGAGATATGAGAAAATTACTTATCGTATTGATCGCCTCGGCCGGTATCTTCTCGGGCTGCTCCGACTTTCTGAGCAAGGACCCCGATAACCGCACCTATATCGATACACCGGAGAAAGTGGTTGCACTCCTCACCTCGGCTTACCCGCAAACGACCTTCTATTCGGCCGTTGAGGCACGTTGCGACGGTTATGTGGACTACGGTACGGCAGCCCAAGGATACAATTCCCTGTTCCTCTATCAGGAAGACGCCTTCCAGTGGCGGGAGAATCCGCTTACCTCGGACGGCGCATGGGACGGCAACAACCGTCTGTGGGAGGCTTCCTACAATGCGGTCGCTACGGCCAACCATGCACTGGCGGCCATTGACGAGCTCGAAGCCCAGGAGGGACCGAGCACCCAGCTGAGCCTGTCACGCGGCGAAGCACTGCTGTGCCGCGCCTATGCGGAGTTCTGCCTGCTGACGCTCTTCTCGGACTTCTTCGACTACGAGAATATGGCGACCAATCCGGGCGTACCCTATGTAACGACTCCCGAAACGACGACGTTCGCCAATTACACGCGCGGAACGGTAGCCTCGACCCTTTCGATGGTGCTTCAGGACATCGATGAAGGGAGCAAACTCGTAGGCGGTTCGAGCGATTATACCGAACCGAAGTTCCATTTCACCACCCAGTCGGCACTCGCTCTGGCAACGCGCGTCGCACTCTTCTCGCGCGAATACCCCAAAGTGATCAACTATGTGAACCAGTTCTTCCCGGCTACGGTGACGAACTATGTCACCAACGGGCAGAAGAATCAGGACGGTTCGCTGGTACAGTTCCCCGCCGAGGATGACCCCTGCCGGATCTTCTGCCGCAACAACCTTACCGACTGGAATCTGCTGAGTTCGTACAACGACAATCCCGATGCCATCGGTCAGGAGTTTACCGATGCCGATGCGAATTGGAATCTGCTGCTCTCAGAACCCGTGACGGCCATCTACAGAACCATCGCCGCCAATATCTTCACGCGCTACTGTCTCGACGAACAGATCATGGACCAGATCTCAAGCCTCAATGCGACAGGTACGGGCTGGACCTATCCGAACATCGTGTACAGCTACAGCGGCGGCATACAGGGCAAGGTGCTGCAGAAGTATTACGAAGACTTCTACTATTCGGATATCGTAGCGGGAATCGGTACCGGCTATGCCAAAGTACCGTTGTTCCGCACGGACGAAATGCTGTTGGCGCGTGCCGAAGCATACACCATGACGGGACAGTTCTCGAAGGCCATCGACGACCTGAACCTCTACATCGAGACCCGTATTCCGGAAGAGAATTTCGACATCATGACCACCTCGCTTACCGAGGCCAAGATCAAGAACTACTACAAGGCTCAGACCTCCGGCGAGAACAGCTTCATCAACAACGAATACAATGCCGGCCGCTTCCTTACGGACGAGACACAGGCCGAACTTCAGAAGGCCCTGATCCTGACGATCCTCGACTTCCGGCGTATCGAATTCCTCTATGAGGGACAGCGCTACTACGACATTCTGCGGTGGTACATCCCCGTCACGCACCGCGATATGACGGGCCGCACCAGCACGCTGACACCCGATGACGACCGTCGCATCCTGCAAATTCCGCAAACTGCGACATTGGCCGGGCTGCAGCCCAATCCGATGACCAATATTCCGCAACCTTGGTAATGAACAGCATTCTAATACAGGAGAACAGAAAATGAAACGATACAATCACATTTTTCATGTAGCATTGTTGGGCCTCATGCTCTTTATGGGGGGCTGCCGCGAAAAGGAGAACATCGCAGATGATCTCTACATTCCGGGGCTCGGCGGTGAGGAGTATGCCGAGAACGAACTCGACAAATGGCTCTACCAAAACTATACGGTTCCCTACAACATCGACGTCGTTTACCGTTGGGATACGGCACAAGCCTACACCAGCCTGCTGGACGTACAGCTCGTTCCGGTAAAGTACGAGCTGGTTCAACCGATGATGGCCGCACTTCGCGACGTATGGTTCCAGCCCTACATCGATGCCTGCAACGGCAATGCGGATTTCCTCAAGGAGATCGCACCCAAAAAGATCGTTCTGGTCGGCAGCCCCGAATACAACGGTGACAACACCTACACCCTCGGACAGGCCGAAGGCGGTCGCAAGATTCTGTTGCTCAATGTCAACAACTTCGACGCTTCGGACGAGGCCCAGTTGACGGAGGCGCTGCACACGATCGTGCACGAATTTACGCACGTCATGCACCAGACCAAACTCTTCGACAAGAACTATCAGACGATCTCGACGGGCCGTTACAACTCCAACTGGTCACAAGTCAGCGACAGCGAAGCCCATCAGGAGGGATTCATCACCTCTTACGCCATGTCGAACAAGGACGAGGACTTCGCCGAAATGGTATCGGGCATTCTGGTCAACGGTTACGACTGGTTCCAGACCACGGTTCTTGCCGAGGCAGAGAAATCGACCGTAAACCCCGAGGCGGCAAACGACCTCAACGAGAAGCTCGCCATCATCGAAAGCTACTTCAAGAATACCTGGGGCATGTACTTCTTCGATGACGAGACGAGCGGCACCCTTGGTCTTGAAACCCACTTCCGCAGGGCAATTGCTGATGTCGTCGCAAATCCTCCCACGAAATAGGCGGAACTACACAAGGGTTTAACAAGCAAAAAAACGTCAAGTAACTATGAGAAACTATATCAGCATACTCATTTTGATCGCATCAGCCGTTGTCTATACCGGATGCAACGAGACAACGGTGTCGATGGACAACAGTGTCGACGTTCGGGTGGATTCCGCGATGAAGGCCTACAAGGCTCAGTTGGTCGATGCAGACTACGGCTGGATTGCCGACATCGAAACCAGCAAAGGGTTCTACCGCTTCTGGATGGAGTTCGCCGACAACGACATGGTAACGATGTACACCGACAACCTCGACTATCCCGAATACAACGGAATACCGAAAAGTTCGACCTACAAGTTCCACGCCTACCAGCGTCCGGTGCTCTCGTTCGACACCTACAACTATCTGCATATCATTTGCGATCCGAACAACGGCATCAGCGGCGGTTCGGGGAACCTGGGCCTGAAGACCGATTTCGAATACGAGATCGACGAGGTGACGGACGATCTCTTTACCATGACGGGCCGTATCAACCGCATCAAGGCCACGCTGCGCCGCGCTACGCAGGACGAAATGCAGGCCGTGCGCCAAGGGGCTTTGCAGGAGGTGCTCAAGAATGCGCCGTCGTATGAGCCGAGCCGCTTCTGCTACATCGATGTCAACGGAACCACGGTCGATGTCAAGTTCAGCACGCGCAATGTCATGCTGCTGTCGCAGGCCGGCGGAAACGTACAGATCGACGTCTGCCAGACCCATACGGACCTGGTAACCAAGGATCTCGTATTTGACGAGCCGGTAACCATCAACGGTGTCGAGATCAAAGGTCTGAAATACTATCAGGACACGTTCATTACCGACACCGAGACGCCGCTGGTTGTAAACTCGAAGGCTACGGCCAACATCGGACTGTACAACTGCTTCGGAATCGGCAAGTACTACACCCGCATGCGTGTAAGAAACGGAATGATTCCCGATCCCGACCAGAACACGAACCCGATGGGATACTACATGAACAATGTTGTCAACATGTCATTCCTGCTTACCATAGGAGTGAAGAAGATCGAATATGTGGATCTGAGCTTCACCACGGACAACGATGGAAATACGCAGCTGACCATCACCCCGACCTTTGATTTCGGACAGTCGATGGACTACCGCTGCCAGGTCCGCTTCAGCGAAAGCGGCGATTCGTTCACGACCATCGGCTCGACCCTCACTATGGATGACCTTTCGGAGGGTTTCTATTCGGGAAGCAGCATCCAGACCCTTGTCGATTACATGATGGACAAGACCTTCCTGATTGAGTGGACGAACGTCACTTACGATGTTTCAACCATGGGACAGTTAAGAACCGTCAACAACGGTACGATCTACGGAGAGCTCTCCGAATAACGGAGCGAAACATACTGATGAAGAGTTCCGATCCTGCTGCGGGTCGGAACTCTTTTTTATTCAATGGTAGTTGAATCTCACCCTCCCCTCTCACGACTGAGAACAGAGCACGCGGACAAAAGCCGTCGAGCTCGACAACAGGACGATACCCGGACACGAGACAACTCAAGCAAACGGATCTCCGTACACTAACGCAGGTGACGGAACCTGCAACGGAGACCGACATCCGGCTGTGCCCTACCCTGCCGCAGATTGCGACAACCCGACCGAGCGAAATGCCAACAGCGATGAGGTCACGCGGAAGAAGCCGGATGAAAGAGCTCTCTGACCGCATCATTTTACATTCGGAGATAAAAACAATCAAAAAAATTTGCATGAAACGGAAAAAAGCGCTACATTTGCACTCGCAATAAGGGAATGGCTCCGTAGCTTAACTGAATAGAGCACTTGACTACGGATCAAGAGGTTACAGGTTTGAATCCTGTCGGAGTCAC
>CALUOX010000059.1 GCA_944322375.1 uncultured Alistipes sp.
CGACTTTTCGTACTTTGGCTGTGCTTTGGATACTCCGTCTCGGCACAGCTAAATCGAAAACTTTGTTTTCATTTGCCGCTGTCCCCGACTTTTTGTACTTTGGTTGCGCCTTAGATACTCCGTCTCGGCAGAGACAAATTGAAAACTTTGTTTTCATTTGCCGCTGCTCTCGACTTTTCGTATCTTTGCCCCGAAATCGGATAGCGGCAGGCGAGGAGCGAAGCCGCGGACGAAAATATGCCGGATGGCATCGTCTGTGCATTTATGATACAACCGTTTGGCTATATCCGTCAGAAAAAGCGTATGGCAGGTTCGAACTTTGTAGATTATGTGAAGATTTTTGCCCGTTCGGGACACGGAGGCGCCGGTTCGGCCCATTTCCGTCGGGAGAAGTTTGTGGCTTTCGGCGGCCCCGACGGTGGTGACGGCGGCAAGGGCGGCAGCATCATTCTGCAGGGCGACAGCCAGTACTGGACGCTGATCCATCTGAAGTATCAGCGACATCAGTTTGCCGAGGACGGTCAGTGCGGATCGGGAGCCCGCTCGTCGGGACGCGACGCCAAGGATATCATCATCCCCGTGCCGCTGGGAACGGTCGCGCGTCGTGTCGTCGAGAACGAAGACGGTACGACGGAACTGGTGCCGGTAGGCGAAGTGACGGCCGACGGTGAACAGCTTGTGCTGCTCAAGGGCGGCCGCGGCGGTCTGGGTAACTGGCACTTCAAGAGTGCGACGAATCAGGCGCCGCGTTATGCTCAGCCGGGGGAGGAGGGCGACGAAGGTGCGTTTGTCCTCGAACTGAAGGTCCTGGCCGATGTGGGGCTGGTGGGATTCCCCAATGCCGGAAAATCGACGCTGCTGTCGGTGGTGTCGGCTGCCAAAC
This sequence comes from uncultured Alistipes sp., assembly GCA_944322375.1. GTDB lineage: Bacteria > Bacteroidota > Bacteroidia > Bacteroidales > Rikenellaceae > Alistipes. Next base: position 884 of record CALUOX010000059.1, read on the forward strand.
CCAAGATTGCCAATTACGCCTTTACGACCCTCGAACCCAATCTGGGCATCGTGGAGTGCCGCGATCACAAATCCTTCGTCATGGCCGACATCCCCGGTATCATCGAAGGTGCACACGAAGGCCGTGGACTCGGACTGCGCTTCCTGCGTCACATCGAACGCAACTCCGTACTGCTTTTCATGGTGCCGGCCGATGCCGACGATATCCGTCGTGAATACGAGATCCTGTTGGGTGAGTTGACGCAGTACAATCCCGAACTGCTCGACAAACGGCGTCTGCTGGCGGTGACGAAGTGCGACATGCTCGATGATGCGTTGATGCGCGAGATGGAGGCCCATCTGCCCGAAGGCATTCCGTCGATCTTCATCTCGTCGGTGACGGGTTACAATATTCCCCAACTGAAAGATCTGCTCTGGCAGACGCTTCACGAGTAGCGGACGGCGGTCGATCCGGCAGCGGTGGCATTTCAGCCGTCGTTTTAAGAGCCGGTATCGGAGGCTCAAACATCTTTTCGGATCGAAATAGAAAGTTTCACGTCTTGAGTCGGAGGGCATGCAGCAACCGATGGATCGGAACGAATTCCAAATGGAAATATACGATGTCGTGCGGGAGATTCCCGCGGGAAAGGTTGTAACTTACGGCCTGCTGGCACGGCTTGTCCATGCACCGCAGAGCGCCCGCAGGGCTGGACGTGCGCTTCGTGATGCTCCGGCCGATGTCGGTCTGCCCTGTCACAGGGTGGTGAATGCGCAGGGTCGTCTTGCACCCTGCTGGCCCGGGCAGCGCCGTTTGCTGGAGGCGGAGGGGGTTCCGTTTCGTCGAAACGGGTGCGTCGATCTGAAGAGATGTTTGTGGAGCGTCGCCGGGGAGCTTCGCTGATGCGTTGCAGAGGCGAAGCGGCCTGTCCGATCGGGATTCCGTCCCGCCGGTCCCGTCGAGCCGTTGCAATCACACGACAGGGTGGTAGTGGTCCGGTTGAGCGGCCTGACTATATGGTCTGATTGTGCGGTCCGGTTGTGCGTCCTGTATTTCGGCCGGTTGCGGCCATGTCGCCTGGTCCGGCTGTCGATAGTTTTTTCTCTGGATCTGTAAATCGGGGGGGGCGATTCCGCTTCGGCTCTTCGGAAAAAATTCTGTCTCTCTCCCCCCTTCCCGAAACTCCGGTCAGTCGGCCTTCACAACCGGCAGCTCGTTCCAGTCGGTCGTATAACGCGGTGAAAGGTGCTCGCGGTTCATCCGGAACGGTTGCGTGCCCTGCGCCGCGATGATGACCTTCCCTTTTCCGTAGGTACGGTTGACCTTGTCCATCGTCTCCATCAACCGCTGCTGCTTCTGTCGATCGACCGGATCGAACAACGATCCCTGTACGTGCGAGGTGGGCAGGATCTCCGAAAGCGTGACACCCGCTTTCTTGTATCCGAATCCCGAGCGATAGATCTGTTGCAGCACCGAACGGGCCTGCTTGACGATCTCGATCGTGCTTCCGGAGGGCTCCGCAAGGGTGGCGAGTCCCGATTCGTAACGCTGCGGCTGATCTTCACGATGCCGGTTGGTGTAGATATAGGCGATGACCTCCCGGCAGACGGAGTGCTGCGCCCGCAACTTTTCGGCGCACATGGCGGCGAACTCCGCAATGATATGGTCCAGCTCTTCGTGGGTATGGATCTCTTTGGGAAAACTGCGTGAGACGGTAATCTGCTGTTTGTGCGGGGGCATCTGTTCGAAAGCGATGCACTCCAGGCCCTGTAGCTCGTTCCAGGTGCGCAGACCCGTGATTCCCATCCGTGCGTGCACCCACTCCTGCGGCAGCTGCACGAATTGCCGGGCCGTGCGGATCCCCATGCCGTCGAAGAGTTTTCCATAGCGGCGTCCGATACCCCAAACGTCGCGCAACGGGAAGGTTGTCAATACCTTCTCTATGTCTTGCGGACGGTGCATGTAGCAACAGCCTTCGAGCTTCGGATATTGCTTGGCAAGTTTGCTGGCGATCTTTGCCAGCGTTTTCGTGGGCGCGATGCCGATGCTGACGGGAATGCCCGTATTGCGGCGTATCGTGCGGCTGATTTGCCGGCCATAGTCGTCGAGCGGTTCCTCGATGCCGTGCAGATCGAAAAAGGCCTCGTCGATGGAGTAAACCTCCGTGTTGGGAACAAGCGATCGCAATGTCGCCATCACGCGGCGTGAGATGTCGCCATAGAGGGCGAAATTGGCCGAGAAAAGTGTTACGCGGCGTTGCTCGATGAGCTGTTGTACCTGGTAGAGCGGTTGTCCCATGCCGATGCCGAGCGCCTTTGCCTCGTTCGACCGTGCAATGATGCACCCGTCGTTGTTCGACAGCACGACAACGGGACGCCCTTCCAGATCGGGCCGGAAGAGCCGTTCGCACGAGGCGAAAAAGTTGTTGCAGTCACAAAGTCCGTACATGTCGTGGCGCTTTTCGTTGGCGTGCTCGCCTGTCGTCCGAAACGGTTATTTGAAGCTCTTGATGACGTGTCGTACGACACCCCAGATTCTGAAGTCGTTGTTTCTGCCTGCGTGGATCGGTTTGTAGGCGGGATTCGACGGCAGGAGCCATACGCCGTCGGACTCCAGTTTCAGACGTTTGACCGTAAACTCCCCGTCCAGGCAGCAGATGGCGATGCATCCGTCGTGGGGATCGATCGATTTATCGACGATGAGCAGATCACCGTTGCCGATTCCGTCGCCCGTCATGCTGTCACCGGCAACCCGCACGAAGAAGGTCGAAGCCGGATTGCGCACCAGTTCCCGGTTCAGATCGAGCGGCAGATCGAGAAAATCATCCGCCGGCGAGGGAAACCCGGCCTTAACGTCGCTTCCGGCGACAGGTATCTCCTGCCGTGTCGCAATATCGGGTCGATAGAATGTAAGTTTGTCGTTCTCTTTCTTCATGGATGGTTCTTCGTTACCCTCCTTTTGTCGTTTCGATGGATGCAGGGCTGCACCTGGCTCTTTTGGGCCGGCCCTTTTGCAGTTTACCGGAGCCTCGGTCTCTCTCTTTGCCCTTTCCGGACCGTTTTCCGCCCCTCCCCATCTGGTCGAGGTCGCTTCCCTCTGCAGGTTGCACCTGTCGCGGAAGACGAAAATCCGAACCGTTCGGGGTGAATATCCTCGTCGCCGCGGGCGCCGCTGCTAAGCCTCCTCTTCCACGCTGCATTCGCAGAAGTGAAACTCGTCGTGCGCCTTCTGTTTCGGGTAGAGAAAGTAGATGCACAGCGCCTCGGTGCACAACTCGCCCTGCATGTCGAAGATCTGCACGGCAATATCGACGATGTTGCGCCGCTGCCGTTGCACGGATGCCCGCAGGACGATTCGTTCATCGGTCGTGTGGATCGGTTTGTGGTACCGGATCTCCATGCGGGAGGTCACACCGCTGGTCTGGAACTTGCGGAAGACGACCCAACTGCTGATCTCATCGGCCAGCGTCGCCTGTATTCCGCCATGCAGGGTGTTGACCCAACCTTGAAATTCGGACCTTGGGTGCCAGCAGCTCACGATCTGGTCACCCTCTTCGTAGAACTCCATCCGGAGTCCCTGCGGACTGTTGGGGTCACAGCCGAAACAGTGATATCCCTCCATCCCGCGCCAGGGATTTGTTATCTTTTTCATGATATTGCTTGCCGTTTCCGCCGCATCCGCATTGCATCGAAAATCGTACCGTTATCCGGCCGTTATCTGCCCGTAACCGGTCGTGGAGCCGGATGGAGTCCGGAGATTCAATGCATGTGGCAGGGCGGGGTGGTTGAGAAAGGTAGGAGCCTGTTCGGGGCCTGTTCAGAGTGTCTCTTCCTGTTGGTCGGCCGCCGTGCCGTAGTTGCGCTTGCCGAAGATCAGCGAGCCGATCCGCACCATCGTCGATCCATACTCCAACGCCAGCGGATAATCGTCGGACATCCCCATTGAAAGGGTATCGAACGTGTCGTCGAAATATGCCGACAGCTCTTTTTTGTGCTGGGCCAGCAGATCGAAATCGAGCCGGACGCGAAATTCGTCGTCGGTATAGGTGGCGACACCCATTACGCCGCGTACACGCACTCCGGTCATTGTCCGGAGTGCACCGCTTTGGACGTATTTGAGCAGCTGTTCGTATTGCCATCCCGATTTGGTCTCTTCCTCGGCGACATGGATTTCGAAAAGGATGTCGATGACCCGGCCGAGTTTGAGCGCTTCGTTGTTGATCACGCGCACAAGCCGCTCGCTGTCCACCGAATGGATCAGTTTCACGAAAGGAGCGACAAGTTTCACCTTGTTTGTTTGCAGATGGCCGATCAGATGCCATTCGATGTCCTTGGGCAGCATCCTGTATTTCGTCACCATCTCCTGCGGACGGTTCTCCCCGAAGATGCGCTGTCCGGCGGCATAGGCCTCTTCGATTCGGGCCGGAGCATGGGTTTTCGATACGGCGACCAGCGTTACGCCTGCAGGCAGCGACTCTCTGACATCGTGTAGTTGGCTTTTGATCGACATGGTTTTTCCTCCTCTCTGTTGACAGTGTAAAAGTAACTATTTTTTTCGGTTTTTCGTATTTGCGGCGCGATAAATCGGGGCGGCAATTGCAGCCGGCGTCGCAAATCTGCGGTTGCGGACTGCCGGCAGCCCTTTACTCCGGCAGCCCTTTGCTCCGGTTTCCGTGCACGGTTTCGGATATTGCGGTTATCGGCACGATATGCGGAACGGTCATGGCATGCAAACGGCCGCCACCGTCGGGTGGCAGCCGTTTGTCCAAGTTTCGGGATTGTCGGGGCAGTCCGACGATCCGCAGTGTCGCATCGTTACTTTTCGACGATCTTGATGTTGTCGAGGAACCAACGGTTGGCGGTGTTGGCCGGCCATTGGGTCTGGCGGATCGTGATCCGCGTCTCCTCGTTGACCGTTGCTCCCGTGAGCGGAATGCGGGCATTGATCCATTCGAGCTTATGTCCTGCTTCGAATCCCGATTCGGGAACATCGAAGATCTGCTCATCCGTGCCGTTGGCAACGATAATGATCAGATTCACCGGATCGATCTTGCCGGAACCTTGACGCATCGGACACCAGTCGAACGACATTACCAGTTCGGCGCCGTCGGGAATATCCTTGATCTTGGGAAGGATGATACCGGCCTGATAGCTCGTTTTGCCGAACTTGAGGTAGTTGCGCTGCAGATAGATGCACTCTTCTTCTTCCTTGGTGGTTACGCGCAGGAACTCGTATCCCTTGCTTTCAAGCGCCTGCAGGGCGGATACCTCTTGGCCCTCGACGGTTATTTTCGGCGTGGGAAGCTGCGGTGCATAGGCGTCGAGATCATCCGTTTCGACCGTTTGGCCGGCAGGTTTACTGCCGTTGCCTTCCTCGGCCCAGGGATCGAGCCATTCGAAGTCCTCCATGAAATAGATGGTCTCGATGATGCCGTGATCCTCGATGTCCGTTACGATGATCCGGACAACGGGTTCGGCGACGCCGGAGAAGTAGCCCTTTACGGTAATGCTGTGCCCGTTCAATGCGCTGAGCCCCAGGCTGGCCGGCGGATCGATGAAGCTTACGCCGTTGTTGGCCTCTTTTATCGTAACGGTCGAACCGTTGTAAATACCCGTCACGCTGATGTATTCACGGGTGGTTGCGGTATAGGTGTCGATCTGATCGGTGATGTCCGTCGCTTGAGGATAGGTCACCTGCGATCCGGTGGAGAGCACGTTCAGTTGATCGCACTCGACGGCAGTCATCGATTGCATGTCGGTGGTCTTGACGCCCAGGATCGAAACCTTGTCGCCGACGGAAACGGCCGTTTCATTCAAAACGTAGAGATTGCCCGTTGCCTCCTTGTCCGTTACGACGAATCCCTTTGTCGTGACGGCCATGACCGTCGCCTCGGAGAGCGAAAGAGTCGCTTCGTCCGCCAGTTTCTCGATTTCGGCAACCGTATATTCCTTCACGTCGCGGTATTTGTCCCCGTTCTGGATGATCAGAACTTCGGCGCGGCTTGCCAGTGTACGCCCCTTGAAGACCAGCGTGGCCTTGCGGGGGTTGTCCTCTGCGCCGTCGCGCATGTTGTCCGTTACGGAGATCGTGACATCCGTCGTTCCGATGCCTGAGGTCGGTGTGACGGTGACCCATTCGGGGATTTCGGTCTCCCATGCCGCGTCGGCATAGACCGTGATGATCCTGTCGGTGTTGCCCTGCGCCTCGAACGTCAACGAGGCGTTGCTCGCCAGAACGGCATCCGAAAGTCGGGTTTCTTCGTCATTGTTGCAGCCCAAAAGAAGAAAAAGGGATGCCGTGAGAAGCGAGACTGCATAGATGTGCTTTATGAATTTCATAATCGTATCGTTTTTGTCAAATTAGAAATCGAGACCGTCGTTCCATCCCGGATTCTGCGTGAGGTTCGGGTTCAACGACCGTTCGTTGATCGGAATCGGATAGTGGTAGTCGCGGGTTTCATTGAACTTGGTACGTTCGACATCCCTGTGGAAGAAGACGTATCCCTTGTTTCCGTTGGAGAGATAAACATCCTTGTCGATTTCATATACCTGATCGATTCCTTCCGGTTTCGATGTCCCCGAAGCGTAAAGTGCAATGTCGGGTTCGCCGTCTCCCGTAAGATCGTATTGTCCCGGGCCGGGGAAGTACATGCCCATGAGTTCCTGATCGATGCAGGCTCCGGCCTTCCAGCGCACGAGGTCATCCAGACGGAATCCTTCCTGCAGCAATTCGATGGCCCGTTCGCGGCGGATTTCGAGAATGATGCCGGCATTGGCTCCCGTAACATTGGGATAACCCGTTTCGGGCGCCTGGAGATAGCGGTCCGGATTGGAATTGGCTTGTGCGAGGTTCATGTTCGGCATGCCGACGCGGTCGCGGAGCAGCTTGACGGAGATGTTGAGATCCTCTTGTGTGATGGTTCCCAGTTCGGCTTTGGCCTCGGCGTAGATCAACAGCACCTCGGCAAAACGGAATACGGGAAGATCGCAGTCCGAAGAGTCCACACGGTCGTTGTTGCCGTTTGAAGTCGTAGGCGCCTGCACGAATTTGATCGGCTGGTACCCCGTGACGGAGAGTCCGAGATTCGGCGCTTCGACATCCGTTTCGCCAATGCGGGTATAACCCGGCGTGCGGATCGACTGTGCAAGACGCGGGTCACGGTTTGCCGTCTCCTCGACGAACTGCATCTCCTGCCATCCGTCCTGATTCGTAAAGGCTGTTCCGTCCTTCATCAGATAGGTATTGACAAACTTGCGTGTCAGACCCGGACGGCCCTGTGTCGGAAGCAGCGTGAATGCCGAAGCGTTGTGGCGGATTGTCATCTCATAGTCGTAGTTGATGGCCAGGATGTATTCATCGCTGCTGGCATCGTCCTCCGCAAAGAGCATCAGATAATCCTTGTCGGGATTCCCTGTCGAATAGAGCTTGTAGGGCCCCTGCTCGATAATCTCTTTCGCGGCTTCCGCAGCAAGGCTGAGGTAATACTGGTAGTTGTTTCCCTCCAGTTCGAGACCGTGATATTTCCGGTAGGTTCCCTCATAGAGACAGAACCGGGCCTTGAGTGCAAGGGCCGCCCATTTGTTTACGCGATAGGGGCTCTTTGCATCGGTGAGTCCGCCGCTGGTAATGGCGAAATCGATGTCTTCGAGCATCTTCGTCATAACGTACTCGCGGGAATCGCGCGGCTTGTAAAGCGCTTCGTCGGCGGAACCGATTTCGTAATCATACCAAGGCACATCTCCGAAACGCATTACCTTTTCGAAGTAGAAGAAGGCGCGGAAAAAGCGTGACAGTGCGGTGTATTGAAGTACGGCCGCCTTGTCTTCACATTGATCGGCATATTTGATCAGCGTATTTATGCGCCGTAAATCCGTCCAAGTCCAGCCTCCACCCGATGCAGGAACGGTACGGTGATTTCCGCCGTAGAGTATTGCAGAGAGGGTGTTCCCGATGATCTGGTCGCTCTGCTGCTCATAGACATCATGGATCTTGTCCTTTTTGAGGATCTCATTGTAATAGGGGTTGGTGAAAAGTTCAAGATCGGTGGCGCTTTTGAAATAATCGAACTGCGAGACCCGGTCCTTTGGCGTCAGATCGAGACTGCTGCAAGCTGTAACACCTGCTGCCAGCGCGATTGTAGTTAATATGATCAATTGTTTTTTCATGGTCTTGGTAATTGGTGGTTAGAATGTGATGTCGAGGCCGAACATGAAACTCTTGGGCCAAGGGTAGTAAACGCGGTTGTCCTCTTTCGTGTTACGGTTGATGGCGGCCTCCGGATCGATATATTTCGTATTCTTCTTGAGCGGCGACCAATAGTGCAGGTTTTCGCCCGTGAAATAGACGCGGATCAAGTCGATACCGGCTTTCTTCGTCAACTTTACGGGAATCGTATAACCTACGGTCAGATTCTTCAGACGCAGGTAGCGGAGATTCTGCAGATAATGGTCGTTGACCTTGGCCAGATAACCTCCCGTTGCAGAGTAGGCACGCGGACGCGGGAAGTAAGCGTCGGGATTGTCCTCCGCCCATACCTTTTCGTGGAAATCGATCGGCATGAAGGTCAGATAGGAGTAGGAGTAGCAGCCCCAGAAGTTCATCGTCTGGCCATTGGGATACCAATAGTGGTTGCCCGTACCCTGCAGGAAGACCGAAACATCGAATCCATACCAGCTGAAGCCGGCATTGATGCCGTAACTGAATGTCGGGCGCGAATTGCCTAAAATCACCCGATCGCCGGGATTATCGACCGTATTGCTTCCGACATCCCATGTTCCTTTTCCGTCGAGATCCAGGAACTTGAGGTCACCGGCCAGCCAGCCGCCGGTCAGACGTCCCGAACTGTAACTCAGATCGACCTCTTTGGCGTATGCTTTGGCCTCTTCGTCGGTTTTGAAGAATCCGTCGGTCTTGAAGCCCCAGATCTCGCCGATTTCCATGCCTACATAGTAATCCTTGGCAAAAGATTTCTCCGGGTTGTCGTATTTGGTAATCACACTCTTGTAGTCGCTGATATTGAAGCCGACGTTGTATTCGAAGGGCTTCCCGGCGAGTTGGAACTGGTCGCGCCAGCTCATCGACAGCTCATACCCTTTGGTGCGCAGGTCCGCCGTATTCATTTCGGGGGGATCGGCTCCATAGACGGAGGGCAGTGCAATACCCTCGGTAAGCATGTCTTTCGTGTCGCGGATGTAAACGTCGGCGGTCAGATTGAGCCGGTTTCCGAACATCGTGACGTCGAGACCGAGATCCCACTGCTGAGCCGTTTCCCACGTCATGTCGGAAGCGATTGGAGCCCCCAGCGAAGAGTATTTGGCCATGACGCTGGTGTCCTCGAAGGTGAACTCTGCAAAGTTGTTGATCGAGACCAGACGCATGTAGGTATAGTACGAAGATACGCTTTGATTACCCAGACTGCCGAATGATGCACGCAACTTGAGGTTGTCTACCACCTTGCGTGCCGGCTTGAAGAACGGCTCCTCCGAAATACGCCAGCCAAACGATCCCGAGGGGAACCAGCCCCAGCGATGATCCTTGTCGAAACGCGATGTACCGTCGTAACGACCGCTGACTTCGAAGAGATAGCGACCCTTGTAGTCATAGTTGATACGTCCGAAGAAGCCCATCAAGGCATATTCGTTCTGTCCGCCGCCGTAGGCATCGTCTGCTGCGACCTGCGTCGCCAGATTCAGGTCGTCGAGGTCGGTCGAGGCAAGTTGCTCGGCTTTGACGGATACGGTCTTGTTGCCCCACCGTTCGTAGTTCATACCGAATGTTCCGGAGAGATGGTGAACCTCATTGAACGTTTCGTCGTAGTTGAGGTATGCGTTCGTCGAGTAGTAGTTGGCCGTAACGATCGATTCGGAAAGTCTGTCGAGACCGGCACCCGTATCATACGCTTTGATCTCTTCGTCGGGACGTACCCGGAAATACAAGGGCTGTGTCCGTTTCGTGTCGCGGTTCTGATAGAGCCGGTAGGTGAAGTCTCCCGTGATGCTCAACGTCTTGAAAGGCTGGAGAACCAGTCGCGTGGTATTGGAGAAGTCGCTGCGGCGTTCTACGTTGCGGTGCGTGTTCTCGTTGAGCATGATGTGGCGGCCGTTGGCAACCTTGTAGGTCTGATAGGGCGATTCGTAGATCCACGTTCCGTCGGGATTCTGCATCGGATAGCAGGCCAGGGCGTGTGCCGAACCGTTGCGGAACGTATTTTCGATACTGCCGTCACCCAATGAGTTGTAGCTCGAACTGAAGAATGACGTGTTGTTGGAAATGTTCGCCCACCGGTTGATCCGGAAGTCGATCTTCGAACGCAGGTTGTATCGGTTGTAGATATCGGGGTGCGCCCGCTGCATACCGGCCTGACGGTCATAGGCACCGGACAACATGTATTTGATGTCTTTCGTACCGCCGCTCAGTGATACGTTGTGCTGTTGTACGGGGCGCTTCTCGCGGAAGAGCATGTCCCACCAGTCGTAGTTGCCGTAGTAAACCCACTGGCGCTTTCCGTTGCGCACCTCTTCGACAATCCAGGGGCGATCGGGGTGCTCCGTCTTGTCGTTCACGCGGGCAAGCAGCTGCTGCATGTCATGATCGTTGTACTGGATGTAGTTCTGGCCGCCCTGTTCCACACGCCAGAAGCGGTTGACCTCGTAAACCGACCAGTATCCCCGGTTTTCATAATCCGTGGATGCCGTGGATTCTTCCCATCCGAAGCGTCCGCTGTAACGCACGGTGGCCTTGCCGTCCTTGGCTGCACCCGATTTGGTCGTCACGAGGATCACGCCGAAAGCTGCACGGGCACCATAGATGGCTGCGGCCGAAGCATCCTTGATGACCGAGATGGACTCCACGTCATTGGGGTTGACGCGGTTGATGTCGCCGACCACGCCATCGACCAGTACCAGCGGGCTGGCGGAGTTGATCGAGTTGACACCCCGGATGTTGATCGATGCCGTGCTGCCCGGTTTACCCGAGGACGTTGTGACGTTCAGACCGGCAACGGAACCCTGAAGCATGTTGCTCAACGAGTGCGAAACGCGGTTTTCAAGCTCCTTGCTGCTCACCGTAGCAACGGCGCCGGTCAGATTGACACGTTTCTGCGTACCGTAGCCGATGACCACCGCCTCGTCGAGCATGATGGCATCTTCCTGAAGATAGACGGTAATCTTGTCCTGGTTGTCGGCGACATTTACCTTCTGTGGCAGGTAGCCCAGAAAATGGATGCTCAGAACGGTCTCTCCGGGAGCGAGGTCGATGCTGAAATCTCCGTTTGCGGCGGTCGTCGTGCCCCGGGTCGTTCCTTCGACCAGAACGGCTACACCCATCAGAGGCTGCTGTTTGGTGTCGAGCACCTGTCCGGAGACCGTTCTGTTTTGCGCCGAGAGAGATGCGATTCCTCCTCCGGCGATTAACAACAGAGTGAGAACCAATGGTCTAAATACTCTCATAAGTTCATTTTTTTTTGGTTAATAAATATAGGTTAGGTTCGTTGAAATCGAATCGGTGAATCACTTCTTCCTGTATGTCTCGATCGAAAATGCCTTCGGACGCTCCATGTTCTCGGTCCAGTCGTTTCCGAATTCATCCTCGACGGTGATCGTCAGATCGACATCCGCATCGTCGGCCGTGACCTTGAAGAAATGGGGATAGCTTGCCGTGATGAAATTGGGCGCCGACGTGATCGTCGAAACGTTGAAACGCGGGATGGTGAGTGCCGCGATGTGGAGCGGATCGTAGGCGTTGACCTGTTTCCAGTCGAGCTTTTTCTTGTTTTCATCGACGACCGTGAGGGTCCAGTTGCGGTTCCAGTTCCAGATGTTGATCAGTACTTCGTTCTTGCTGCTTGGAGGATATGCATTGACATATTTCTGGAATGAACTCTTTACCGATGCGGGACAATTCGGAATGTCGTCCATCGTGAAGCTTACGTTGTTCAGGTCATAGCTGCGGAACTGATACTCCTCGGGCCAGCCGGTTGCCTTGTAGGAGTATTTGATCTCGGTGCCGGAGATATCCCAGATGCCGTAACCGCCCGGAGTGCCTTCCTCGCCGATATGGACGCCCGGCGTGAGATAGCCCGACCACCACCACGATGCACAGATGGCCCCGGAGTTGTGTTCGTAAATGTTGCGGCCCCCTGTAACGTCATCCTGCGGCGTGACGTTGAACATCCGGTGGGTGTGGCCCGTGACGAAATGTACGGTATAACCCTCCAGGATGTTCAGCAGCGTCTCGGAGTTTGCAACATCGTGGTCGTATTCGAACTTCCCGGCCGTCGTTGCGGGCTTGTAGAGCTGTGCATGCATCGTAACGATGATCGGTGTGTTTTTGTCCACATACGAAAGGTCCTTGCGAAGCCAGTTCAGTTGCTCCGTTGAGACGTTTTTCTTGTAGTTGCGGGATTCCGTACCGTCGTAACTGCTGCAATCGATGTCATCGAGAACCACATAGTGGATCTTGCCGATGTTGAACGAGTAGTAGGTTGGGGCGATGTTGTTGACGTATGGGGTTGCCGCGTCGAAATCGTTTCGGGCCTTGAAGTCATTGTCGTGGTTGCCCATCGTGTGGAACATCTGCAGGCCGATGAGTTGCTTGTTTGCAATGTCCAGATATTGCGGGAACGAGAAGGTGTTCGAATACCAGTAGAGGTCCCAGGTCATGTCGCCCAGCGTGATGGCGTACAGGCGTTCGCTGCTGTGGCCCGACATGTAGGAGCGCAGGTCGGCGGTAAAATCGTTGAACTGAGAGATGTCGCTGGTCCGATCGGCAAGATGCATGTCGCCGAGCATGAATACCTTGTAGGAGTCCTGATTGACCTTTTTAAGTGAGAAATCCGCCCGCTCGACGGTCGAGGATGAACCTTTTAGATTGCAGTGGAGGATAGGGAGCACTCCGGAAGAGGGTACTTCGTAACCGCCGGGGATGGAGATGAAGACGTAACCCCATTTTTTCTCCGAGCGCAGTTGATAGATTCCCTGTTCGTTGGTTCGGGTTACCTCGACACCGTCCGAGACGACGACATTCGCTACCGGTCCGTCTTCGGAAGTTACCAGACCATAGATTGTTGTACCGGCATCGGGTTCAAACCCGATATCTTCGACGATACTGATATAAAGCTGTCCGAGATTTTTTTTGCGGGAGCCTCGTCTGATGGAGGCATAATAGTATCCGGATTCGCACTCATCGGCCATGCGGATGGTAAAGCCGCCGGAAGTGGAGTTGACGATGGGACAGAGGTAGGAGATGCCGGCTTCCGACTCCAGCAGAAACGAGTCAGAGGTCAGAGGTGCAATTTCTCCCCCCCCCTCGCGGACGGCGAATGTATATTCACCGCCTTTGGATACCTCTATTGACTTGGGCAGCTGGAAGTTGACATTGAATTCATCCTCTGGCGCAGGGGAATCTTCCTTGCTGCTGCAGGCGAGAAACTGCGTTTGCAGCATAACGGCGAGCAGCATCAGCAGATACCTCTTTGGTCTGATGTTTTTCATGTTGAATGAGGTGCGCATGGTAAAGAAATCAGTATGTAAATTTATTGGTAAGACGGTGCCTTCTTCAGACAGTCTTTGTGAATTCAAAATGCGGAACTTTATTTTTAAATATTTATAATATTGTTGAACCGCAGACTGTCCACAAGTGATATATCAAAGTTATGTTTTTTCTTTTACTTATGCAAATTTTGTTTAATTTTTTTGCTTGAATATGTGATGATTATGTGAATATGCGCGTAATTGTGTATTTAAAAATATTCAAAAAACAAGCTTTTGCGCATGGAAGAAGATATCGAGGTAGAGAATATTGGTGTTTAATAAATTTTTAATATCGTCGTCCGATGAGTGGGCTTTTTCTTTTCCCCTCCCCGTTTCCTGTTCGTTTCGAAAGACTGCCCCTACAGGCGGCCCTGGCTGCCATCCCGATCCGCCGTCTTCCCCTCGATCAACGGCTCCGGCCGCCGTGCCGATCAGCTGCCCGCTCCTCGATCGCCCGCCTTGGCTGCCGCCCCGATCAGCCATCTTCCCCTCGGTCCACCGCCCCGATTTGTCACTTTTACCGGGGATAAAACGAAATGCATAGATAGTGATCGATTAGAATAGTGATACATTGAGCGATCGATCAGGTAGTTAGCAGCGTGACATCCCTTGGAGAGGCCCGAAACGAAATGTGACTTTGGTGTTACTTCCCTCTTACATCCCTGCGTGATCTGAACGCGTCGTTCAGCGTGTAATGTTACTTTGCCGCCAAAAACAGTCTGAGATGACTCTATTTTGACGGTTTTTTATGCCTAAATCCCCCGTACTTGGGAATTAGAGCCATTTTCTCGCCTGTTATACCGACCTCCTGCCTGTGCGTTCAAAAAGGCGTTCAAAGGCTCTTGGTCTTGCTTTTGAACGCTTCGCCTCCGTCGTTCGTTTGTTCGGCTTGTTTCGATTTAGGGGGACATTTAGGGGGACGTTTAGGGGGACACTATTTCGGGCCATTAAAAACGAAATGTATTCGTTAGGGGGACATTTAGGGGGACAAATATGAGTAAAATTATGCGTCGTAGAATGGGTTTAATTACAATATTATACCCATATGTGCACAAAATATATCGTATAACATCCCCTTAATGACAGAGGTAAATATAATGATAATACACACATATTATTGAATATGTGTGTATTACATTTGTATATATAAGAAATGTCTTCCTAAAAGTGCGCGCGATGTTCTGCGCTACCCCATTGTATTGAACCGGATGCTTGCCTTGATGAGCGCCAGTGCCTGGATCGAGTCCGTCGGGATATCTTTCGGTGAATGGTGCGGATTATGGCTTACAAGTCGGACGAAACGATCATCGTCTGCTTTCTGGATGTATTTGATCGTGATGTAGCTTTCGCCATCGATGTTGAACGATAACAGATACATCTCTCCCCACAGGATACCATTGGCGCCATTGGGGATCTCCTTGTATAATACGATGTCGCCGCTCTTCAGCAGGGGGTACATCGAATCTCCTCGAACATATACCGCCCCATCGCAGGGAGGAAGATCAGGAATTTGGATGTGGCATAGAGGTGTCCGTCGGGTCTGCTCCGCGAATAAGGCAACTAAGCCCGCAGAGGCGTCAAGTTCATATAAAGGTACGTTCTGAAGCGCGATGGGTCGATCCGAATGAAGTGTAAATGCTGATTGAATGGTCGGCGAGGCTAATTGTGTGGCTTCGTCCCGGATCATTTCTCCCTTGCCTGATAGCAACCATTCGGCTGATATATTCGCATTTGCGCATATTTTTTCCAGGACATCATACGAAGGCTTGCCTTGCCGCGTGCCAACGACATTTTCTATAACGGTTGGCGATATGCCTACCTGCTGGGCGAATGCTCGCTTATTGCCTGCGTACAAGCGATTTATAATCTCCGCAAATCGACCGTTTATCCCTTTGTTGTTTTCCATATTCGCAAAAGCGTAAAAATGTTCGCAAAATATTTTGAATATTCGCATTTGCGAATTATATTTGCGTTGTCTTAACAGGTTAAGACGTGGTAAAGATAGTGAAAATTACAAGAATAACGAAAATGGAAACCGATATTAAGAGATGGCACACGCAAAGCTGCAAGGATCGAATTTGCTTCTACCTGATCATTCGAGGGATTGCCTTCAGCTACACGCCCGACTTGGGAATCGTTTTCGAGGCCCCGAAAGCCTTTGTGGATCTGATGGCAACCACCTTGATGATTGCCTACGGATGCTCCCTCAAACCGATCATCAACGAACTCAAATAAAGCAATGACAAAGCAGGAATTCGAGGCCCGCACGGGCTTGAAAGTAAACTCCGAGGACTATGCTCGGATCGAAAAGATGTACATGGCCGCCGGCAACATGGATAAGGACTTGTTCTGTGCCGAATACAAGAAGGTGGGGACCAGCGCTCTGGTGGCCGAACTTTTCCGGCAGCTGCTTGCCCTGAAGGGGCAACTCGTAGAGCGCAACAACGAGCTGGATGATGCGGTTCGCTGGCGAGCCGATGTCGCGGAGTTCCTTGTCGGGAAGTCTGCAGTGCACAAGGATGACGACGGCGAGGACTTCTACCGGGTCGCGCTTCGTATCGCCGGTCGGAACGACTGCGTCCGCACCAAGCTCGAATATGGATATCCCTTGAACGGAGAGGATATCGCCTTCCTCAAATCCCTGTTATAGCGCACAAGCATCAATCAAACAATCAACCAAGCAATGAAATACATCAAAATTCAGCCGGCAACGAGATCGCGCATTTGTCGCATGCTGGGAGTCAGTCGAGTAACATTGTGGTCCGCCCTGACCTATCAGACGCAG
Organism: uncultured Alistipes sp.; assembly: GCA_944322375.1. Taxonomy (GTDB): domain Bacteria; phylum Bacteroidota; class Bacteroidia; order Bacteroidales; family Rikenellaceae; genus Alistipes. The sequence goes on from CALUOX010000059.1 coordinate 17,174, forward strand.
AGCGCGCTGGCCGAACGGATCCGGAGGTTTGCCATGCGAGAAGGCGGCCGTGTGGTGTGTGAAGTCGATGTGACCAATGGTTTCGTGCCCAATTGCGAAACGACCTTCTCACACGGCGACTCAACGGACGGCCACGTCCGTCAGATCACACAGACGTTTGCCAACGGCGTGGGGGTCGTCCTGACGGGCGAAGAGGCCACGGCCGAGATAACCCGGAATGGCAAACCGGTGAAGTCCTATGCGAACGTAACGCTCGGCGACTGGATGCAGATTGCCTATGAGGCGCAAAGCCTTTCGGATTCACTCAGCCCTC
>CALUOX010000060.1 GCA_944322375.1 uncultured Alistipes sp.
GTCGCTGCCGATGCGTTGCCGCACGACTTCGAAGAGCATGACGGCCGCAGCGGCCGACACGTTGAGCGACTCGATATGTCCGATCAGCGGAATGGCAAGCTGTTCGTCGCAGAGTTTGAGTACCTCTTTCGAGATGCCGGTCTCTTCGGCTCCCATGACGATGGCCGTAGGACGCCGCAGGTCGGCATCGTAGAGCAGCTTGCGGCTCTTCTCCGTCGCTGCGACCACCTGGAAACCCTCGTTCTGCAGCGCCCGCAGCGTGTTGCGGATCGATCCTACGCGGCAGACGGGAATCGTCGTCAGGGCGCCGGCCGAGGAGCGGATCGCTTCGGCATTGACCGGAGCCGCGTTCTTGAGCGGCACGATGAGCCCGTGTGCACCGGCACATTCGGCCGAGCGGGCGATGGCGCCGAAGTTGCGGACATCGGTCACGCCGTCGAAGACCACCACCAGCGGCGTCTCGTCTTCGGGCACACGCTCCAGAATATCCTCCAGCTGCACATATTCGATGGCGGCGATCTGCGCGACGGCACCCTGATGGTTCCCCCGAACCAGCCGGTTGAGTTTCTCGACCGGCACCTCCTGCATGCGGACACGATGCCGGATGCAGAGGTCGCGCAGGTCGTTCATCAGCTGCCCGTCGGCACCCTTGCGGATGTAGAGTTTCTCGATCTGTCGTCCGGCCTCGATGGCCTCGACGATGGGTCGGATTCCGAAAATCAGATTGTTATCCATATCTCCTTGTTTTTGTGCTCTTTCTGACGGCGGGATTGAGCCGCTCTGGTGCGCCTCTTCTCTTTTCCGTGCGCCTTTTCTCTCTTCCGTGCGCCGTTTACCTTCCTCCGTTTCGCCTTTTGTCCGAGGCGCTCTCCCGTCTTTTGGATTGCTCGCCTCAATATTTCCGTGTCATCGCTGCATCCCGCTGGCGTTTCAATATTGGTTTTGGAACGACCCGTCTCTTTCGTCGGACGGTGAATCGGCAGGTCCGTTTTTATCTGTCAGCTTCCGTTTTACGGAGGGCGGCGGTGACCTGTCGGGTGATCCGCCGTGCGACCGTTTCGGGCAGCACACCGTTCATCGGTTTTGTTCCGGCGATCTCCACCCGAGCGATCTTCATGCCGCCTGCACCGAGCACCTTCCGGACTTCATGCACGGCACCGCGACTCTGTCCAAACAGAATATTGAAGGGCCAGGGAGTCGTGCAGGCCGCGATGACCAGCGCCCGGTGGCCCTTGAGCCGGGGTTGCGGCAACCCGTGACGCGACAGCCCCATGAAGAGCGGTACGAGCCGCTCGAAGAGCTGTTTCAGCCGCGCCGCCATCCCGCCCCAGTAGGTCGGTGTGGCGACGATGAGCAGATCGGCTTCGCGGATCGCTTCGCTCAAGTCGTGCGCCGCATCGTGCGGCAGCGAACAGTGTCCGGTCGTGCGGCAGCGCATGCATCCCGTGCAGTGAGCATACGTCATCCGACAGAGCTCCGCTGTCGTTGTCCCGGCACCAGCCGCCCGAGCAGCCTCGGCTGCAACGGCACATGCCCGTGCAATGATACCCGACGGACGGGGTGAAGCGTTGAGAACCAGGACTCTCACGGTCATTCGTTTTCGGTGATCTCCAGCTCGTAGGAGGCTTTCTCCCACTCGTGCATCAGATGATCGTAGTGCGACTTCAGCTCGTCGTAGGCCTTGTAATCGGCCTCTTCGTAGGTCGTTGCCGCAGCGAACTTCGCATCGTAGGCCGCGAGGCGCTGCTCCGTCTCCGCCAGTTCCGTTTCGATGCTTTCGACGGCGCGGCGCAGCTTGCGCAGCAGCTTCTCCTGCTCCTTCTTCTGTTCGTAGGAGAGCTTCGAGCTCTTCTCCTTCGGCGCGGTTGCAGCGGCCGGTATCGGAGCATCCTTGCGTTCGACGTCGCGCAGCGATTCCAGCTTGCGCTTTTCGAGAAAGTAGTAGATGCCGCCCAGATACTCCTTGACGCCGCCGTCGCGGAACTCATAGACCTTCTCGACCATGCCGTCGAGAAATTCACGGTCGTGCGACACAACCACCACCGTCCCGTCGTACCGCTGGATGGCACGTTTGAGAATATCCTTCGACCGCATGTCCATGTGGTTCGTCGGTTCGTCGAGCACCAGCAGGTTGTACGGTTCGAGCATCAGCCGCGCCATGGCCAGCCGGGCGCGTTCGCCGCCCGAGAGCACCTTGACCTTCTTGTCGATATCCTCGCCACGGAAGAGAAACGCCGCGAGAATGTCCCGCAGCCGTGTGCGGATCTCGCCGACGGCCACCCGGTCGAGCGTATCGAAGACCGTGAAGTCGCCGTCCATCAGATCGTCCTGGTTCTGGGCATAGTAACCGATATGGACGTTGGCGCCGATGCGGATCGACCCTTCGGTGGGCGTCAACTGCCCGACGAGCATCCGTGCGAAGGTCGTCTTGCCCTCGCCGTTGCGTCCTACCAGTGCAATCTTCTCGCCACGCTCGATGGTGAAGTTGGCGCCCGAAAAGACATGTTTCTCACCGAACGACATCCCGGCCTCCTTCACCTCGGCAACGATCTGTCCCGAACGGGGTGCCGGCGGGAACTTGATGTTGAGCGTTGCGAGATCCTCCTCATCGACCTCGATGCGTTCGATGCGTTCCAGCTGTTTGATGCGCGACTGCACCTGATTGGACTTGGTGGGCTTGTAGCGGAACTTCTCGATGAACTCTTCTGTCTTCTCGATCATGCGCTGCTGGTTCTCATAGGCGGCCATCTGCTGTGCACGCCGTTCGGCCCGCAGCACGACATATTTCGAATAGGGAACCTTGTAGTCGTAGATCTTGCCCAGCGACAGCTCGACGGTCCGTGTGGTGACGTTGTCCAGAAAGGCGCGGTCGTGCGAGATGACCAGCACGGCGCCGTTGTAGTTCTTCAGATACTCCTCCAGCCACTGGATCGACTCGATGTCGAGGTGGTTCGTGGGCTCGTCGAGCAGGAAGATCGACGGGCGGCGCAGCAACAGTTTTGCCAGCTCGATACGCATGCGCCAGCCGCCCGAGAACTCCGAGGTGGCACGATTGAAATCCGAACGTTTGAATCCCAGTCCGAGGAGCGTCTTCTCGATGTCGGCCTCGCGGGTCTCGCCGCCCAGGATGTGGTAGTGGTCCTGCGCGTCGTTGAGGCGGTGGAGCAGTGCTTCGTATGCGGGGGATTCGTAGTCGGTGCGTTCCGTGATTTCGCGTGTCAGGGAGGCGATTTCGGCTTCGAGTGCCAGCACCTCCTTGAATGCCGTCGCGGTCTCCTCGACGAGCGTCGTCGTGTCGGCCACCTTCATCTGCTGGGGCAGGTAGCCGATCGTGCAGTCGGCGTTTTTCGTGATGGCGCCGGATGTGGGTTGCTGCTCGCCGACGATGAGCCGCAGCAGCGTGGTCTTGCCCGCACCGTTTTTCCCCACCAGACCGATGCGGTCCTTCGGGTTGATCAGAAAGGATATGTTGTCGAAGAGCGTCCAGCCGCCGTAACTTACCGTGAGGTTGTCAAGAGAGATCATGTCGAAAATAAAAATGGTTGTCAACTGCGTGCAATCCGTCGCAAAGGTAGTGATTTAATCCGAAAAACGATCGATAAGGCGGTGCCGCATGAGGTTGTGACTCCTTGATATTTCCCGTTCCGTCATCTTCGCGGGGCTTCGAAGTTGCGGGGCCCGTTTGTTTCACGCCCGATCAGCTGCCCGGTTAAAAAGAAGGGATTGCGTTTTTGCAATCCCTTTTGATCATCCGAGGATAAAATCTCTTGTAATAAATCCTGTTTTCGGAGCCGTACAGAACCGCTCCATCTCTCTTCGCAAGTCTCTGCCTGCCCTCCCCGAAACGGGAAATCAGACGGCAAGCATCCGGTCGATTTCGGCTTTGGGATCGGCCGCGCCGAAGATGGCGTTGCCGGCAACCAGAACGTCGGCACCCGTGTCGAACAGCAGCCGGGCATTGTGCACCGAGATTCCGCCATCGACCTCGATGAGTGTCGGCAGTCCGGCTTCGTCGATCATGCGGCGCAGGCGTGCGATCTTGTCCAACGCGCTGTCCATGAATTTCTGACCGCCGTACCCCGGTTCGACACTCATGACGAGCACCAGATCGAGCGACGGCAGCAGGTCGCGCAGCACCTCGACCGAAGTGGCGGGCTTGATCGAGATTCCGGCCTTTGCGCCGGCCGCATGAATCTCGTCGATGCAGTGGCGTGCGGCATTTGTCGCTTCGTAGTGGAAGGTGACGGAGTCGGCGCCGGCCTCGACGAACCGCCGGGCATATTTTTCGGGTTCGACGATCATGAGATGCACGTCGAGAAATTTCGATGTGGCGTTGCGGATGGGCTTCATGACGGGAAATCCGAAGGAGATGTTCGTGACGAAGACGCCGTCCATGACGTCGATATGCACCCATTGAGCGGCGCTTTTGTCGATCATCCGCGTATCGCGGTCCAGATGGCCGAAGTCGGCCGAGAGCATTGAGGGAGCTATGATTCGTGCCATGATATTTTCTTTTGAGACAAAGATACGAAAAGTCGAGCGCAGAAGCAAACTTCAGTTTGATTCTGCCGAGACGGAGTATCTAAGGTGCAGCCAAAGATCGAAAAGTCGGGCGCAGAAGCAAACTTCAGTTTGATTCTGCCGAGACGGAGTATCTAAGGTGCAGCCAAAGATCGAAAAGTCGGGCGCAGAGAGAAATGAAAACAGTGCTTTCAGATTCGGCTGTACTGAGACAGAGTATTTAAGGTGGAGTCAAAGTACGGAAACTCGGGCGCGAGGATAGAAAATTCTGTTTTCGACTTGACCGTGCCGGGACGGAGCAATTTCTCCGAAATCGAAGTAGAATAAGTCGGGGGAGGAACTGATCCGGAAACGGAACCGTCAGAATCGACGCTGACGGAGATGGAGCATCCGGTTCGGAGCCGGGAGTCCCTTCCGAAACATCTGCATGCAAATCCCTTGCGGTCGGGACGATCGGCAGCTTGCGGCGCATGACGGGAATCTCAACCCCCGGGACACACTCCACCCCGAATTGCGGAGCTACGGATGGTGAAATCGACGGAAAAACTTGACCGAACGACCTGCTTTTTGTACATTTGTCCATCTATGGAGACCATGTTGATCATTTTGTCGGTTGTATTCCTTTGCTGCGCATTGTTTTTCGGTCAGCGGTGGATGCAGGCGCGTGCTGCGGCGGCCGAAGCCGCAGCGGCACGGGAGGCGGCGGAGCGTCGCGCCGCGGAGTTGGAAACACGTCTGGCGGCGGCCGAGGCCGACAGCCGAACCTCGCGTGAACGTGCCGAGGCGGAGATACGCACCCTTATCGAGAGCCGCACCAAGGCCGAAGCAGAGGTGGCAACCTTGACTCGCCGGATGACGGAGAGTGCCGCCGAGCGGGAGAAGGCCGAGGAGTTGTTGCGCGTGCAGTTCCGCAACCTCGCCAACGATATTCTGGGCGAGCAGAGCCGGAGCTTCAAGGAGACCAACCGCGAGGCGCTCGACGTGCTGCTGAAGCCTTTTCGTGACAATATCATGGAGTTCCGCACACGTGTCGAGCAGATCTATTCGACCGAACGCGAGCAGCACGGCGAACTGAAGAGCGAGTTGCGCAACCTCATGGAGCTGAACCGCCGCATCACGACCGAGACGACGAACCTCACCAACGCCCTGAAGGGCAATTCGAAGGTGCAGGGCGACTGGGGCGAGATGATCCTCGATACGATTCTCGACAATTCGAACCTCATACGGGGTGTGCATTACGACTGTCAGGTGACGATCAAGGACGAGAAGGGCGACAACCAGCGTCCCGACGTGGTTCTTTACCTGCCCGAAGGGAAGCGCATCATCATCGATTCGAAGGTCTCGCTTACGGCCTATGCCGAGTGGGTGGGTGCCGAAGACGAGGCGGAGCGGGCCCGTTACCTCGCGGCACACGTGGCATCGGTGCGTCAACATGTGACGGAGCTGAGCCGCAAGGAGTACCAGCGGTTGCTCGATTCGCCCGATTTCGTCATCATGTTCATCCCCAACGAACCGGCCTTTCTGGCAGCCATGCAGCACGACAGCGCCATCTGGAGCGATGCCTACGAGAAGAAGGTTATCATCTCGTCGCCTACGAACCTCTTTGCACTGCTCAAGCTGGTCGATGACCTGTGGCGCCGCAACGAGCAGTCGCGCAACCAGGAGAATATCATCAAGTACGGAACGGCGCTGTATGAACAGTTGGCGGCTTTCGAGAGTTCGCTCGAAGGTGTCGGGCAGGCGCTTGATACGGCACACGCGAAGTACGAAGAGGCCCGCAAACGGCTGTTGTCGGGCAACAACAACATCGTGCGCACGGGTGAACGGTTGCGCAAGTTAGGCCTTCCGACCCTGAAACGACAGTCGAAACGGATGCTTGACGATGCGGATGTCGATGCCGATACGGTTGTTCCGGATGCCGCATCGTCGATTGCGGACGAGGCGGAGGGAGTGAAAGCGGCCGACCGGTCGGAATCCGCCTCCCGATCCGAAAAATAGGAGGTCGATGATGAGGACGGATGAGGAACGAAACGGCGTCGATATGTCGTGTGACGGGACATTCTGGCATGCGCTCGACCGGCTGGCGGCGGGGGCGGAGATCGTGATCGACCGTCCGCGCGGTTCGCGGCATCCCGATTTTCCGGAGTTCGTCTATGAACTCGATTACGGCTATCTGCGCAACACGGTCTCGTCCGACGGTGAAGGGGTCGATGTGTGGCTCGGCAGCGACCCTTCCCGCAGGGTGACAGGGGCGGTTTGTACGGTCGATCTGGTCAAGCGCGACGCGGAACTGAAACTGCTTCTGGGCTGCACGGCCGACGATTGCACCGTTATCCGGCGGTTCTATCGCACCTCCCTCTCGGCGGCCCATATCCTTCTGCGGGAGGACGTTCCCGCTTCTTCGGAGGAGGATGACAGGGTATAACCCGTCCTGCTTTGCCTTTGCAAAAAATCCGTTCATCCGGAAAAGTCCGCCAAAAAGTGCTTTCGATCTTTCCCGACCCAACCCTCCATCGGAAAAAGTACCGGAAGATGGAGAATAATCCGTTCCGATCGGCTCCGACCTGCCTTTTCGGAATGATTCTGTGTGAGTTGCTTCTACACCTCGATTAAAATCCTGCGCTTCAGGCCGTCCGGTCATGAAGAAGACCATCGTTGGAAATCGTTCCGAACGGATCGTTTTGGCTCGGTCCGGTTCCTGCGCAAACGGAAACGGCACCGGAAATGCACCGGTGTCGTTTAGTCAGGCCGTATGGAAATGGAATAGGGTAGCCCTCCGCTTCGTTCCCGGCAGGGTTTGTCAGAGAATCTTTTGCAGCAGTAATTCATCGGCCCAGCCCTCCGCCGTGCGACGCCACTCGCGCTTGCGGCCGCATACGACATACCCTGCACGACGGAATAACGCCCGGCTGGCCGTATTGTCCGCTCCGACGTTGCACCACAGTTGATGCAGCCCCAATACCTCGCGGGCGTATGTGTCGAGAATGTGCAGTGCATCGGATGCAAATCCCCGTCTGCGGTCTTCAACGGCATGGATCAGAATGCCGACACCCGCCCGCCGGTCCGCAGGGTCGAATTCGAAGAGCTCCAGCAGCCCGACGGCACGGCCCGCAAGCGTCTCGATGACGAGCCGCTGCTGGCGTGCGGCATAGATGTCGAAGCGCTGTTCGTCGAGAAACCGTTGCAGCGTGTGCCGGGAGAAGGGTGCCAGCGTGCCGCTGACGCCCCATACCGACGGGTCGTTCTCCCAGGCATAGAGCAGTTCGAGGTCTTCGGCTTCGAGGGCCCGCAGGCGGACGAATCTTCCTTCGAGTGTCATGTGCGATCTTCTTGTGGGTTTTCATATGAAGGGAGGTCTGAAGGTGTCGGTTGCCCGGAACCTTCAGACCTCCGTATCGTGAACAAAACTCAGAGTCCGATCACCTGATTGCGGATCAGCATCGCCACGCCCCATGCATTGGCATTCTCGTTGAGCTGCGACAGACGGAACTTCGTGTCCTTATAGACGAGGTTGAGCGAGTATTTGTTCGTCGAGGATTTCAGCGGCAGCATGATGTAGTCGCCCGCTGCGGCCATGTTTCCGCCGACGATCACCGTCTCCGGATTGAAGATGTTGATCAGGAACGCCACGGCCTTTCCGATCTTTTCGCCCGCCTCCTCGATCAGCTCAATCGAGAGGTTGTCGTCGTTCTTGGCGGCAGTGATGATGTCGTCGATGTGAATCGGCTCCTTGCGGTCGTATTTCTCCCGCAGAATCGTATTGACACCCTTTTCGATCAGGTCGCAGATCTTCTCTTCGATGGCGATACCCGAAACCTCGGTCTCCAGACATCCTTTCTTGCCGCAGGCGCAGATCTTTTCGTTGTCGAAGAAGGGAATGTGTCCGAATTCTCCGGCGAAACCGCTCTTCCCGTAATAGAGCTTGCCGTCCATGACGATGCCGATGGCGATACCGCGTCCCAGATGCAGGTAGAGCATGTCGTTTTCATCCTTGGCCTTGCCGCAGGTGTATTCCGCATAGCAGCGTGCCCGGGTGTCGTTCTCGAAGAGGGTGCGGATACCCACCCGCTTTTCAATCACGTCGCGCAGGGACTCTTCATTGGAGGTGAAGTATTTGTAGCTGCGGCCCGTCGAGGGATTTACGCGGCCGGTCATGCAGACACCCAGCCCGAGGATCTTGCTGCGGTCGATGCCGCAGTTGTTGACGAACTCCTCGATGTTGGAGCAGATGCGGTCGAGGCATTGCGGGCGGTCCACCAGTTCGAAGGTCGGATCCATCTGTTCGTGGATGATGTTGTTCTGGAGATCGGTAACTACATATCCCATGAAGTCGCGTCCCACGTTCACGCCTACGAAATAGATGGCCGAATTTGCCAGACCATAGATATTGGGGCGGCGTCCTCCGGGGGTCTCGACCTTTCCGTTGTCGGTGACGATGTTCTCTTCGACGAGCTCCTGCACCAGTTTGGTGATTGTCGGTACGGAGATGTGCAGTTGCTTGGTCAGCTCCGACAGGGTGCATTCACCGTGTACGGCCATGTGGGCGATGATGTTCCGCTTGATGAGACTGTTTTTATGCGAAATGCCCTTGAGGGTTTCATCTTCCTGTTTGTTGAAGAATTCGGTTAGGGATGTCATATAAGGTATATGCGGTTTTTTTTAATATATTTCTGCAAATATAGAAATTTCTCCCGAAAAAAACGAAAGGCATTTGAAATTTTTTAAGAATTTCCGCCCTTTTGTTGCATAAGAAAAAGGAACCGTCTGAATATCAGGCGATTCCTTTTTCTTGGAATACTGGTTCTCCCGTTTAGAGCGTCGCGCGCGACTCGACAACGGCTTCGGGGTTGACCTTTTTGATGAGTCCCTGAAGAACGGTTCCCGGGCCCAGTTCCGTGAACTCCGTGGCACCGTCGGCCAGCATGTTCTTGACGATCTGGGTCCACCGTACCGGGGCGGTCAATTGTGCGATGAGGTTTTCACGGATGACCGTCGGGTCGGTTTGCGGTTTGGCATCGACATTCTGATAAATGGGGCAGACCGGAGTGTGAATGGGTGCATCGGCGATGGCTTTGGCCAGTTCGGCGCGTGCAGGCTCCATGAGCGGGGAGTGGAAGGCTCCGCCGACAGGCAGACGCAGGGCACGGCGTGCACCTGCAGCCTTGAGGGTTTCACATGCTGCATCGACCGCTTCAACGGCTCCCGATATGACAAGCTGTCCGGGGCAGTTGTAGTTGGCTGCGACAACGACACCGTCGATCTCCGCGCAGGTCTTTTCCACGACATCGTCGCTCAGACCGAGAATGGCGGCCATCGTTCCGGGTTGTGCCTCGCATGCGGCCTGCATGGCCATTGCACGTTTCGACACGAGCCGCAGACCGTCCTCGAACGAGAGGGCTCCGGCTACGACCAGCGCCGAGAATTCACCCAGCGAATGTCCCGCAACCATGTCGGGCTTTACACCCAGCGACTTGGCCAGAATGACCGAGTGAAGGAATACGGCGGGCTGGGTGACCTTCGTTTGCTTCAGCTCCTCCGGAGTTCCGGCAAACATGATGTCGGTAATGCGGAAGCCGAGAATGTCGTTGGCCTGCTCGAAGAGCGTTTTGGCTTCGGCCACGTTATCGTAGAGGTCTTTGCCCATACCGACGGCCTGAGCTCCCTGACCCGGAAAAACGTAAGCGTGTTTCATTATTTGGTTGATTTTAACATTAACGGGCGCAAAGATAAAAATTTTTTCCTACTTTTGCAACGCGAAGGTTCCGCATGCGGATGCAGAGTCCGCAGGATCAAAAGGGAACGCAGTGCGAATCTGCGACAGTCCCGCTGCTGTGAGTCCAGGAAACCGGACGACGTGGCGCCACTGGTCGGATGACCGGGAAGGTGTCGTTCGGAGGACGAGTCAGAAGACCTGCCTTGGCCATCTTCCCGCAAGGGTCGAATAACGGACTGCGAGTGACAGCCGATATTCTGCGACGATTCATCGAGTGAATCTCTCGTATCGTTGTCATGCAATCGGAATCCGCAGCGGCATTCGAAAAGATGGTGAGAGGGGCGGCGCAGGGAAATGCGGTCCCGAGGCAAAACAAAACCGGCACGAAACCGTTCGTTGAGGAACTGCCCGCCGCCGAAGCAGCCTTTGAAATTGACTGCGGAGTGCTCCAGGCAGCGGAGTGCGAAGCGGAAATATCCGTGATGCGGAGCGGAAATATCCGTGATGCGGAGCGGAGCGGGCCGGATGTAGGCTCGGGAGGTTGCTGCGGCATTCGGATTTGGCCGGGAAGCGGTATTGCACCGGGGCAAGGGACGGATGTCGGCGGTTTTGGAGAGACGAGAGACTGAAGGACACTTTAAAATTAATAATGAAATGAAAACAATGAGACGAATGCTGCTGATGGCAGCAGCTGTAACGGCGCTTGTCGCCTGTGACAAAAATGACGATCCGGATCCGAAGATCACGATGCAGACCGTGACGTTCGAGGAGGCCGAACTCGATGCCAATGGCCTGCTGACAGGAAAGGCGCTCGCAACGGAGACCGAAGGCGGATTCAATCAGTACAACGGATCGTTCTATACTTCGGGATTTGCATCGTTCTCGTGCTATTATACGAATAGCTGGGGCTCCGATTATAGCGCAGGTTTTACTGTTTCGAACAATACGGATATGGCTACACCCGGTCCTGCGAACCAGTACAGTGTGTATGCAAAGAGTGGTGTTGACGGTTCGAAGAAGTTTGCCGTCGCCTATTACGATTCGTGGAATGCGGAGAACGGCAATGAGGGGGCTCTCCCGACCGTGACCTTCTCGCAAAAGGTAAATCCCGTAGGTGTATGGGTAAACAACAACACCTATGCTTACTTGTGGTGGCTTCAAGGGGATTCCACGACCGGCGGCGCTCCCAAAAAGGTCGATGCGCTGCTGACCATCGAAGGCTACGCCGACGGTCTGCTCGTGCGGTCTGTTTCGGTGAAGCTGGTCGATGCGGAGAAGGGGCTGGTACTCGATGACTGGACCTATCAGGACCTGTCGTCGCTGGGCTGGGTCGATAAACTCGCTTTCCGTTATTCGTGCGATAACGTAATGGCTCCGTGCTATTTCTGTATCGACAATCTGGTCTATGTGGATACGCTGACCTTCTGATCGCTGACGGGTTGTTTCTTGCGGGCGCCGATATTTTTTAAAAAATATCGGCGCCCGCTGTGTTGTTCGGTAAAAAATGTTATCTTTGCAAAACAGGAACATATTCATTTTTACCGTTAACTCATCTATTTATTATGGCAACACTTCACAACGTTTGCATGGATTTCCTCCAGGAGGAGGGCTATCGTCCGTCGATCGACGATGACGGCGATATCATGTTCAAAAGTCAGGGCTTTACCCTCTTCATCCGGACCTTCAAGGATGACGACGTCTATCTGCGGGTGATGCTTCCCGGCTTCTGGAGCATCGAGAGCGATCAGGAACGTGCGAAGGTTTACTATGTCGCAAACAAGGTGGCTTCGGAATACAAGGTTGCGAAGGTCAACATCATCAAGGACAACACCTATGCTTCGTGCGAAATCTTCATCAGCGCGGATGATCCCCAGATCAAACGCATCCTGGGACGTCTGATCAATATTCTGCTGAGCGTTCGGAACGATTTTGCCCAGTACATGAACCAGTAGGCGTGTCATCGTGCGCCCCTGACAATTACGGACCTGCGGGATGAAATTCGATATTTTTATCAGTTACCGCCGACAGGGCGGTTCATCGTATGCGCGTCTGATCAAGAACGACCTTGAGAAGCAGGGCTTCCGGGTCTATCTCGACATGGACGAGCAGAATGGCCGCGACTATCGCGAGGAGGTGCTTGCACGGATCGGCGAGACGCCCAATTTCCTGTTGCTGCTGACCAAAGGATGCATCGACCGTTGTTGGGAAGAGGGGGACATGGTCCTCGAAGAGATCTGCAGCGCCCTGCAGCACGGCAAGAAGATCATCCCCGTGGCTACGGAGGATTTCGAATATCCGAAACATTGGCCCAAGGAGATCGAAAAGATCCGCTTCATCGACAACGTGATCTATTATGAGCGGGTTCCCCGGACGACGATCGAGATCATTGTGAGCCGTCTGAATCTGAGCTGTGAGGGGGCGGAGAACGATACGGCGATAACGCTCTCGGCGGGCGGGGCCAAACCGGCGTCGGGAGAAGAGCGGCCGCAGACGGAGCCGGAGGAACAGATCGAAATCGTACCTTCGGACGAGGCGGTTCAGAATTTCGAGGTCGGCGAACTTTATTATCTGGGGGTCGGTGTGCGGAAAGATCTCAAGACGGCCTTTTCCTGGTATCACAAGGCCGCATTGGGTGGAAACGAGTCGGCGATTCACCGGATAATCACGATGTATTATTCGGGCGAAGGTGTCGAGAAGAACGTCCCGATGTCCTACAAATGGACGCTCAAGGCGGTGGAGCTGGGGCTGGCCTGCGGTTACAACGCACTGGGTTGCTGCTATCGCGACGGCGACTGCGTGGAGCGCAACGTCCATACGGCGCTCGAATATTTCGACAAGGCGGTTGCGTTGGGATATCCCATCGCCCATTCGAATGCGGCCTATATCTATCTGACCGGTCAGGACGGTGTCGAAACCGATTACGGGAAAGCGCTCTCCTATGTGGAGAAATCGCCCGAAATCAATGACTTTTACGGTGTTTTCCTGCTCGGTTATCTCTATTGCAACGGCTTGGGCGTCGAGAAGGATCGTGAGAAGGCGGAGTATTACTATCGGATGTCGGCCGACGGCAACGATTCGGTAGGTCAGTACCACTATGCCGAGTTGCTGTTGGAGAGTGAATCGGAGGCGGATCATCGTGAAGCGGTGCAATGGCTTCGCAAGTCGGCGTTGTACGGAGGGTTCGACTGGGCGCGCTATCGACTGGGGCAGTTGTATCATGAAGGCAAGGTGGTGCCGAAGAACGACACGGAGGCTTTCAAATGGATGAAGGCCGCAGTCGAAAGCTCCACGATCGATGATGCGTGGGTGGCGCTGGGTAAGATGTACGAGCACGGCGAGGGGTGCCCGAAAGATTACGAGCAGGCGTTGACGGCCTATCAGAAGGCCGTGCAGCTCAATTCGGGTAACAACGAGGCTTACGATTCATTCGTGGAACTGGTGTCGGGCATCATTGCCGACGATTATGCCGATTCGCGTTTCCCGAAGAGCCGGCTCAGGGAGCTGGAATTGATCAAGTCGAGCGGCAAGGCCGTTTATGACGTAGCGGCGGCACTTCGCAAGAAAGGCTCGGAGATGGCGGAACGCTGGTTCGAGTCGGCCGTGGAGATGGGCTACGAAGGGGCCAGGCAGGCGTTGGCGGATTATTGGGAGGAGACCGATCTGCTGGGTCATTTGCCCGCGATCTGCAGAATCTACAACGAGACGAAACGGACGAAGGTGCTTGTGCGTCTTCGCAACCGGGTTGCCGAAACGTTGAAAGGGTCTCCGTCATACATGGAGCGGATGCTTTATGCAAGGGTCTATTCGGCGTCGCTTGAGGATCCGATCTGGATGAACAACGTATTCGGTCGTGAAGAACCGAAAGTCATGTCGGAATACGAAGTGCTTACGGATGCGGAGATGGCTGTTCTGCGGGAAGAGGCGGCGGCGTGGGACGACGAAACGTTCATGGCCCGCCTGCCGAAGGCGTACCGGCATCTTGCGGAGCTTTATCTGCAGCGGTTCCTCCCGTCGCTGAAGCCCTATTTTGCGAAGCACAACATCTCGATCGAGGAGGATCTCGTATTGACGCCGGCACATTTTTATCCTTTCCCCGGAGCGGATATCCTCAAGGTGATGAACAAATCGCTGGAGCTTCCGTGGTTCATGGTAAAGGTCGATCTCTATTCGGAACTGAAGGATCTGGAGATCGCCGATCGAAGTGATCTGCAGGAGGTTGCCGAACGGTGCCCGGACGAGGAGCTGAAGCTGCTGCTGACGGCGATCGTCGATCTGTCGGTCGAGCTGGAGACGGCATCGCTCAACTATCTCGATGTGGCGCAGATGCTCGGCAAGGCGGCGAAAGAGGATGGTGAGTCGCAGTATCGCCTGTATAAGGCCTACCTTTCCGGGAGAATCCTTCCGCAGCATGACGACCGGGCCGACTACTGGTTCAAGAAGGCTCAGAAAAACGGTTTTACGGAGAGTGCTGCGGAAATTGCGGCCATCAGCAGCGGAGAGAATCTCAGTATTCTGCGCGGCGAGGAGAAACGGGATAATCCGGCCAACAAGAGCGAATCCGGAGAGGTGATGCTCAAACAGGATTCAATGAGTTCCGTCGAGATGATGTTTGAGCATTCGACGGGAGCAGGGTCCGGGACCGAGACTGGAACTGGAACTGAGACCGGAACCGGAGCCGCGGCCGAAACCGGCTCGACGCCGGCATCGAAAGCGACGAAAGGCACGGCGGGGGATGAATCGGAAGCGGCGGTGTCGACATCCGAATCGGATGCGGCAGGTGCCGCTGCGGAATCTTCCTCTGCGTGTGAGACATCCGGAGGTGCGGAGGAGCACAAAAAGGAGAGCGACGAGATCAACGCATTGTTGAGCAACTGGACCTTCGACAAGAAGGAGGAGTAATCTCTTTTCCGAATCGAGCGGGGAGAGGGGCGGAGAAATAAGATGATCTGTTCCGATCGGTGATTCGGATGCCGGGGCGTCAGCGCCGGTCGGCGATTCAGCCGGGAGGGAGCGTGACCGGCGGAAGCCGCGGTTCGGATGTTCCGATTCAACATCGGAGCTAATGCATTTGACAACGTTTCGGCCCTTGGTTTGGGGCCGGTAACATGATAAAGGGCCGGAGATGAAATCCTGATTCATCTCCGGCCCTTACTTCGGACGGGCGTTGCCTCGGACGCCTTTGCTTTGGACGGCCTTTGCTTTGGACGCCCTTGCTTCGGACGGGCGTTGCCTCGGACGCCTTTGCTTTGGACGGCCCTTGCTTCGGACGGGAGTTGCTTTGGACGGTCCTTGCTTCAGATGGCCCTTGTTTCGGACGGCCTTTGCTTCGGACGAGCGTTGAGTGGGAACGGGATTGCGAGAGGACAGAAGGACCGGATTGAAAGAGAAGTGAGGACGGACGGACAGGAGAGCGGAGACAGGGCAGCAAGGCTCTCCGCAACAGGATGCTTTCCGGAGCAGCCGCACTGGTCGTCGCTCATTTCCGATCGTGAGCGACTCGCTTGCAGCATCGGACCTGCATGTGTTTTAAACGGTTCGATCGGTACGAAGACCGTCTCCTTGTCACTTCTTCGGCCGCGGCGAACGTTTCCGGAGAAACCGTCCGGTTCCTTGTTATCGACGCCAGGATCTCAGAATATTGAACAGGGTCCGAGCCCAATAGTTTCGCAGCCCGAATCCTCCTGCTTTTCCGGTCACGGTGCGGACGCTGAGGATGTCACGGGTGGCGATGTCGAAAAAGACGACGTCATAGGTTCCTTCCTCGCGGCTCTTGTCCAGGAGCAGTCCGACCAGAACAACCCCGACACCCTCCTGTTGCGGCAGCCGGTATGTCCGGACGAGCGACATGACCTCTTCCTGAGCGGGAAAGACCCTGGTTGTCACATGCAGGTACCTGTCTCTGCAGTTCTCGTTGTTTTGTTGTGTGGGCCCGATGTCGAGAGTCCCGACGGGAGTACGGAACGCTCTTTCGAAGTTGTATTTTTCGGGCTCGGAGATCAGCAGCAGGTTGATGCGTCGGAAAGCTTCGAAGAAGTCGTCATCGGACTCTTCGGCGGCATAGACGTTGACGATCGAATAATCGACCCCATAAATGCAGAGCTGTTCAATCTGTTCGATTGGATTGGTCTGCCCGCGTTGCGGCTGCGCCGCGACCGGACTGAAGAGCAAAAGTGCTGCGGTCAGGGAGAGCATTGTTTTCATAACGGATTTCTTAGCGAATGTTGTTGGATCTCAAATCGATGAATTTTACGGCCTTGCGGCTTGTCGGAGGCATCTGCATCTTGGCGATGTATTCCGCAGGTTCGAAGATGATGTCGGGGGCGACACGTACCTTTGAACGAAACACATCCTTGATGCGTTTGACAAACTCTTCGCTGTGGTCGTGACTTCCGACCTTGATCTGAACCTGATCCGTTCCCAGCGAGTTGGTGAAAACCTCGACCAGATAATTCTCCACCTCGGGAATGTTGTCGAGGATGTCGAACAGCGCGGGCGGATAGAGTGTCGTACCCTTGAACTTGATCATCTGGCCCTTGCGGCCGAGCAGCGAACTGAGTCGGACGGTATTTCGTCCGCAGGTGCAGGGGGCGGTGTAATGGCGGCAGATGTCGCCCGTCTTGAACCGCAGCAGCGGCATGCCTCTTACGCCCAGCGTCGTGATGGTCACTTCTCCCGGTTCTCCTTCGGCTACGGGACGGTTCTCGTTGTCGAGGAACTCGACGATGATCAGATCGGGCGGCAGATGACCGCCGGCATGCGCGGAGCAGTCGGTGAACGATGTCTGCATCTCGGTGGAGGCGTAGGTGGCGTAGAGATCGAGTCCGGG
>CALUOX010000061.1 GCA_944322375.1 uncultured Alistipes sp.
GGGTCTCCGTCAGCTGCATCCCAGGGATGGATGCCGACGGTTGTCGGTTCGAGGTGTCGGCCGGTTGGTCGGTGTCTGCCGCATTGCCCGCACCGTGCGCGGCGAGGCAAGGGAGCGCATGCCGAACGACAGCAGATAACCGGCTGCAACGGCTTGTGCCGCCTGTTCCGGCGATCCGATGAAGCCGTGAAAGAGTACGGCCGGCAGGCGAAAACCTTTGAGCAGCCGCATCATCGGCTCGAACGCCCGCACGCAATGGAGGATGACCGGCTTGGCGTGTGCTTCGGCCATCGCCAGTTGTCGGATGAAAAGTTCCTCCTGTCGTTCGCGGTAGCCGTGCAGGTAGTCCAGTCCGATCTCTCCGACCGCCATCGCCCCGTCGATCCGGCTCTCGATTGTTGCAGGGTCTCCGTCAGCTGCATCCCAGGGATGGATGCCGACGGTTGTCGGTTCGAGGTGTCGGCCGGTTGGTCGATGTGTGTGGATATTGACGTAAGGAGTTTCCATCGGGACAAAGATACGGAAAGTCGGGAGCAGAGACAAACGAAAACCAAGTTTTCGATTTGGTTCTGCCGGACCGGAGTATCCAGGACAGGGCCAAAGTACGGGAAGTTTGGGGGGCAGAGAGAAATGCAAACAAGGTTTTCGGTTTGGTTCTGCCGGGACGGAGTATCCAAGGCGGAGTCAAAGTACGGGAAGTTAGGGAACAGAGAGAAATGCAAAACAAGGTTTTTCGATTTGGTTCTGCCGAACCGGAGTATCCAGGGCGCAGCCAAAGTGCGGAAAGTCGGGGACAGAGAGAAATGCAAAACAAGGTTTGTTTTGGTAATGACGGACAGCGTATTCAACGTGCAGTCAAAGATCGAGAAAAGAGAGGTGAGCCGCGTGTAAAAACATTGCTTCCGGCAGGATATGTCGGGATCCCGGATGTTCACCGTAGATTCAAAGATCAAGAATTCAATGACAAGTCCGTCCAACCCCGGTCGGGAGCGGAGCGCTGGTTGAGTCGAAGCGGAGCGGGACAATGGGAGAAGCGGAGGAATGAAGGAATGAAGGAATGAAGGAATGAAGGAATGGAGGAATGGAGGGGTGTGGTAACGGTTGTGGTGATGGCAGAAGGCTGTTCCTGCTTCCACCTGACAATATTTATAGGTGGTATTGGAACTCTGCCCGGTACGGGTGCAGGGTCGGATACAGGTCGAATTTTTTTCTCCGCAGCCGCGGCCGTGCCGCCTCCCGGCAAGAACGAAGACTCCCATTTTCCCGTCGCGCTCCCCGCTTTCCCTCCGCAGAATGATGCGTAATGAAAAAGAGTGTAAAATAATTCGGAAAATTCTTAAATAAATAGGCAAAAAATTGTATCTTCGCGCACGGAAAATAATGGTGTTATAAAATTAACAGAACTATCCATAATTATCACTCTAAATCAAACAACTTTACACATGTCGAAAATCATCAAACTGAAAAAAGGTCTCGACATCAATCTCGAAGGTCAGGCGGCCTGTGAGACGGTCAACGCTCCGTTGGCTGACTCCTATGCCGTCTCTCCACTCGATTTTGAAGGTGTAACTCCGAAGTTGCTGGTCAATGTCGGGGATCGGGTGAAAGCCGGAAGCGCGTTGTTCTTCAACAAGTACAACCAGCGCGTGCTCTTTACCTCCCCCGTGAGCGGCACGGTGGAGGCGGTCAATCGCGGCGAGAAACGCAGAATTCTCTCCGTCACCGTCAAGCCCGATACCGAACAGCTCTACGAGGAGTTTGCGGTGCCCGATCTTGAGAAGGCTTCCCGCGACCAGATCGTCGATCTTTTGCTGAAAGCCGGCCTGTGGCCGATGGTGATCCAACGCCCTTACGGCATCATCGCCGATCCGAACGACTCGCCCAAGGCGATTTTCGTTTCGACGTTCGATTCGGCACCCCTCGCCCCCGACTACAACTATGTGCTGGCAGGCGAAAAGTCCAACCTGCAGAAGGGTGTCGAAGTGCTGAAGAAACTTACAGCCGGCAAGGTCCACCTGTCGGTGCGTGCTCAGGCAGAAGGTGAGATGACCTCGCTCAAGGGCGTTGAAATCCACACTTTTGCCGGCAAGCATCCCGTTGGAAACGTGGGCGTGCAGATCCACCATGTCGATCCTGTCAACAAGGGCGAAGTGGTCTGGACGGTCAATGTGCAGGATCTGGCCATCATCGGCCGCTTCTTCGCAACGGGCCGTGTCGATCGTTCGAAGGTGATCGCCGTTGCCGGTTCCGAGATCGCCAAACCGTGCTACTGCCGCATCATCGACGGCGCAACGATCCGTTCGATCGTCGAAGGCAACGTCAAACCGCAGGCCGAAGGTTGCAGCATCCGCTTCATCTCCGGAAACGTCCTGACGGGTGTCAAAACCTCTCTCGACGGTCATATCGGTTTCTATGCCCATCAGCTGACGGCAATTCCCGAAGGCGACAAGTATGAATTCCTCGGCTGGGCAATGCCCCGCTTCAAGAAGTTCTCCGTGTCGCACGCCTATTTCTCGTGGCTCTGCCCCCGGAAGAAGTACAATCTCGATACGAATCTCAACGGCGGCGAACGCCCGTTTGTCGTCACGGGTCTCTATGAACAGTATCTGCCCATGGATATCTATCCGATGCATCTGCTCAAGGCCATTCTGGCCGGTGACATCGACAAGATGGAGAACCTCGGCATCTACGAAGTCGTGGAGGAGGATTTTGCATTGTGCGAGTTCGTCGATCCGTCGAAAACCGAAATGCAGCAGATCATCCGCGACGGTATTAACTTAATGATCAAGGAGGCTTAACGATGAGCGGATTAAGAAATTTTGTTGACAAGATCAAGCCGACCTTCTCCAAAGGCGGCAAACTCTCGTTCCTCGCATCGACGTTCGATGCGTTCGAGACCTTCCTCTTCGTGCCGAACACCACAACGCAGAAAGGTGCACATATCCGTGACTGCAACGATATGAAACGTACGATGATCGTCGTTGTCATCGCACTGCTCCCTGCATTGTTCTTCGGTATGTACAACACCGGTGTTCAGGTCGGCATGAGCGGCTGGCAGGCCTTCTGGTTCGGATTCCTGAAGGTGTTGCCCATGATCGTCGTCTCGTATGTCGTCGGTCTGGGTATCGAGTTCGCTTTCGCGCAGGCGCGCGGTCATGAGGTAAATGAAGGTTTCCTCGTGTCGGGTCTCCTGATTCCGATGGTCATGCCCGTCAGCACGCCGCTCTGGATGATCGCTCTCGGTACGGCCTTCGCCGTTGTCTTCGGCAAGGAGGTTTTCGGCGGTACGGGTATGAACGTCTTCAACCCCGCACTGCTCGCCCGTGCATTCGTATTCTTTGCATATACGCCCCAGATGTCCGGTGAGAAGGTCTGGTTCGCCGTCGATGGCATGTCGGGCGCTACGGCCCTCGAGCAGCTCTCGACCAGCGGCCAGATGTCCTACTCGAATCTCGACGCTTTCCTCGGTTTCATCCCCGGCTGTGTCGGCGAAACCTCGACGCTTGCCATCCTTGTCGGTGCCGTCATTCTTCTCTTCACGGGCATTGCTTCGTGGCGGACGATGATCTCGGTATTTGTCGGCGGTCTGGCAATGGGACTCCTCTTCAATGCCGTGGGTACGAACGCCTATTGTCAGATTCCCGCCTGGCAGCATCTGATCGTCGGCGGTTTCGCTTTCGGTGCCGTCTTCATGGCTACCGATCCGGTAACCTCCGCGCAGACGAATGTCGGAAAATACATCGTCGGGTTCCTGACAGGCGCTATCGCCATCATGATCCGCGTGGTGAATCCGGCCTATCCCGAAGGCATGATGCTCTCGATCCTCTTCATGAATGCGTTGGCTCCGCTCGTCGATTATTTTGTCGTAGAGCGCAACATCGCCCGCAGAAAGAACCGTGTCAAACTTGCAAAATAGGGTGTGAACTATGGCAACAAAAAAATTCAGATGCAAAATTTGCGGCTATGTCCACGAGGGCGACAAGGCTCCCGACGTATGCCCTGTCTGCAAGGCCCCTGCTTCGGAATTCGAAGAGGTGATCGATCCCGCAAGCACGGCCGAAACTCCGAAAAAACGCGGATTGTTCGCCGACAAGAACGGCAATGCGTACATTCTTCTCTATTCGACGGTGATGGTCGTCATCGTCGCCGTGCTGCTCGCCGTTGCTTCGCTGTCGTTGCAGCAGCGCCAGTACCAGAACGAGCTGAACGAGAAGAAGAACAATATTCTCCAGTCGCTCAATGCTACGGGTCAGGATTTCGACCAGCTGGTAAAGCCGTACGTCATCGATGCCGACGGCAACAAAAGCGAAAAACCGGCTGTCGAAGTCTTCAACATGATGAAGTCGAACAAGGATCTGCGGAATCTCTATGCACAGCATACGCTGGTGCTCTTCGAGGTCAATGACGGCCGTGTGGTCATTCCGCTGATCGGAAAGGGACTGTGGGACGATATCTGGGGCTATATCGCGCTGGAGAAGGATCTCAATACCGTCTCCGGCATCGTCATGTCCCACAAGGGTGAAACTCCCGGTCTGGGCGCTGAAATCGCCACTCCGGCGCATCAGGCTCTCTACAAGGGCAAGAAACTCTTTGAAAACGGACAGTTCGTCTCGATCGCGCTCCGCAAGGGCGGCGCAAAGGATCCCGTACACGAGGTTGATGCCATCACGGGCGGTACCAAAACGTCGGACGGCGTAACCGCCATGCTGCGCGACAACCTGAGCGAATACGTGCCCTTCATCAAGAAAACGCTCGCAGCGACCGCTTCTCCGGTCGCCGCTGCGGAGGAGGTGTCTAACGATCAAAATGTAGAAAACAATGAGTAACAACGAAAAAGAGCCTCTGTTTTCGGCCAAGAACATGAAGTATCTGACCGCACCGTTCGGCAAGAACAATCCGGTCATCGTACAGATCCTCGGCATCTGCTCGTCGTTGGCCGTGACCGTTCAGTTGAAGCCGGCCATTGTCATGGCACTCTCGGTAACGGTCGTGACGGCTTTCTCCAACCTGGTGATGTCGCTCCTGCGAAAGGGCATCCCTTCGCGGATCCGTATCATCGTCCAGCTGGTGGTCATCGCCGCACTGGTGATCCTCGTCGATCAGATCCTCAAGGCCTATGTCTATGACGTCTCGAAGCAGTTGTCGGTTTATGTGGGCCTGATCATCACCAACTGTATCATCATGGGCCGCGTTGAAGCCTTCGCACTCGGCAACAAGCCTTGGGCTTCGTTCCTCGACGGTATCGGCAACGGTCTCGGCTATGGCGCGATTCTCGTGACGATCGCCTTCATCCGCGAATTGCTCGGTTCCGGCTCCCTGCTGGGCTTCCGTGTCATTCCCGAAAGCTGGTATATCACCAACGGCGGATTCTATTCCAACATGGGCCTGATGCTCTTCCCGCCGATGGCGCTGATCATCGTAGGCTGTATCATCTGGATCCACCGTTCGTACAACAAGGACTTACAGGAAAAGTAGAAGGTAGCTTATGGAAACTCTCAATCTTTTTATCCGGTCGATCTTTATCGACAACATGGTCTTCGCCTTCTTCTTCGGCATGTGTTCCTACATTGCCGTGTCGAAAAGCGTCAAGACCGCGCTCGGACTGGGTGCCGCCGTTACCTTCGTAATGGTCATGACCGTCCCGCTGAACTATCTCCTGAACGAGTATGTGCTCAAGGCCAACGCCCTGATCGAAGGCGTCGATCTGAGTTTCCTCTCGTTCATCGTCTTCATCGCAACCATTGCGTCGTTCACGCAGCTGGTCGAGATGGCCGTCGAGAAGTTCTCGCCGGCTCTCTACAACCAGTTGGGCATCTTCCTGCCGCTGATTGCCGTGAACTGCGCCATCATGGGCGGTTCGCTCTTCATGCAGCAGAAGGTCGATGCCGGTGCCATCGGCAATCTCTGGCAGTCGATCGTCTATGGGCTGGGCTCCGGTCTGGGCTGGTGGCTCGCCATCGTCATGATGGCCGCCATCCGCGAAAAAACGACCTATTCCCATATCCCCGCTGCGCTGAAAGGCCCCGGTATCGCATTCATCATTACAGGACTGATGGGTATCGCTTTCATGATTTTCAGCGGTATCAAGTTGTAAACACTTAAAGAGATCAAGTAAGATGACTTTAACGATTATAGTTGCGATCGTCGCCTTTCTGGCCATTACGCTCATTTTGGTGGGTCTGCTCCTCTATGCCAAGGCGAAGCTCACTTCATCGGGTGATGTGACGATCGATATCAACAACGGCGAGAAGGTCCTGACGACCGAAAGCGGTTCGACGCTCCTCGCAACGCTCGCCAACAACAACGTCTTCCTTCCTTCGGCCTGCGGCGGCGGCGGCGCCTGCGGCATGTGCAAGTGCCAGGTGCTTGAGGGCGGCGGTGACATTCTTCCGACCGAAACGGGTTTCATCTCCCGCAAAATGGCCAAGGATCACTGGCGTCTGGGATGCCAGGTCAAGGTCAAGGAGAACATGAAAATTCATGTCCCTGAGGCCGTGCTCGGAGTCAAGAAGTGGGAATGCGAAGTGGTTTCGAACCGCAACATCTCGACCTTCCTCAAGGAGTTCGTCGTGAAGCTGCCTGAAGGCGAAACGCTCAATTTCCGCTCCGGAGGCTACATCCAGATTGACGTCCCGAAGTACGACGCGATCAAGTTCTCGGACATGGACGTCGATCCGCAGTTCCGTGCCGACTGGGACAAGTTCAAGATGTGGGATCTGGTGGCGACCAACCCCGAACCGACCTTCCGCGCCTACTCGATGGCCAACCATCCGGCCGAAGGGAACATCATCATGTTGAACATCCGTATCGCCACGCCGCCAATCGACCGCGTGAACGGAGGCTTCATGAAGGTGAATCCGGGTATCTGCTCCTCCTACATCTTCTCGCGCAAACCCGGCGACAAGGTGACCATTTCGGGCCCTTACGGCGAGTTTTTCCTGCCGGACAACCTGCCCGATACGCAGGAGCTGATCTTTATCGGCGGCGGCGCCGGCATGGCGCCCATGCGCAGCCACATCATGCACCTCTTCAAGACCGAGAAGACGAAGCGTCCCGTATCGTTCTGGTATGGCGCCCGCGCCCTCAAGGAGGCTCCCTATCTGAAGGAGTTCCACGAGATCGAAAAGGAGTTCCCCAACTTCTCGTTCAATCTGGCGCTCGACCGCCCCGATCCTGAAGCGGATGCCGCAGGTGTGAAATATACGCCGGGGTTCGTGCACAATGTGCTCTATGAGAACTACCTGAAACACCATCAGGCTCCCGAGGACTGCATCTATCTCATGTGCGGACCTCCGATGATGATCGCCTCGGTGGTAAAGATGCTCGACAGCCTCGGAGTACCGTCCGAGAATATCCTCTACGACAACTTCGGATCGTAGTCCGGATCCTTCGATTCGCTGAAAAAAGCAGCGGCCTGTTGCAGGTCGCTGCTTTTTTCGTCGATTGACGGGATGGCTGAAGACGGAGCTCCGAGGAGCATCGTTCCAGCTGTCGCGGGATCGTGGTATGAATTGTATTTACGGTGCATTTGCG
Organism: uncultured Alistipes sp.; assembly: GCA_944322375.1. Taxonomy (GTDB): domain Bacteria; phylum Bacteroidota; class Bacteroidia; order Bacteroidales; family Rikenellaceae; genus Alistipes. The sequence continues at coordinate 7,534 of CALUOX010000061.1, forward strand.
GTGCGGTTCGGCGCAACCGGACGGCCGTAGCCTGTCACTGTCTGACCGACACGCTCCCGATGGTACCTCTTGATGGCGGGCCGACAGGCTGATCGTGGGGCAGGTGCCTCCTTGCGTTGCATCGGTACGATACGCCGGAAAACGTTCCGTCGGGTCGTAATGCGGGCCGATGGTCGGATGGTGTCGAACGGATCGGAAGATCCCGCAGCACGGCGAGTCATGCTGCAGGACGGAACGGTGATGGCCGAGGGCTCGTTCCTGTCGTGCAGTGATCGGGTGCTTCGGTCGGTTCGTGATTGTCGGTTGACATGCGGACTCCGGCCGCTGCCAGAATTCGCACCTTGATGACACCCCTCCCCTTGCTGGTACATGTATCGATTGCGAAGTGCAGTGACCGGAATCCTTTGATGAGAACCATCTACTTCTCTGTCGGCTCCGATTTCTTCAGATAGATTTCGATGACTCCGTTTTTACCCTTTTCGCCGTATTGGGCAATGGCTGACTTCTCCTTTAGAACACTGATGCTTTCGATCGTGTTCGGGTCGATCTTCTCCATCTCCGAAACATCGATCTCTTTTCCCTCCAGATAGATCAGCGGGTGGTCGAGTGATTCCTCCGCATCTCCCGACTGCGGCAGGATTACCGCCTTTACGGCCTTGTCGGATTTCTTTTGCGGCTTGGCGCTTATCGGTATGGTGTATTTGACCCGTACGGGTTTCCCTGCCGTCATGCCCGGAGTCCATTTGGGCGACGAGGCAATCGTACGCCTGGCGATTTTCGCCAGCTCGTCATTTGTCGATTGAAGGGTTACGATCTCTCCCACAGAACCGTCCCGCTCAATTACAAAGGTAAGAACGACTCGTCCCTGGATCTCCGGATTCGCTTTGCACGCTGCTGCTACACGCTGTTGAACCCAGGAACGGAAATCGTTCAAGGTGCCTTTGCCTTCCGTAAAGCGCGGCATGACTTCCGCTACCAGGAGAGGCGCTTCTTCATCGGCGGCCTTTTTCTTTTTCCTGCCGGGTTTTGCCGTCTCGGTTGCCGAATCCGTTGCTGTCGCATCCTCGATCAACTTGCCGTTGACGATCTTTATCGTCTTGTTGTCAGCCTGCCCGTCGGAGGATTCCGCAGCAGCTGCCGGCTCTTCAATCACCTTGCCGTCGATGATGAGGATCTTTTTCTCCCTGTCCGACTTGTCGGACGTTACTGTCACGGTCGATACGTTTTTCATCGTGGTGCCGTTGGCGGCAACCGCCATGTTCCCCTTGCCCGCCTTGCGGGAGGTGATGGTTACGGTCGTCATCCCTTTGATCGGGGTGTCGTTGACCGTAATTTCCATATTGTCGGCATTTGCCGCATCGGAGGTTGCAAGCGCAACGCTGTCCGCCTCCTTGTCAATCGTGATCCGGAACTCTTTTTTCTCCTTTTGCCGTGCGGCGGCAGGCTGTTCGTCGGAGGTGTAGCGTATCTCTGCGGCGCGTGTCGTGAAAGAGAATCCCGCAACCAGCAGTCCGATGACGGGGAGTGTCCCCGCCAGTCGCAACAGGGCGTGTCTGTTGCCTCTTCGTTTTGTCATCATTTGAAAGCGTTTTTTGGTCAGTGAGTCTCGCAACCCGCTGGCTATGTCCGGACTGTAGCCAAACTGGGCATTGAAGATCGTTTCGATGTATTTGGACCGGTCGTGACCAGCCTGCAGAACGTCGTTGTCGGCTTCGTATTCCTGCACTTCGGTCAGTGACCGCGAGGCCATCCACACGAAGGGGTTCCACCACAGAAGTGCCTTCAGAATCTCCATGGAGAGCCGTTCGAGGGTGTGGCGGTGGCGGATGTGGCTCGTTTCGTGTGCAATGATCGCCGGCAGCTCCGTTTCGCGGAGCCGTGTCGGGAGATAGATCGTGCGGAAGAAGGAGAATGCCGATGACGTTGACGTACGGACGATCCGGCAGCCGTGGTAACACATCATGACGTGACCGTTGCGTCTCATCCTCCTGATTTGCATGCAGCCCTTGACCATCGTACCCAGCAGAAAAACCGCTCCGGCAAGATAGATTGCAAGCAGCGCGTCGCGCAAATACGGCTCTTCAGCCGTAGCTTCGGGCTGCACGGAGGTCTCCCCGAGTTCGATTGCGGGCTGCGGTGCGAGATAGATTACCTCGCCCGGCCAGACCGGTATCTCCAGCAGGGGTATCACCGTTCCGGTTGCAACGACAAAAAAAGAGTGCCATGCGGCAGATGCGGAAATCGGCGTGTCGGTCAAGAAGAAAACGGTAGGCTGCAGTCAGTATGCCCGTGCACAGCAGCGTTTCGATCAGGTAGGTGAGAAGTGCTTTCATGGTTATTGTTTTTGTCGGATCTCTTCCATGAGTTTTTGAATCTCGTCCATCTCCTGAGTCGTGAGGTTCTCGTGCTCCGAGAAGAACGACACCATGCGGGTGAAAGAGCCGTCGAAATAGTTTTGCAGCATTGTCCGCATCCGTTTGCGGGCATAGTCGTCACGGGATACGGCGGGCGTGAAGATATAGCTTTTCCCCTCGGCTCGATGTGTGACGTAGCCCTTGTTGCCAAGCAGTTTGATGAATGTGGCAACGGTCGTATATTTCGGTTTCGGCTCCGGCAGCACTGCCAGTACGTCGTTTACGCTTCCTTCGCCCAGCGACCACAGCGCCTGCATGATGCGCTCTTCGCCTTCGGTTAATTGTTCAAGTTCTCTTTTCATCGTTTTGTCCTTATCTCTCCGTATTGTCGGAATATCTACGACAAATTTAGTATTAAATTTTTAGTTTTCAAGATTTACAGCGTTTTTTTTCTTCTTCCGCTTGATTGCGGGGCTTGATTCGATAGGTCAGTTTGATCCTCACAGGGCTAAAGAGGGGTATCTAATGACGGGAATGAAGGTATATATCAAGTGGTGTGGATTTTGTTCATGACTCGACAGGAGAGAATTCGACGGCTGGATCGTGGATGATTCGGCAGTTTTTGTTACCTTTGCATGAATGAAAAACATTGTATTTGACTTGGGTGGCGTTGTCTTTCATCGTGACCCGGAGAAGGTAAGTTCCGAACTGATTGAATTTTTCTCGTTTATTGCTGCATCGAAGATGCCCCGATTCTGGGTGGAGTACGATCGCGGCACGCTCACGTACGACGAGGTGCTGGACGAATTGAGCCGCGAGAAAAACTGTTCACGGGATGTCGCCGAGCGGTATCTGCGCGAGGCTCTCGACCGTCAGGAGGTTATTCCGCAGACGGCAGCGTTGATTCGGGAGCTGAAACGGGCCGGATATCGGTTGTATGTCCTGTCGAACATGTCGCGCGAATTTATCGATTTCCTGCGGAAGACGGAGATCTATCGGGCTTTCGACGGAGAGGTGGTGTCGTGCGAGGAGCGTGTCGTCAAACCCGAAGACCGGATCTATGAGATCCTGCTTCAGCGCTATGGTCTCAAGCCCGAAGAGACCCTCTTCATCGATGACCGTCGCGGCAACCTCGAAGCGGCGGCCCGCTTCGGCATCGCCACCTTCCATTTCGGCGAGCCGGCGCAGAGTTGCGAGCGTCTGAGAAGGCTGTTGCTGCCTGCTCCGCAAACGGAAAGTTGAATTTTTTGTTGAACCGTTAAAACTGATATCAAAATGGGATTTTTCAAGGAGTTCAAGTCGTTCGCCCTCAAGGGAAACGTGATGGACATGGCCGTCGGTGTCATCATCGGCGGAGCATTCGGAAAGATCGTATCGTCGCTGGTGAACGACATCATCATGCCTCCGATCGGGGCATTGATCGGAAATATCAATTTTTCCGATTTGAAACTCGATATCTCGAAGATCCGGGATGTTTCGAAAGCCGTGGCGGAAACCGCCGATTCCGTTGTTCCAGACGGTGTGACCATTGCCGCCAATACGACAGCGGCCGAGCCGGTTTACTGGTGCTACGGAGCATTCATCCAGCAGTGTATCGACTTCGCGATACTGGCATTCTGCGTCTTTCTGATGGTTAAACTGATGAATCGACTTTCCCGTAAAAAGGCGGAACAGACACCGGCCCCTGCACCGGCCCCGGCTCCGGAGGTGGCGCTTCTTACGGAGATTCGGGATCTGCTCAAGGCCGCGGAAGAGAAGTCCGCAGCGGAGAAGCCGGAGGCGTGATTCCCCGACGAGGAAATGCCGTAAAGAAAAACCGTTCGCTTGCTGCGAACGGTTTTCTTCTGTTGTAAGAAGGGTAGTGTAATCAGGATGATCCGGCCCTTCCTGTTTTTGTGAGTTGGTTATTCGACCGGTTGGAAGGCTTGCTCCGGGTCTCCCGTCCATTTGTAGAGATGGACGGTGCTGCTCTGACGTTTTGTCTCCTTGTCTGCCGCGTTGTGTGAGATATAGAAGTAACCGTCACCGATGGGGCAGAGACCTGTCGTACCCCATTTGAACATCCAGCCCCATGTGTCGGACGCTGCATCGTGCAGCCCCTGCGGCAGCAATGAGAGCACCTCGCCTTCGACAGCGGGGTCGAACCCTGCAAGCTGCTGCCGCTGCGGAGCCTTCGCACCGTCGATGACGAAGAGCGAATAGTTGGGGTAGGCCGATTTCTTGCCGCGATATACGGCCGCATACATGTTGCCCGACGCCTTGTCGTAGGCCAGATTCTGGATGCCCCACGAGGTGTTGCCCGTGCGGACGAAATATTTGTGCAGCGGCTTTTCAGGCCCGCTCTTGTGCAGGTTCTCCTGTGTGAGCGGCTGCTCGTATTGTTTCCAGTCCTGTGTGTCGTAGGCCAACAGAACCTGATAGTCGTTGTCCGTGCGCAACGTATCACTGTAAATGCCATAGGCCACGTACAGGTATTTCTTTCCGTCGCGGTCGCCGCCAAACGCGGGAGCGAAGGTCACACCGTCGATGCCCGAGCAGCCGAAACGATGCTCGAACTCCTGACCGTTGTTCGTGACTTTGGCATAGTAGTCATCCACCGCCTCCTTGATATAGACCGTCTTCATCACGTCGTCCGTTTCGGCATTCATGCCGATGCGGTCGATGCGATCGACATCGAATACGGCGACATAGAAACATGTCGCTTCGTCGTTCTGCGTTCCCTCCAGCTTATTGAGGATCCCCTTGCCGATGGCGTCGTGTTTGTATTCGATCGACGCATAGAGCCGTCCGTCATCGGGATTGAGCGACATGCAGCCCAGGTGTCCCGTCATGCCGACGACGCTGCCCAGCAGTTTGCCCTGCAGGTCGGTCTTGAGCAGCGATGTGGTAAATGAAAAGTACATGTACCCGTTCTCGAGATCCACGGCGATACCTTGAACATGGAACGGTCCCTGTTCGCCCGAATAGATCTGGCGCGGCAAATGCGTGATGTCGAGTGTCGGCGCCGTCTTCTGGTTTGTCGAAGGGCATCCGGTCAGCAGCGGAATAGCCAGCAGCAGCGGCAGCAGTTTTTTGATAGCCATTGTTTTCAAGTGTTATGGATTAGATTTGAATATTGTCTCTTTCGTTTCTTCTTGCGGATCGGCGGATTTGTTTTTCTTGCTTTTTGATGCCGCCATGGACAAAAATACGAATTCGCCTCCGATATTACAAATCATTTGAGAAAATATCCCTCCGTTTCACTCTTGTGGGCATGCAAAAAGAGAGACGATCCGAAGATCGTCTCTCTTTTTCGTCTTGAAAGGTCTGTTTTCTCCTCCGTTACTCGACGGTTTCACGTCCGCCACCCAGTGCATGGTAGAGCGATACGACGCTCTGCAACTCGGTGAAACGGTTGGCGACCTGTTCCAGCTGTGCCGACAGGTAGGATTGGCGGGCGGTCAATACATCGAGGTAGGTCGTCTGCGAGTGCTGCATCAGCAGCTCCGTACTCTCGACCGCACGGGCCAGCGAGGCTACCTGCTCTTCATAAAGCGTTGCGGCGGTGTGAGCCGTCTGGTAGCTTTTCAATGCGTCGTTCACTTCATTGCCCGCATTGAGGATCGTCTGTTCATATGCCAGCATCGCCTCCTCCTGCTGCGCCTTTGCAATCTTGACCTGCGCACGATTGGCTCCGGCCTGGAAAATCGGCTGCAACAGCTGTCCGGCCGCCGAAAGCAGCAGTTTTCCCGGATTGACGATCGCCGAACCGGCATTGTTCGTCCAACCGGCCGAACCGCTCAGCGTGATGTTCGGATAGAGCGCCGAACGGGCGGCGGCCGTTGCATAGTAGGCCGACATGAGCGAATATTCCGCTACACGGACATCCGGACGCCGCGACAGCAGCTGCACCGGAACACCGACAAGCAACTCTTGCGGCGTCCGTTGCTCCTTCAACGTATTGCGCTCGATTTTGTGCGGCGTCTGAAGCAGCAGCCCGCACAGCGAATTCTCCGTCTCGCTGATCGACTGCTCCAGCTGCAGAACCGAAATCTTCACGCCGTTGTAGGCCGCTTCGTTCTGGGCTACGGCGGCATCGTTCGTCATGCCCGCCTCCTTCATCGCACGGATCGTCTCGACCGTCTCGGCCCAGGCATCGGCCGTCTCACGGGCTATGGCCAATTGTTCGTCGAGCATGCACAACGTATAGTAGAGATTGGCCGTCGTGGCGATCAACTGCGTGCGCACCGCCTGCTTGTACTCCATACTCTGCATGTAGAGCGCCTTGGAGCGCAGTTTCGTGTTGCGCAGCCGCGAGAAGATGTCGATCTCCCAGCTGGCCGAGACCGGAACGTTGTAGGTCCACGAGGCTTTCGAATTGTCGAAGCTGCTTACGCCGCCCTGCGGTGCAAGCGTGAACGACGGCAGCAGCGACAGCCGCGAAGTGCGCAAGGTCGCCTCGGCCGCTTCGACCTGCAGCTGCGCCGATCGAAGATCCGTATTCCGTACCAGCACCGTGTCGATCAGCTCCTGCAGGGTCGCGTCCGAAAAGAGACTTCTCCAGTCGAGATCGGCCAACGACGCCGTGTCGGCGGCATTTACCGTTTCACGGTAGATTCCCTCGGTCGAAACTTCGGGGCGGGTGTAAGGTTTGTAGATGCCGCAGCCCGTCATCAGCACCGTCAGCACCATCAGAAAACTATTTCTTATCATTTTGTTTTTCATCTTCTTCAATGGGATCGTTTTCATTCTCTTCGATTTCGGCCTGAATACCCCAGTCGGGGGTCGAGTTGAGCTCCAGCGGTTTGACCTTCTCCTGAAGGGTCTGGAAGACGATGAACAGCGTCGGTACGAGGAACAGCAGCGCGAGCGTTCCGACAATCATACCGCCGACGACGCCCGAACCCAGCGTCGAGTTGCCGTTGGCTCCTACGCCGTGCGACAACATCAACGGAAGCATGCCGAATACGCAGGTCAATACCGTCATCAGAATAGGACGCAGGCGGACCTTGGCGGCCGATACGGCTGCTTGCGTCAGCGACATTCCCGCACGGCGGCGGTCGGCTGCGTATTCCGTAATCAGGATGGCCGTCTTCGACAACAGTCCGATCAACATGATGATACCTGTTTGCAGGTAGATGTTGTTCTCCAATCCCATGAGCTTGGCCATGAGGAACGAGCCCATCAGTCCGCACGGTACGGAGAGAATGACCGCGAACGGGATGATGAAACTCTCATAGAGCGCACTCAGGATAAGGTAGATCAGCAGGATACAGATGCCGAAGATGATGACTGTGTTGTTTGTGGTCTGGCTCTCCTCGCGCGTGATGCCGTCGAATTCATATCCGTATCCGTGCGGCAGGACTTCGGCCGCAGTTTCACGGACGGCATTGATGACATCACCCGACGAATAACCGTCGGCATTCATACCGCTGATGGCGATCGAGCTGTACATGTTGAAGCGGTTCAACACCTCCGAACCGTAGGTCTTCGTCAGCTTGACGTATTGGCTGATCGGGGCCATCTCGCCGTTCGACATCCGGACGAATACGTTGTTGAGCGATTCGGTATCGAGGCGGTATTTCGGATCGGCCTGTATGATTACGCGATAGACCTTCGAGAAGCGGTTGAAGTACGAAACGTACTGTCCGCCGTAGTATCCGGACAAAGTCGAAAGGATCTCGGTGGTCGAGATACCCGCGCGTTTGGCCTTCGCCGCATCGATGTCGACGATGTATTGCGGGAAGTTGATGTTGAAGGTCGAGTAGGCCATTGCAATCTCCGGACGCTGGTTCAATGCTCCGATGAATTGCTGGGACAGCGCATAGAAGTCCTCGATCTCTCCGCCGGCACGATCCTGCAGGTGCATCGACAGACCGGTCGATGTGCCGTAACCCGCAATCATCGGCGGCGCGATGGCAAATATCTGTGCGTCCTTGATGTCGGCCGTGCGGGCATAAATCTGTCCGATGACGGCATTTACGGCATCGCTCTTTTCCGGACGCTCCTCCCAGTCCTTCAGCCGGACGATACACATGCCGTACGAGGATCCCTGACCGGCGATCATGCCGTATCCGGCGACGGTTGTGAAGTCGCGGATCTGGGGAATGGCGCTCAGACGGTTGCTCAACTCCTCCATGATCGTGTTGGTTTCTGCCAGCGACGAACCCGGAGCTGCCGTGACGTTCACCATGACGACGCCCTGGTCCTCGTCGGGAACCAGACCTGTCTTCGTGTTGTTCATCAATACGAACAGCATGCCCAAGGCCAGTACAAGCGTGGACCACATCAGCCACCGGTGCTTGATGAACACCAGTACGCCCCGTTTGTATTTCTCGATCATGACGCTGAAGGCGGCGTTGAACGCCTTGCGGAAACGGGCGGCGAAGTTGTCGCGCATCTCGCCGTTTTCGTCGAGGTAGGGTTTCAGAATCAGGGCGCAAAGTGCCGGTGACAACGTCAGTGCATTGACGGCCGACAGACCGACCGCAACGGCCATTGTGATACCGAACTGCGTATAGAATGTTCCCGATGTCCCGCCCATCATCGATACGGGGATGAACACCGCCATGAAGACCAGCGTCGATGAGATGATGGCCGACGTAATGCCCGACATGGCGTCGATCGTGGCATGGTACGACGACTTGTATCCGACGTCGAACCGCGCCTGGACGGCTTCGACGACAATGATCGCATCATCGACGACCGTACCGATCGCGAGGACGAGCGCGAAGAGCGTCAGCAGGTTGATCGTGAAGCCCGCGAAGGCGAGGAATCCGAACGTTCCGAT
>CALUOX010000062.1 GCA_944322375.1 uncultured Alistipes sp.
TACCTCCGCGAACAGGAACCGCACGACGGCCGCTCCTGATGGCCGAATCATCCGTAACAACGTTACGGGCAGGTCGAACGACCCGTCAGAGGAGAAGAGGGTAGAATTGCCCGCCCGCAACGGCACCGTCAGGCGGACAGCGATGCAGCCAAACGGCAGATGGAAGCCGTCCGAAACGAGGACAACTGCACTGACCGCGGCCCTCTTCGGAGAGATCCGTCGAACGTAAAGAGAGACAAGACAAAGAGAAACAGAGAAATGAATCGAGTTGAAAAAGCAAGAAAGGTACGCTATCTGATCTTCCCGCTGCTCTTCGCCGCGGGATCGGTCCTGAATACACAGGCGCAAAGCCTCGAACGCATGCGCGAGCTGCTGCAGGAGATTCAGCAGGAGGTGGACAGCCTCGAAAAGGAACAGTCACGGACGTTGCGCGTGCAGGAAAAGCCGCAACCCGTCGAATCGGTGGAGTATGTCGATGATGTCATCGCCGTGGACACGCTGCCTTCGGGCAATGAAGCGGTGATGATCGTACTGTTCAACGACAACACATGGAAATACCTGCGCAACCGCAACTACGTCAAGGACAGCGAGGTCTATACCCGCTGCTGGGATACGACGAAGCTCTTTCCGTACCGCGACGTCGTCGCCTTGTCCGATCTGCCACGCTCGGTCGATATTCAGCTGGTCGATTCGCTCAAGTGCTACCATTATCCCTACAAAGCCAGCATCCGGTCGAAATTCGGCATGCGCCGCCGGCGCAAGCACCAGGGTGTCGATCTGCCGCTCAAGACGGGTGATCCGATCTATGCAACCTTCAACGGCAGAGTCCGCATCTCGCTTCCGTCATCGAAGACGGGCGGCTACGGCAATCTGATCGTCATCCGTCACGACAACGGACTGGAGACCTTTTACGGACACCTTTCGGAACGGATCGTGCATGCCGGGGAGTGGGTTGAAGCGGGACAGATCATCGGTTACGGCGGCAGCACGGGCCGCAGTACGGGGCCGCATCTCCATTTCGAGACCCGCTATTGCGGGCAGTCGTTCGATCCGGAGCGTCTGATCGATTTTCAGAGCGGCATTCTGCGGCGCGAAACCTTCCTGCTCAAACGGAGCTATCTGGATATCCATTCGAACGCATCGCAGGATTTCGAAGACGAAGAGGACGAAGCCAAGGAGCAGAAACGCGCCGAAGAGGAGAAGAAGGCACTGGCCAATGCCCAATACCATCGTATCAAGTCGGGCGACACGTTGGGAGCCATTGCCATCCGTTACGGTACAACCGTCTCACGGCTCTGCCAGCTCAACGGCATTTCACGCAACACGACGCTGCGTATCGGGCGCTCGCTGCGGGTAAAATAACAGCATCGGAGGTGCTCCGAAGTACCGGACCGGACATCCATCGGAAATCGAAGCGGCTGTCCGGTCCGGTATTTTCCTTATTTTATTTTTTTGTGCTGAAAGGTAGAAAATCAAGATTATTTCCATACATTTGCAGACGAAGAGCCTCTTTCGCGATCATTGAAACGCTCCATGATTCCGGATCTTCAACTCTTCCTGAGACAAACGATGAAATCCGAACTGAATTCAAGACGCTTTTATTTACCCAAATTATCTTTTATGAAAACAAATTTGTTCAAATTCGTGGGGGGGGGAATTTTCCTGCTCGGCCTGCTGACGACCTCGTGCAAGAAAGATGAGGTTCTGGTCGAATCGATCGCATTCGAATCACCGACATATTCAATAAAGGTCGGCGAATCAAAACAACTGACCGTGACGATTACGCCCGACAATGCCGACAACAAGACGCTGACATGGAGCTCTCTCGACGCATCAGTGGCCAGTGTCGATGAAACGGGTACGGTGACGGCCCACAAAACGGGAGAGACCACCATTCAGGCTACAGCGGGCACCATCTCCGCCACATGCAAGATCACGGCATATACGGAAGTCGAACTTATCACGCTCAAGCCCGAAACATATACGCTCAAGGAGGGTGAAACCGTCAAACTCAACGCCGTCATCTATCCCGACGACGCCATCGACAAGACACTGAACTGGACATCGAAAAATCCCGACATCGCCACCGTTGACTCCGAAGGTACGGTAACGGCCGTTAAGGAGGGTACGGCCGTCATCGAAGCCGCAGTCGGCGACGTAAAAGGCAGCAGCACCATCACGGTGGAAAAAGCCGTGCAGATGGTACACCCCGCAAGCCTCTTTGCTGAATACAATGTCGGAGTCACCCCCGGCGTCTTCGCCACTTCGCACAACAGCGCAGACAACGGATACTACAACTTCACCGAAGCCCAGACAGCCTGCCCCGAAGGCTGGCACCTCCCGACGCAGAATGAACTGTACAGCGTTGCGGACTGCTATGACGGTAGCGAAAACATTGTGCAGCACTGCAAATTCACCGGATCGAGCGATTATTCGGACATTCCCGAAAAGATTCTGGTAAACGGTGAATTGCGGGACTTCACGGCTGATTACTATACCACGACGAAAGGCGTATGCTATGCCCTGAAATTCAAGGATGCCACGAACGAATACCTCTCGGCCTACCGCTGGACCAACGCAGCGACCGACACTCCGTTCGAAGTGCGCGTACGCTGGATCAAGGCCGAAGGAAAGGATCTTACGGTCCAGGATATCGCCAACGACGACTATTGGAACAGCAACAATGAATCCGACATCGTATTGCAGTTCCCCGCTGTGGGATACAAATATGCCAACGGCAACTCCTCGGGCATCGACATGATGTCGTATTGCTGGACCGCCGTCGAAGAGGCTCCCTCTACAAGTGGCAGTGCTCGCGGCCTGTTGCTCTATTTCCTGAAGGGCAACTATGTCTATACCGGCGCATTCGCCGCATCGTGGCGCTGCTCGGTACGATGCGTCAAGGATAATTGATTCCAGCCATTCGAAATGAAAGAGCGGGCTTCACGATTGTGAAGCCCGCTCTTTCATTCCCATGGAAAACTGTCCGACCCCGACCATACGGTTTCACTCCGCACGACCGACAATCAACGGCGGCCACAGTCGGGAAGACCGTCGCGTCCTACCGGAACCACTCCGTCAGATGATCCTTCGCATAGAAGTAATAAACGACCACACCTACCCAGCTGGTGAGAAGCACCAACAGCGATGCGATGACCTTTCCGACCGTCGAAATACGTTTCTTGAAGATGTCGATGACGGCCAATACGGCACATACCAGGCCCACGATATACAGAATCGATCCCATTGCTACGAATTTTTAGTTAGACTTGTATTTGATTGAAATTGTTGCCGACAGCCTTTATCTTTTCATTGCATCAATCATACCTGCCGTCACCCGCAACCGGAAAAATCCAGTCGAAAGATACAAATTCTTCATTTTCTCATTCGCTGCTGCCCCTCAAGGCCCCTCAAGCTTCTCTTCCGCCCCGTCCAAACGAAAGTTGCAAATTCTGCATTTTCAACCGGTCCCTTGCGGAGCGGATCCATCGGATGGACAACAGCCATCAACCGGCACTCCGCTACATCACGGACGGCATGCACGCACCTCCTTCACTGCGACGGAAGAGCCCGGAAGGGTAGGTGACATCCCACAGGTACAACCCCTCGGCCGGTGCGCCGCTGCTGGCCCGCGACAGGTCACGGCTCTCGACGATCGCACGGAACTCCCCGACATCATAACGACCGCGTCCCACATCGACAAGCGTTCCGACCACCGCCCGCACCATGTTGCGCAGAAAACGGTCGGCACGGATCCGGAAACACAACACCCCCTGTTCGGAGACGCTCCACCCGGCCTGCATGACGTGACAGATGTTGGTCCGGTTGTTGGAGTTGAGTTTGGCGAACGTCGTGAAATCATCATACTCCAAAAGCAGTGCCGCGGCACGATTCATCCGCCCGACATCCAGCGTCCGGTAATATTGCCACACGGAGCCTCGCGTAAAGGGATTCTTGCGCAACTCGATGAAATAACGGTATTCGCGTTCAAGGGCATCGAAACGGGCATGCGCACCATCGGCTACGGGAGCAATACGCGATACGGCGATGTCGCACGGCAGCAGGGCATTGAGCTTGTAGGCGGTATGCCGCGGATCGGAAAGCGGTTCGTCGAGATCGAAATGCGCCACATAATAGGCCGCATGCACCCCCGTATCGGTACGTCCCGCACCGGTTGTCTCCACCGGTCGGCGCAACAGGGTCGTCAGGGCCCCTTCGAGCGTTCCCTGCACCGTCGCACCCTTCGGCTGCCGCTGCCATCCGAAATAGTTCCGGCCGTTGTAACTCAGTTCAATGAAATAACGCATCGTCGATATACGATTTCTCTCGGGCAAACGTTTTCTTGCCGAGACAAATGTATAAAAATTTCCCGTACGGAGACCGGATTCGGCGTTAATTTCGTACCTTTGCGGAAATAGTGAACAAGCAACATGAAGGCAGCAATCATCGGATACGGCAAGATGGGCCATGAAATCGAACGCATCCTGCGGGACCGCGGACACGAGATCCCGCTCATCATCGACCTCGACAACCGCAGGGACCTGAATGCGGAACATCTGCACGATATCGACGTGGCGCTCGAATTCTCGACCCCCGCAACGGCCTACGACAACATCCGCGCATGCATCGATGCCGGAACACCGGTCGTGAGCGGAACGACGGGATGGACCGAACGTCTGGAAGAACTGCAGGCACGCTGCCGCGAACGGAACGGTGCATTTTTCTACGCCTCGAACTACTCGCTGGGTGTCAACCTGCTCTTCCGCCTCAACCGCCAGCTGGCGGAGATGATCGGTCGGGTAGGCGGCTACGACGTCCGCATCGAGGAGATTCACCATACGCAGAAAAAGGATGCTCCCAGCGGCACGGCCATCACGCTGGCCGACGAGATCATCGATCGGATCGGCACGAAACAGCGCTGGGTCAACCGTCCGGCCGCGACACCCGAAGAACTGGAGATCGACTCCCTGCGCGAAGGCACCGTACCGGGAACCCATACGGTCACCTATACCTCCGAAGACGATGTAATCACGCTGCGTCACGAGTTGAAAAGCCGGCGCGCACTGGCCCTGGGAGCCGTCGTTGCAGCGGAGTTTCTTGTCGGGAAACAAGGGATCTTCACGATGGACGATCTCCTGAAGTAACACCTTGCATGAGCCGAAAAATCTTCCTGAAAATGAAAAAGTTTATCCTTGCAATCGTATTTGCCGTCTGCGGTCTTGCAACGGTCGGAGCGCAACAGCTCAGCGGCTACTTTGCCAACAGCTCCGAAGGGGTTAATTTCTGGGTAAGCAGCACCTACAACTATCCCGTCACGATCATTCTGTCGGCAGTCAACCGCCAGACCCGCGAGCAGCAGGATGCCCGTGTGACCGTTCCGGCCTACGGTTCGGTCTATTTCGGACGGAACTACAACTGGGCCTGGCAGCCGGGCGAGATCATGTACGTCCGCAACACCAACGGGCAGGTGATCTTCCAGCAGGTCAACAACCTTTCGGGCAACCGTTCGAATCCGTCGTTCGGCAGCGGCGAGGCGGAGCGTTACAACGGCCGCAAATGCAGCAAGTGCAACTGCTCGGGATGCGTGGCCTCCAACTGGGATCCCTTCGTCTGCAGCAAATGCGGACACAAGTGCAGCGACCACACCAAATAGCCGCCTGCGCCGGACACATCCCCGCAAACGGGATTCCCGTTCGTAGTAAGAGCCGCCACACGCTCCATGAACGGCACTCGAATGACACAGAACCGGCAATGGAGCGACATTGAAGTGGAATAGGACCGACATTTGGGCGGAATCGGCTCGACCACCGGATCGGCTGGACCGGACATCGATGCAACATCGGAACGGTACGAGACCGGCGTTTGAAGCGGAATAGGACCGGCGAGAGGCCGATACTCGGACCGATGGATGACATGAACGGGACATGGACAGATGAACGGATACACGAACGAAATACAAACAATACGACAATCGGGAGGAGAAGACCTCCTTCAGGATGGAACTGAAACGTCGCGACTGCAACCGGAACACTGAAAACCTTACACATGAAAAAGATAAAGGAGCTGTTACATAACCGATGGGTGGGATTCACGTTGTGGAGCCTGCTCTACATTCTGTGGTTTGTCGTCTGGACCGGCAACCTCTGGCTGCTGCTGGGCGAACTGGTCATCATCGACCTCTATTTCACCCATTACCTGTCGCGGTTCATCGGCGAGAAAAACCGCGAGTGGTGCCGCCGCAGCGCAACCTACAAGTTCATCTACGAATGGATCAACGCCATCGTCTTCGCAACGGTCGTGGCCTCGTTGATCCACATCTTCGTCTTCCAGATGTACGTCATCCCGTCGTCGTCGATGGAGTCGTCGCTGCTGATCGGCGACTACCTCTACGTCAGCAAGGTGGCATACGGGCCCCAGATGCCCAACACCCCCGTCGCCTTCCCCTTCGTACACCATACGATGCCCTTCTCGCAGACGAAGAAATCCTTCTCGGAGTGCATCAAATGGCCCTATCACCGACTCAAGGGCTTCGGCAGCGTGAAACGCAACGACGTGGTGGTCTTCAACTTCCCGGCCGGCGACACGGTGCTGCTCCAGCGGCAGGATGTCACCTATTACGACGTACTGCGCGAATACCAGCGCACCTACGGACAGAAGGCGGGACGGGAACGTCTTTTCAACGACTATACGGTCATCACTCGCCCGGTGGACAAGCGCGAGAACTACATCAAGCGCTGCGTGGCCATTGCAGGCGATTCGCTCAAGATCGTCGGCGGCGAGGTCTATGTCAACAACGAACCGCAGGCTCCCGTGCCGGAAAAACAGTACATGTACACGGTCATGACTTCGTCGCCGCTGTCGAAGTATGCGATCGAGAAGCTGGGGGTAACCGAATGGAGCGGCAGCGACACGAACTATTTCATGCTGCTCACGGCCGACCGTGCCGAAGCGCTGCGGCGCATGAACAACGTGCTGGCCGTCGAGCGCTACATCTACGAGGAGCCCAACCGCGAGGTCTATCCGCACGACCTGTCGCTGGGGTGGAATCAGGACAACTACGGTCCGATCTGGGTACCGGCAAAGGGTGCCACGATCGCGCTGACGCCCGAAAACCTGCGGCTCTACCGCCGCTGCATCGAGGTCTATGAAGGCAACCGGTTGGAGGAGCAGCCCGACGGCACGGTGCTGTTGAACGGAACGCCCGCAACCGACTATACGTTCCGCATGAACTACTACTGGATGATGGGCGACAACCGTCACAACTCGGCCGATTCGCGGTTCTGGGGCTTTGTGCCCGAGGATCACATCGTGGGACGCGCCTCGTTCATCTGGCTTTCGCTCGACTCGCAGAAGTCGTTCCCGTCGAACATCCGCTGGAACCGTCTCTTCACCAAAGTACGATGACAACGCCCGCCGACGACACCTATCGCACCGTCGAAGCGCCGGCCGAGGCCGTTTTCAAGGAGAAGAGCAGCAAGTTCCTCGCCTATGTCTATCCCGTCAGCGACGAGGAGGCAATCCGCGAACTACTGGAGGCCCTGCGCAAACGATACTACGACGCTACGCACCACTGTTATGCCTGGCGTCTGGGGCCGCATGGCGAGACGTTCCGCGCGAACGACGACGGCGAACCCTCCTCGACGGCCGGCCGGCCCATCCTCGGGCAACTGTTGTCGCACGACGTGACGGACTGTCTGCTGGTGGTGGTGCGCTATTTCGGCGGCACGAAACTGGGCGTGCCGGGGCTGATCGCCGCATACAAGGAGTCGGCGGCGGCAGCACTCGATGCAGCCCGTATCGTGGAGCGGACGGTCGATCGCCGCATTACGGTCACGTTCTCCTACCTGGTGATGAACGACATCATGCGTATCGTCAAGGAAGAGCAGCCCGCCATCGAATCGCAGTGCTTCGACAACCTCTCGACGTTCGTGCTGCGCATCCGCGAGAGCCGCGCCGAACGTCTGACAGAACGACTCCGCAAGGTCGAAGGAGCGACCATTGAATCATGAACGAACCGAAAAGTATCCATATCAAGGGAGCACGGGTGCACAACCTCAAGAATATCGAGGTCGATATCCCGTACAATACGCTGACCGTCATCACGGGGCTTTCGGGCTCCGGAAAATCGACGCTGGCCTTCGATACGATCTTCGCCGAAGGGCAGCGCCGCTACGTGGAGAGTCTGTCGGCCTACGCCCGTCAGTTTCTGGGCAGGATCGACAAGCCCGACGTGGACATCATCACGGGCATTGCGCCGGCCATCGCCATCGAACAGAAGGTCAACACGCGGAATCCGCGTTCGACGGTCGGTACGACCACCGAGATCTACGACTACCTGAAGCTGCTCTTCGCACGGGTCGGACACACCTTTTCGCCCGTCTCGGGCCGTGAGGTGAAGTGCTATTCGACCGACGACGTGGCACAACAGGTCCTGCTGCTCGGCGAAGGGGCCAAGGCAACGGTCATGGCACCGCTCGTAGTGGCGGAGGGGCAGGGTATAATTGAAAAGCTGACGCTGCTGATGAGCGACGGTATCCAGCGCATCCGCATCGGCGGCGAGATACGGTTTATCGAGGAGGTACTTCCGACGCTCGATCCCGCAACACGCAGCGATACGCTCTCGGTGGTGATCGACCGCCTGCGGGTGAAGGATGACGACGAACTCGCCACCCGTCTGCGGGACTCCATTGCACGGGCGTTCAACTATGGAAACGGCGTTTGCCGCATCCTGACCGACAATGGCGTGGAGGAGTTCTCTTCGCGGTTCGAAGCCGACGGCATCCGCTTCGAGGAGCCGACCGAGCACCTCTTCAGCTTCAACAACCCGTTGGGGGCCTGTCCGCGCTGCGAAGGCTATGGCAAGATCATCGGCATCGACGAGGATCTGGTCATCCCCGACAAAAGCAAGACGATCTACGAAGGTGCCATCGCCTGCTGGCGCGGCGAGACGATGCGACAGTGGAAAGAGAAACTCATCGAGAATGCCGACAAGTTCGGCTTCCCGATCCACACGCCCTACCACGAACTCACACCGGCACAGAAACGGCTGCTCTGGACCGGCAACGAATATTTCTACGGACTGAACAGCTTCTTCGACTACATCGACAGCGAACGGCGCAAGATCCAGTTCCGCGTGATGAAGGCCCGCTACACGGGCAAGACCCGCTGTCCGGAGTGCGGCGGCAGCCGTCTGCGCAAAGAGGCGCTGTATGTCCGTGTCGGGGGACGGACGATCGCCGATCTGGTCATGATGACGATCGACGACCTCGCGGAGTTTTTCCGCGCGCTGCAGCTCGACGACCACGACGAAAAGACCGCACGGCGGATCCTGATCGAGATCCGCAACCGGCTGCAATACCTCGTCGATGTGGGGTTGGGGTATCTGACCCTCGACCGGCTCAGCTCGACCCTCTCCGGCGGCGAATCGCAGCGCATCAATCTGGCGACGTCGCTGGGCAGCAACCTTGTCGGCTCGCTCTACATTCTCGACGAGCCCTCGATCGGACTCCACCCGCGCGATACGAACCGGTTGATCGGCGTGCTCAAACAATTGCGCGACATTGGCAATACGGTCATTGTCGTCGAACACGAAGAGGAGGTGATCCGTGCGGCCGACTACATCATCGACGTGGGGCCCGAAGCCGGCGACCACGGCGGTGAAATCGTCTTCAGCGGCCCCGCAGCCGAGTTGCCCGCCTGCACACAGAGCCTCACGGCCGACTACCTCACGGGACGGCGACGCATCGAACCGCCCACATCGAACCGACACTGGAGTCACAGCATTCTGATCAGGGGGGCGCGGGAAAACAACCTCCAGAACATCGACGTGCGCATCCCTCTCGGCGTCATGACGTGTGTCACGGGTGTCAGCGGTTCGGGAAAGTCGTCGCTTGTCAAGGGAATTCTCTATCCGGCCCTGCGGCGTCAGCTCTTCGACACGGGTGTCAAGCCCGGTGATTTCGATCAACTGGCGGGAGACGTACAACTGCTCCAGTCGGTCGAGATGGTCGATCAGAACCCCATCGGGAAATCGACACGGTCGAATCCCGTCACCTACATCAAGGCTTACGATGAAATACGCAAACTGTTTGCGGATCAACCCTATGCGCGGCACAACGGAATGAACGCCTCACACTTCTCGTTCAACATGGCGGGCGGACGCTGCGAAGAGTGTCAGGGCGAAGGGGTCATCAAGGTCTCGATGCAGTTCATGGCTGACATCGAACTCAAATGCGAAGCCTGCGGCGGAAAACGCTTCAAGGAGGAGGTGCTTGAAGTGAAATACCGCGACCGATCGATCTACGACGTACTGGAGATGACCGTCGATGACGCCATCGCCTTCTTCGGGGAAGATACGGCCAATGCCACCTGCCGAAGGATCGTCGATCGTCTGCGGCCGTTGCAGGAGGTGGGTCTGGGTTACATCAAGCTGGGACAATCCTCCTCGACGCTTTCGGGCGGCGAATCGCAGCGGGTGAAACTGGCCTCGTTTCTGGCCAAGGACGCCACGCAGGGAAATGTCATGTTCCTCTTCGACGAACCCACGACGGGACTGCATTTCCACGACATCAACAAGCTGCTGGCGGCGTTCGACGCCCTGATCCGAAAGGGTCATACCGTCGTCGTGGTCGAGCACAACATGGATGTCATCAAATGCGCCGACTGGGTGATCGACCTCGGTCCCGAAGCGGGGGAGAAGGGTGGAAAGGTGGTCTTCGAAGGCACTCCGACACAGTTGGAAGAGTGTCCGGAGAGCCATACGGGAGCCTTTTTGAAATTACGTACCAAACTGTGATGTAAAAAGAAGCCGTTCCTCAGTACCGGAGATCCGGTCCGCCGTTACACGCGGCACCCTGTCCCTCACGGAGTGCCGTTCGACCCGCGATGCGACGGAGCAGGAGATCCGGAAACGGACGACGACGATTCAACATGCTAGAGTTTTACACCTATACGCTGCCCAATGGAATACGGGGCATACACCGGCAGGTGCGCAGCAATGTCGTACATTGTGCGTTGGTCATCAATGCCGGCACACGCGACGAGCACCCCTCCGAATACGGACTGGCGCACTTCGCCGAACACGCCTTTTTCAAAGGAACGGTGCGGCGCCGCGCCTACCAGGTCAACTGCCGGCTGGAGAACCTCGGCGGCGAACTAAACGCCTACACCACCAAAGAGGATACGACGATCCATGCAACGGTTCTGCGCAGCGACTTCGCCAAAGCCGCAGAACTGCTGGCCGACATTGCCTTCCATTCGACCTTCCCCGAACGGGAACTCGCACGCGAGCGGGAGGTCATTCTCGACGAAATCAACACCTACAAGGATTCGCCCGCAGACCGCATCTACGACGATTTCGAGGACATGTTGTTCGCCGGCTCGGAACTGGGACACAACATTCTCGGTTCGAAGGCGGCATTGAACCGCTACCGGTCGGAAAACATTCAGGCATTCGTCCGCCGCACACATACCACCGACCAGATGGTCTTCTCGTCGATCGGCAACATCGCACCCCGACGGGTCGAAGCAATCGTGAGCCGCTATTTCGCCGACGTGGCCGCCACAACCCGGAGTTTTTCGCGCACGGCACCGTCGGTGGTTGAACCGTTCGATCGCAGCATCTCCCGCCATACCCATCAGGCTCACTGCATCATCGGAGCGCGCGCATACGGGATTCTCGATACCAAACGGCTGCCGTTGGCCCTGCTCGTCAATGTACTGGGCGGTCCCAGCGCCAACTCCATGCTCAACGTTACGGTGCGTGAAAAATACGGGCTCACCTACAACATCGAAGGGAGTTATACGCCCTACGGCGATTCGGGCATCGTCGCCATCTATTTCAGTTCCGACCACGACAATGCAGGGCGATGTCTGGAACTCGTGCGCGAGGAGATCGACCGTTTGCGCAACGAACGGTTGTCGGCCCGCAGGCTGGCGCTGGCGAAGAAACAGTTCATCGCCCAGCTGGCCATCTCGATGGAGAGCAACGAAGGCTACATGCTCGGCGCGGGAAAGAGCTTTCTGGTGCACAGCGAAGTGGATACGATGGAGGAGGCCTATCGCAAGATCGGAGCGCTCCGCGCCGAAGAGCTGCAGGAGGTCGCCGATGAGATCTTCGCCGCACCGTCGATTCTGACCTATAAATAAGAAAGAGGATGGACATGCTTGAAAAATACGTCGAGCGGATGTCGGAACCCGAAACCGAACTGCTGCAGGCGCTCGATCACGAAACCCACATGCAGACGGTTCATCCCCGCATGCTGTCGGGGCATATTCAGGGAAAGTTTCTCGAAATGCTCGTAAGGATGCTGCGTCCCCGCCGGATACTTGAAATCGGAACCTTCACCGGTTATTCGGCTTTGTCGATGGCTGCAGGTCTCGACGACGATGCGACGCTCGACACCATCGAATCGGACGATGAGCTGCAGGAGCTGACCCGATCCTTCTTCGACCGTTCGCCGCACGGCCGCAAGATCCGGTTCCATATCGGTTCGGCCCTCGACGTCGCACCGACATTGGATATCGGAAGGTTCGATCTGGTCTTCATCGACGGCGACAAACGCGAATATCCGGACTATTACCGGATGCTGATGGGAGATGACGGCGGCAGGCCGTTAGTGGGCAGCGGTTCGTTTCTGTTGGCCGACAACATTCTGTGGTCGGGGAAGGTCGTACAACCCGTCGCACACGGCGACCGTCAGACGCAGCGCATTCTCGAATTCAACCGCATGGTCGTCGAAGATTCGCGCGTCGAAAACGTCATTGTTCCGTTACGCGACGGACTGAATCTTATTCGCGTGAAATAGAGCCGGAAGGGTAGAGGCTGCTGCCGCAGCAGGGGGTTTCGGAGAGAAAACCGGAGAAAACGCACAAAACGAACGGGCCGGAGCGAAAAAAGCTCTGCAAAATATTGCATTTTAGCGGATTCTTTATTAATTTTCCAACCTAAACCTCTCCGATATGAAAATTCTTCCGTTATTGGCGGCAACGTCTCTCTTTCTGCATTGTTCCGCCGTTGCTCAGGAGTGCAGTTTCAAGTATGGAAACGTTACCAGGGAAGAACTTCAGATGACTTCCTATGCACCCGATCCCGATGCCGAAGCCGTCTTTCTTTACGATGACTTCTATCTCAACTACGACGTCGGCAACAAACTCGTGCTCGAACTGTATCGTACCGTACGCATCAAGGTTCTAAAAAGCGAAGGTGTGAAGTGGGGCGATATCGAGTTCTACTATTACCTGGACAACAACGCGCAGGAACGCATCTCGCAACTTGAAGGCACATCCTACAACCTCGTTAACGGCAAGGTGGTCAGGACCCCGCTCAAAAAACAGCTCATCTTCGAAGAGGAGGTTGACAAAAATACCCGGCGTGTCAAATTCTCGCTCCCCGAGGTACGCGAAGGATCCGTCTTTGAATACCGCTATCTGGTGCGCTCGGAATTTATCGGATCCATACCCACCCTGTACGTCCAGCATGAGATTCCCGTCATGCACAGCAATGTCGATGTCACGATCCCCTGGTGCTTTACCTTCCAGGCGGAGATCTGCGGCGATATCCAGCTCGATGTCGAACGAATGCTCGCCTACGGATCTTCTACGGGAAGCTCCAAATTCCGATACAAAGCAACCCGCTACGTCTGCAAAACGGAAAATGTTCCGGCATTGAAAGAAGAGCCTTATGTCTGGTGTACGGACGATCACCGCAGCGGCCTGCGATTCGAAATCAACGATCTTGAATATCCGGGCTATCTGAACAAACACTTCACGACCACCTGGGCCGAAGTCAATGATCTGCTTGAACACACCAATTTCGGGAGGTTCTTTAAGACGCAGAACCCCTTCACGTCCGAGGTTGCGGAGATCGTCGCCCGTACCGACGACAGGAAACAGCAGCTCCACGAAATTCTCAAACTTGTACAATCGCGTGTCACATGGGACGGATATTACCGGTTGTCGCCGCAACGCTCCCCTGCAAAAGCCGCAGAAGAGGGGCGCGGCGACAGCGGCTCGATCAACTGCATTCTTGCCGCAGCACTCCGTGATGCCGGATTTACACCGAAAGCCCTTCTGCTCAACCCGCGGTCATACGGACGACTGCCCGAAACCTTCGCGACGGACAACATCCGCACATTTGTGGTAATGGTAACGCTTGGCGGTGAAAGTTTCTATCTGGACGGCACGGACCCGCATACGGATGTCGGAACACTGCCTGCGGAACTGCTTGTCGATCGTGCCCGCATATACGGAATCGACAATCCTTCGAGCGGATGGATCGATCTGACCCGCCAGGCCCGCAGCATGAGCCAGACAACGATCGACGCCCGGCTCTCGCCCGAAGGCGAGCTGATCTGCACCCTGCAGGAGACCTCGACAAAACAGGCGGCATACGATACAAGCCTCGCCTATGCACAAAGCGAGAGTCACGAACAATTCATCCAGTCCCGAGAACAGGCGGCCGACATTACCATCTCGGAGCTTTCGATCGAGGGTGTCGATACACCGGAGACTCGACTGACACAAACGTTCCGCAAAATGCCGGCAACGGCCGGAGAACGGATCTATCTGCATCCGACCGTCATCCCGTTCCTGACGGAGAATCCGTTTACGGCACGGCAACGCAGCATGCCCGTCGAATTTTCCTATCCCAAACGGATCCAGATCACGGTAAACATCTCCTTGCCGGAGGGATATGATGTCGAAGAGTTTCCCAAACCCATGCGCATGACCGCCTGCCGCGGCGGACTCATCGGAGCATTGATGCTCGACTTCCAGGAGCAGGAACGAATCATTCGCTGCCGCTTCGAGTTCGACCGTTCACGGGTTCGATACACGCCCGACGAATACGATGCCCTGAGTTCATTCTACGGATTCCTGGCCGATCTGTGCAACAGCCAGATCGTGATCCGCAAGGGTTCGGAGAGTACCGCTCCTGCCCCGACAGGAGACAAGGCTGAATAGCCACCGCAGGGGGGCTTTTCTCTTCCCGGCCCGCCACGACTTGCAGCCGATTTCCCGGAACAAAACCACACCAAGGCCGTACAACCTAAAACTCAACCATATGAAAAAATTTCTATCCACGCTGATCACTCTTGCTTGTCTGTTCCACATGGCCGCCTCCGCTCAGGAGTACAGTTTCAAGTATGGAAAGATTACCGATGACGAACTCCGCATGACCGCCTACGCACCCGATCCCGACGCCGAAGCCGTGTTCATCTATGACGATACATATATCCACTACGTCTTTGCCAATTCGATACAGCTCGAACTCGAACGTTCCGTCAAAATCAAGATTCTCAAGGATGCGGGCACCCGCTGGGGCGATGTCGAGATCATCTATCACAACCAGCAGGCATACCGGGAGTCCATCTCGAAACTCGACGCTGCGGCCTACAATCTCGTTGACGGAAAGGTCGTGAAGACACCGCTCAAGAAACAGCAGATCTTCACCGAGGAGCTCAGCGAAAATACCCAGCGCATGAAATTTTCGGTCCCCGACATACATGCGGGAACCGTCATCGAATACCGGTATCGCCTCACGTCTGACTTTATCGGGTCTATTCCCGACATAGACATCCAACACTCGATTCCGGTCATACACAGCACGACCGAAGTCACCATCCCCGAATACTTCACCCACCACATCCAGACCAAGGGATACCTCTCGCTGCCCGTCACACAGTCGTCCGAAAGCGAACCGTTCATCGGTTCCGGCGGTGCCTACTACTCCGCGACAAAATACGAGTGTGACATCGACGATGTCCCGGCACTCAAGAGTGAGCCCCATATCTGGTATCTCGACGATTTCCGTTCCGGCATTCAATTTGAAATCAACGGCATAAACATTCCCGGCCAGCTCTTCGAGGACTTCACGACAACCTGGAGCAAGGTCAACGAATCCCTGCAGCGCTCGGAGTTCGGCCGCTACCTCAGCATCCGCAATCCCTATCGGGACGAGGTTGCGGCAATCGTAGCCGGCACCGACAATCCGCTCCAACGCATACACGAGATCCTGAAACTCGTACAGTCCCGCATCAAATGGGACAACATCTATCGGCTCGTACCCAAACGGTCTCCGCATGCCGCAGCCGAAGAGGGGCTCGGCGACAGCGGTTCGATCAACTGTATTCTCGCCGCCGCGCTGCGCGATGCAGGCTTCCAGCCACAGGTCATCCTGCTCAACCCGCGTTCGCAGGGTCGGCTGCCCATGATGCACGCAACGAGCCTCATCGGCACCTTCATTCTGCGTGTCCCGCTCGACAACGGATCGATGGTCTATCTCGATGCGACGAGTCCCCATGCCGACATCAACACGCTGCCGACGGATCTGCTTGTCGATCATGCCAGAGTCTTCGGCGAGAACGATCCCGCCATGGGATGGATCAGCAT
>CALUOX010000063.1 GCA_944322375.1 uncultured Alistipes sp.
TTACCAGCAGCCACCGCTCGCCCGTATCGCGCCGTTCGACGAGCGTCGCCATGTATTTGCGCTCGGTCGAGAAGGTCAGCCGGTCGAGGATGCGTACGCCGTCGCGCAGCGAGGCGTAATCAACGCCCTTGCGCCGCAGCCATTCGAGCAGCGCCCCCTCGGTCGGGTTGCCCAGCGCGTGGTCGTTGCTGTCGAGAAAGGCGGTGGAGTTTGCCGCGATGAGTTCATCGAGCAGCCGCTCGTCGGTGCCGTTGTAACGCAGGAGTTCCTGCACGCGCATGCGGTTTTGCGTAAGTGTTCCCGTCTTGTCGGTGCAGATAACCGTTACGGCCCCCATTGTCTCGCAGGCGTGCATCTTCCGCACGAGGTTGTTGGTCTTGAGCATGCGGCGCATCGAGAGCGCCAGCGAAAGGGTGATGCTCATGGGCAGCCCCTCCGGTACGGCCATGACGATCATCGCCACCGAGACCATGAAGCAGTTGAGCAGGACGCGGATGATATGGGGCCACGACGTTTCGGCGAGACCCTCGACCAAGAAGGCCTTGCCGACAAGAATGACGAAGATGAGAACCGAAAGCGTGATTCCTATTTTGCCGATCTGGTGCGACAGCCGGGTCAGCTGTCGGTGCAGGGGTGTCTGTTCACCGCTTTCGATGGTCGATTGTTCCGTCACGCGGCCGGCTTCGGTGGCGTCGCCGACGGCCGTGACGACCATCATGCCGTATCCGTCGCGGACGGTCGTGCCGCGCAGCAGCCGGTTCGAAGGATAGGTCGCTTCGGGGTCGAACAGCGCCTCATCGACAAACTTGTCGGTCTGGGGTTCGCCCGTGAGGGTCGATTCATCGACCTGCAGCGAAATGGCCTCGACCAGCTCTCCGTCGGCCGGAATCGTCTCGCCGGCTTCGAGGCTTACCAGATCGCCGACGACCACCTCGCGGCGGGGAATTTCGGTCATGACGCCGTTGCGCCGCACCTTGACGGGCTGGTCGTCGTTGACCTGATTCAGCCGGCGGAAGCGCCGCATGGCGTCCCATTCGAAGAGAAAGCCCACGCACGTGGCCAGCAGAATGGCGCAGACGATGCCGATGGTCTCGGTGTAGTGCCCCTCGATGAAGGACATGACCAGCGAGAGCGCGGCGGCAATAAGCAGAATGACGATGATCGGATCGCAGAACTTCTCGGCAAGGAGTTTCCAGGCGGAGTCGTCGCGCGGCGGAGTGATGACGTTTTGTCCATGGGCGGCGCGACTGGCCGCCGCCTGTTCAGTGGTAAGACCTTTCGGATCGTAGGAGATCATTTTTATTTATTGACTGTTTCGGATATTTCCGGATTTCGGTGTTGCGGAGGCATTCCGCACGGGAACTCTGGAGAAGAGTTGCTGCCTCCACCGGTGTTTGTCGCATCGCTGTGCTGGACGTCGAACGGATTCGGCTCTCAAGGCTGTCTCAAGGCCGTCTCAAAAGCCGTTTCAAGCGCCGTTCCGTCGATTTGCCCCCCCCCGGACCGGTATGCCGACAGATGCCTGGCGGCCCGGAGTGTCGGGTGTTGTGCAAATATACATGATCGTACGTTCCGTGCCACCTCGCGCGGTCGAAATTTAACGGTTCCTTAACAGACCTCCGCGTTTCAATGTTAAGCGAACGTTAAATCGACGGGAACTGCCGGGTCGAGGCGTCGAGCCGTATGGCGATGAAGAGCAGAATCGTGAAGGCCAGCAGCGACGATCCTCCGTAGCTCATGAACGGGAGCGGGATGCCCATGACGGGAACCAGACCGATGGTCATGCCTACGTTGACAAGGATGTGGAAGAGCAGTATGGCCGCGACGCTGTAACAATATACCCTGCCGAAGGGCTCCTCCTGCCGTTCGCCCATCTTCATGAGACGCAGCAGAAGCAGGCACATGACCCCGAGAACGAAGACCGAACCGATGAATCCCCACTCTTCGCCGACGGTGCAGAAGATGAAGTCGGTGTGCTTCTCCGGTACGAAGTTGTATTTGATCTGGGTGCCCTGCAGGAACCCTTTCCCGGAGAACCCGCCCGAGCCGATGGCGATTTTCGACTGGTTGACGTTGTAGTCGATGTCGCGCGGGTCGTTGACGATGCCCAGAAAACTGAGGATTCGTTTCTGCTGGTGCTCCTTGAGCACCGACTGGAAGATGTAGTCGGTCGCCGGGATGAAGGCCATCGATCCGATGAAGAGCAGAATCATCAGGAAGATGTTTGTCAGCCGCGTGCGAAAGGCGTAGATGGCTACGACGGGCAGCGAGAGCAGTGTCACGACGAGCAGGCAGCGATACATGTCCATGGTCTCGGGGGCGATGAGCGCCATCGTTGCGCAGAGCAGGATGGCGGCCAGCGCCAGTGCCGCGAGATAGATGATGCGTGAACGCCATTTCCCGTTCATCATGGCCTCCGAGAGGGTGCAGATGAGGATCAGCGCCACCAGCAGCGTCATGGGTGTCACCAGGAACGAAACGATGAAGAGCACCGCAATGAGGAGAACGGGGATGCAGAGCCATTTGTTCAGTCCTTCGCGGTAGAGGACGAAGAGGAAGGAGCAGAGCACGACTCCCGACCCCGTGTCGTTCTGCAGGATGGTGAGCAGCATGGGCAGTCCGATGATGACGCCGACGCGCAGCAGATCGCCCGCACGGTTGATCGAGAAGGAGTAGTTGCTCATGACGCGGGCCAGGGCGAGCGCCGTAGCGATCTTGACGAACTCGACGGGCTGTATGCGGAACGAGCCCAGTTCGATCCACGATTTTGCCCCGTTGACCTCTTTTCCGGCGACAAGCACGCCGATCATGACGGCGATTCCGGCGATGTAGAGCGGATAGGCCCACATGTGGTAGAAGCGTACGTCGAGCAGCAGTACGATGAGCGCGACGATCAGCACGGCTCCGACCCAGAGGTACTGCTTGATGTAGAAGTGCGAGAAGGCGAGGAAACTGGCGGACTCTTCGTCGTAGGAGGCGGCCGTAATGCAGATGCAGCCGGCCGCAACCAGCAGCAGGTAATAGAGGACGGTCAGAAAATCGACGCCCTGAAAGGGACCCTCCTTGATTCTACTTTGCATAGGCCGGATAGTAGATTTGCATTTGCTTTACCCGGTCGAGCATCCAGGGCCGGGTAATGGTGTCGGTGAGGTAATACTCCTCCAGCAGCGATGCGATCGGGAGTGCGATGGTTGCGCCGAAACCGCCGTTCTCGACATAGACCGAGATGGCGATCCGGGGATTGTCTTTCGGTGCGAAGGAGAGAAAGGTCGAGTGGTCGCGTCCGTGCGGATTCTGGGCCGTACCGGTCTTGCCGCATACGTCCCAGCCGTCGAGACGTGCCATTGTCGAGGTTCCGGCGACGTTGACTCCCCGCCACATGCCCTCGACGATCGGCTCGAAGTGGCGGGCGTCGATACCGGTGTATTGCCGTTCGTAGAAGCGCCGGTCGATGGAGTCCTGTCCTTCGATCCTCTTTACCACATGCGGAATGTAATAGTATCCCCTGTTTGCGAGAATGGCGGCGAGATTGGCCATCTGAAGCGGCGTGCAGCCCAGCTCCCCCTGTCCGATGGAGAGCGAGATCACCGTCAGCGCATTCCAGGAGCCGTGGTAGGCTTCGTCATAGAATTTGCTGTCGGGAACATACCCGGCGCCTTCGTCCAGAAAATCGGAGTCGAGTTTGCGGCCGAAACCGAGGTTGTTGACATAGTGCTTCCAGACATCGAATCCCTGCTCGACATCTTCGTATTTGGGGTTCTCGATGATGCTGCGCAGGACATAGCAGAAGTAGGCGTTGCAGGAGTTGGCTACGGCATTGCGCAGGTCGAGCGGCGAGGCGTGGTCATGACACTTCATGATTCGCCGGCCGTAGCGGAATCCGCCGTGACACGGATAGGCCGTCGAGGGGGTCAGTACCCCCTCCTGCAGCCCGATGAGTCCCTGCACGAGCTTGAAGGTCGATCCGGGAGGATACTTTGCGCTGACGGCGCGGTTGAACATCGGACGCCGTTTGTTGTAGAGCATCTTCATGTAGTTGTTGCCGCGGTCGCGTCCGACCATGTCGTCGGGATCGAACGTCGGCGACGATACCATCATCAGAATTTCGCCCGTGGAGGGCTCGATCGCAACGGCCGCTCCGACCTTGCCGCGCATCAGCTCCTCGGCAAAGGCCTGCAGCCGGGCGTCGATCGTCGTGACGATGTATTTCCCCGGTTGCGGCAGGGAATCGAACATCCCGTCCATGTAGGAGCCCTTATCGACCCCGTGTGCGTCGCGTTCGATGATCTTCACCCCCTTCTCTCCGCGCAGCACCTCCTCGTAGGATCGTTCAATGCCGCTCTGGCCGATGTAGTCGCCCGTGCGGTATCCGGCATATCGCGGCAGCTTGAGCTGCGCTTCGTTGATCTCGCCCACGTCGCCCAGCAGATTGCCGCCGATCTTGCGCGGGTAGCGGCGGATGGTACGGTAAACGGTGTAGAATCCCGGGAAGTTGCTTTCGTCGAGGCGCAGCTTGACTTCGCTGGAGAGAAAATTGGTGACGATCTGCGGAACGCGCGGATTGTTGCGGGCATTCCGCAGCGCCCGGTCGAGTTTCGTGCGGGAGATGCCCAGCATGTCAAGCAGGCGGACGGTGTCGAATCCCGTTCGCGGCAGCTCCCGGTAGAGGACCATCAAATCGTAACAGGGCCGGTTCTGTGCAAGGTATTCGCCGTTGCGGTCGAAGATCTCGCCGCGCGGCGGGTATTGTACGATCTGACGCAGCGTATTTCCCCTTGCCAGCTCCTTGTAACGGGAATCGAAGAGCTGGAGGGAGGCCAGCCGCAGGACAAAGATACCGAAGATGAGCAGCACCACGACCTGCAGCGTACGCATGCGGGCATATCCTTCACGACTGTCGATCATACGCGCAGGGAGAGTCTGTTGGTGAAGAGTCGGGCGATAAGCCAGCAGAAGAGGATCCCGACGGCGGCGCTCACGCAGAGCCGCAGCAACGTGGCCAGCGCATGCGCCGGGGAGAGTGCCTCCAGATAGAAGAAGATCGCATTGTGGATCAGTACGACCAGTGACAGATAGTTCAGAAAGGCCTTGTCGCCGAGCCTGCGCGAGGAGGGGACGCCGCCGTCATGTACGTTCTCCTTCCCGCAGACGAAATTGAGCAGGTGGATGCGGATGAACGCGACGAAGACCGTGGCAATGGTGTTCACGCCGGCGGCACCCATGGTCCAGTCCATGGCGACACCCATGGCCAGCCCGCTCAACAGCATCGTCAGCGGCGAGGCTTCCATCGGCAGCAGCGCGATGAAGACCACATATACGAGCGGATTGAGATAGACGCTCAACGACAGATTGTTGAACAGAAAGATCTGCAGGGCTGCCGCCACAAGAAAAAGCAATGCGTATTGTAGGGTTCTGTACATGGCACTGTCAGTTGTCGAGCGAGTTTTTGTTTTGCACGCGGTCGTTGAGCTGCGTGAGTTCGTTGAGATCCTGGTTCTTGATCAGGATCACGTCGTGCAGCGCCGACATGTCGGCCGCAAGCCGCACCTTTACGTTGTATGCCGTGCGTGTTTCGTTCAGTTCAAACGATTCGACCGTTCCGATTCGTATTCCCGCAGGGAAGTAGTTCGAGATGGTTGTCGAAACGATCGTGTCGCCCCGTTCGATACGGGTGTATTTCGACAGATCGCTCATCGAGACGTAGCGCGAATCGAGACCGTTCCAGGAGATGGCGCCGTAATGGCCGTCGCCGAGGACCTCGCCGCTGGCCCGGAACGACGTGTTGAGGATCGAAACGGCAACCGAATAGCGGTCCGAACAGCTTGCGACATATCCCACCATCTCGCCGGCCGGCGTAATGACGGCCATCTCGGGCGAGACATCGTAGTCGAGCCCCTTGTTCAGGGTGATGAAGTTCTCCTGCTTGTTGATGGAGTTTGCAACGACACGTGCCGACGTATATTGGTAGGGGCCTGCAAGCGGCGAGGCAAGGGTGTCCAGCGCATGATAAACCGCCTGCTCCCGATAGAGCGAGAGCTCGTTTTCGAGCGAGACGACCCGCTCGAGGAGCTGCCGGTTCTCTGCGGGCAGCGTGAAGAAGTGCTTCAGGTTGTGAAACGCTCCGTGGATACCTCCGACCAGCCGGTTGGACTGGGTGAGAATCCGTGCCTGCGTGAACTGCGACGAGCGGGCATAATAGCCGATCGCCACCGCTTCGATAATGATGAAAAGCAGTGCCACATAGATGCTGCGCAGAAATTCAAGTAGTCTGTACACGGGGCGTCTTTGCTGTTATGACCGTCTCGGCGACGGTCGGGGATTGTGCTTCGCGTGAATGGAACTTCCCGTCTTCAGCGCTGCGGCGGTGCCGCGTGCTGCCAACGGGAAGTTGTTGCAGGACGATCGGGCTCCCGCCTATTTCATGAGGAAGGAGAATCGGTCGATGTTCTTGAGCGCCGTACCGGTTCCGCGTGCAATGGCGCGCAGCGGATCTTCGGCGATGTGGAACGGCAGTCCGGTCTTTTCCGCCAGCCGTCGGTCGAGTCCCTTGATCAGCGCGCCGCCGCCGGCCAGATAGATGCCGTTCTTGACAATGTCGGCATAGAGCTCCGGCGGCATCGTTTCGAGCACCTTCATCAATGCGGCGTCGAGCTTGACGAGCGACTTCTCCAGCGCGTAGGCGATTTCGTTGTAGTTCAGGGTTACGCTCTGAGGCAGCGCCGTGAGCATGTTGGGACCTGTGACGGTAAAGTCTTCGGGCTCTTCGTCGAGCTTGGGAACGGCGGCGCCGATGGCGCACTTGATCGCTTCGGCCGTACGTTCGCCGATGCGGATGTTGTGCGGTTGCGGGACGTAGTCCTGGGTGTCGGCCGTAAAGACATCTCCGGCGACGGTGATCGATTCCGAGCAGACGATGCCGCCGAGCGAGATGCAGGCGATTTCGCTGGTGCCGCCGCCGATATCGATGACCATGTTTCCTTCCGGAGCCTCGACGTCGAGTCCGGCACCGAGAGCTGCGGCCATGGGTTCGTAGATCATGTACACTTCACGACCGCCGGCATGCTCGGCCGAATCGCGGACGGCACGTATCTCGACGTTGGTCGAGCCCGAGGGGATGCAGATGACCATCTTGAGCGACGGTGAAAAGAGATGGCCCGACATCTTGACCTTTTTGATCATTCCGCGCAGCATCAGTTCCGTTGCGGTAAAGTCGGCGATTACGCCGTCCTTGAGCGGCCGGATGGTTTTGATGTTGGGGTTTGTCTTTTCATGCATCTGACGGGCCTTCTCACCGATGGCGACCAGTTTCCCCGAGTGGGCGTCGATGGCGACGATCGAAGGTTCGTCAACCACCACGCGGCCGTTGTGGATGATCAGGGTGTTGGCTGTGCCGAGGTCGATGGCCAGTTCCTGCGTCAACGAAAAAATTCCCATATTCTATTTAATTTATTATCAGCTGTTTGTAAATATCCGCCCGCGCGCTCTGCGGAGACTCTTCCGACGGTGGGCATATCCTTTGCAAAGATAGGAAAAAGAACGGAATATAGTTGCAACAAAATTTAAGAATTTTAGCTACTTTTGTCGCGTCTATCATACTATTATCATTAGTGTCGAATTTAATGACAATTCATTATGGCAGTACTGAAACTTGATATTTCGAAGTCCGGCGTAACGCTTACGCCGGCCATGAAGAGTCGGGCCAGTGAGGCGTTGTCGCTTCTCTATTCGAAACAGGGTGCGGGCAATGATTTTCTGGGATGGGTGCATCTTCCGTCGTCGATCACCGCCGAGGAGATCGCGCGCATCGAGGCTACGGCGCAGCATCTGCGCGCATGTGCCGAGGTGATCGTCTGCATCGGTATCGGCGGATCCTATCTGGGTGCAAGAGCCGTTGCGGAGGCCATGAGCGACTCCTTTGCTTTTTTGCAGGGGAACAAGGGCCCGAAGGTGGTCTTTGCGGGTCAGAACCTTTCGGAGGATTACACGTACGAATTGCTTGATGCGGTCAGGGAGAAGTCGTTGGCGGCGATCGTCATTTCGAAATCGGGAACGACGACCGAACCGGCCGTGGCCTTCCGCATCATCAAGGCGGAGATCGAAAAACGCTACGGGAAGCAGGGTGCCGCAGAGCGGATCGTCGCCATCACGGACCGTGCCCGGGGTGCATTGAAGACGCTTGCGACGAATGAAGGATATCCGACATTCGTCATTCCCGACGATGTCGGCGGCCGGTTCTCGGTGCTTACGCCCGTGGGACTGCTGCCGTTGGCTGCCGCCGGCGTGGATATCGCATCGTTGGTCCGGGGCGCGCAGGAGATGGAGAAGGATACGGATGAATCGGTGCCTTTCGACGAGAACCTTTCGGCGCAGTATGCCGCCGTACGTTACGCCCTGTATGAGTCGGGCAAGAAGATCGAGATCCTGGGTTCGTACGAACCCAAACTGCAGTACATCAACGAGTGGTGGAAGCAGCTTTACGGCGAGTCGGAGGGAAAGGACGGCAAGGGCCTCTTCCCGGCAAGTGTGACGCTCACGGCCGATCTTCACTCGATGGGTCAGTATGTCCAGGAGGGCGAGCGGACGATGTTCGAGACGATCCTCTCCGTGGCAAGTTCGAAGCACGAGGTGCGGATCGAACCGGATGCGGAGAATCTCGACGGATTGAACTATCTGGCCGGCAAACGGTTGTCGGAGGTAAACCGCATGGCGGAGTTGGGTGTGCAGCTGGCGCATGTCGATGGCGGAGTACCCAATATCCGGGTGGAGATGCCGGCGATCGACGAGCATTCGTTGGGCGCACTGCTCTATTTCTTCGAGAAGGCGTGCGGCATCAGCGGCTATCTGCTGGGTGTGAACCCGTTCAACCAGCCTGGAGTCGAGGCTTACAAGAAGAACATGTTCGCACTGCTCGAGAAACCCGGATATGAAGCGGAATCGAAGGCGATCAAGGCGCGGTTGAAATAGACCGGCCTGGCAATCGGAATAAAAACGACGACCGGACACTTCCTCGTGGAGTTGTCCGGTCGTCGTTTTGGCTGGTTGTCGCACCCGTGCACAGGCGTGTACATGTACACAATGGATGTGTTCCGTTCGTATGCTTTTCCGGCGTCTTCCGCCCGTTTCCGCAGGCGGCCCGTTCCGGTAATCCGGATGCGGCGCGCCGGAATCAGAAAATGCCTTGGACGAGTCGGGGTGTCTCGGCTCTTACCTCGGCGCTCTGGTCGATGACCTCTTGCGGCACGGCATCCACCCGCACATACTGTTGTACATCCCCCGATGCGTGGGATGCCGTCCAGGTCATGCCCGTCGTAGAGAAGTTGCTGATCGTATAGGCGTCGGACCAGAAGGTGGTTCCGGTTGCCGTCTTGTAGCTGCCGTGGATGGTCGAACCGTCGAGCGTGAAGCTGCCGGTCAGTTTGGCGGCACCCAATGCACTGACGTTCTGGTAGAGTTCGAACGTCTGGTCCGCATTCAGCACGACATAGACATAGATGATGTCGTTGAACGTATAGCTTGTCCCGTCGGGATTGTTGGCCTCACCGGTCCAGCTTTTCAGTTGCCATGTTCCGTTGATGTCGTTGTATGTCAGGGCGGGAGCCTCCGTCTCCTTCTTCTTGCAGCTTCCGCACAATACAAGTACGAAGAGCAGCAGTGTTGTCCATCGGAAGATTTTCATGTTGTTTCTCTGTATCTGTAACCTTGTGTTCCGAATCTTAGTCCGGGGTTCTGTACTTTTTCTTGTTTCGGCTGTTTAGCCCGTCAACCGGCCGCCGAAACGGATTTCATCCGTTTCCTTGCGCTGCGGCAATAGACAATGGAATAGCTCTTCTCTTGCTTTGCAGCATTTTGCTCCGCAACGGAGAAGTTGCCGTAGTCCTTACTCTGCGCTGCTGCGGGCCGATTCCCGTCTGGAGAGCGAATTGCGACCGCTGCCGCATCCTGCAGTCGAGCCGTCTTTCTTGCCGCTTCCCGTCTTGCTGTTGAGTCGCTGCCCCCCCCCGCGTTGCGGTCGGACCGCCGTCGTTCGCGGACGGCGCTCTGCCCCGTTCCTCACGAACAGCCGGTCGGTTGACGTTTCTGCCGCACGAACCCTGTGCGTGGCGGCAAATATAGCCAAAATAATCCGAATCCGATCGAATCATGACGTTTTTTGACCGCAGTGGCTCTCCGCCGGCGGACGGTTCGTGCCGACCGCCCCGTCAAATCTCCACAAGCCCGTGCTTGATCGCATAGACAACCAGATTCGCCGTATTCCTGCATCCGGTCTTTTCCAGAATGTTTGCACGGTGCTTGTCAACCGTGCGTTTCGAGATGAACAGTTCGTCGGCAATCTCCTGATTGGAAAGCCCCTGGCAAACCTTGACCAGAATCTCCTGCTCGCGGGCGGAGAGTTCGTCGCAGCCGTCGATGAACGACTGCGACCGTTGCGGCGTGCGCAGGCGTCCCGAAAGAAGCGTGAGCAACTCGCGGCAAATATAATTCCCGCCTGCTCGGACACAGGCTATCGCATCTACCACCTCCTTGAAATCGCTGTCCTTGAGAAGGAAGCCCTTTGCACCGGCGGCCATCATGCGGGTGTAGTAGATCTCGTCGCCGAACATCGAAAGGGTGATGATTTTCAGATCGGGGCGGATCTCCAGCGCCCGTTCGGTTGTCCGGTCTCCCGGCATGCCGGGCATGGAGATGTCCATGAAGACGACATCGGCGTCAATATCCGGCAAGAGCGCCAGAAATTCCTCTCCGGATGCGGCCTCTCCCGTCACGCAATATTCGGGGTGTGCGGACAACAGTCCCCGCAACCCGTTGCGGAAGAGCGAGTGGTCGTCCACGAGGATGATTCTGCAGGGGTTCTCCATGATTCAGCGTCTTTTTTTTCTGCGGGGGCCGCGCCGTCCCGTGAGGGTTGCGGCGGAGGCTTCGCCTTTGATGTTTACACGCACGGCGGCATGCATGCCTTTTCCCTTGGCTCCTCTGACATTGCAGGTCCCGTTGATCGAATGTACGCGGGAGACGATGTTGGAGAGCCCCATTCCGCAATCCATCACGGCGTCGGGGTTGAATCCGCAGCCGTTGTCGGAGTAGTCGAGCGACAACAGCTCCCCGTTGAGTGAAAGCGAGAGATTGATCTCGCTGCATCCCGAATGCTTGAGCGAATTGTTGATCAGTTCGCAGACTATGCGGTAGAGGATGACCTCGATGTCGGTGTCGAACCGCTCCGCCCGCAGGTTTGTCGTGAAACGGATCCTGACATCGTGCAGGACGGCGCTGCGGGAGATGAAATTCTGGATTCCGCGCGCCAGCCCGAAATCGTTGAGCACCTGCGGCGAGAGGTTGTTCGATATTTCGCGCAGCGAACGGATCGCTTCATCGATGACATAGGTCGTATTGTCGATGATGTCGCGTTGTGTCGGCGCCTGTTCTTCGCGCGCGAGCGCCGAAAGCGACATTTTGGCGGAAGACAGCAGCGGTCCCAATCCGTCATGGAGATCTTTGGAGAAGCGGGATCTGGATTTCTCTTCGGTGCGCAGTACGGCCGTCAGGATCCGTTTCTGCATGAGCTGCCGCTGCCGGTTGAGGCGGTCGATATAGCGGATGAGCTTATGGGCGTACATGACGCCGATCGACATGCAGATCGAGATGGCCACCCCCAGCCAGGTGAATGTGTTGAGCGGAACCTCCACCCCGCCGTTTACGACGATGACCTGCAGGATCCGTTCGACGGAGAGCAATGAGAATCCGATGATGAAGAGGATCCATATTGCATTGTATTTTGTCGCCCAAACCAGTCTGAGGGCATATACCGTAGCGATGGTTTGTATGACGACGGCGATGATGAGAAATATCTTTATCATGGTCCGTTAAAGGATAAGTTTCACAAAGGTTCGTCGGCGAAAATGCTCCGCATCTCATCGAACCGCCGATAATCGGTCTGATCTGCGTGGACGGGTTGTACGGAGACGTATCCGTGCGCCAGGGCCCATTCGTCGGTATCTTCGGCCTCCGTTTCGCCGTTTGCGAATTCTCCCGTCAGCCAGAGGTAGTCGCGCCCGCGCGGATCCTGCCGGCATACGAAATGTTCGCGCCACAATCCTTGTGCCTGCCGGCAGATGCGGATCCCCCGTATGGTTTCGAGCGGCCCTGCGGGAATGTTGACATTGAGGCAGAGCGGCGTTTCCGCCTGTTTTTCCAAAATGCTGCGGACGATGCGCTCGCCCCAGATTTCGGCTGCCGAGAAGTCGGCGTCATCGGCGTGGTCGGTCAGCGACAGCCCGATGGCGGGGCATCCGTAGAAACTGCCCTCGATTGCAGCGCCCATCGTTCCGGAATAAAGCAATGCCACGGCGGAATTGGCTCCGTGATTGATTCCCGAAAGTACCAGATCGACCTTTCGTCCGGACAGCAAATGGTCGAAAGCCGCCTTGACACAATCGACCGGCGTTCCGGAGAGAGCATAGATCTCCACGTTGGCATCATCGCGGACTTTCCGGATAAAGAGCGGGGAAAGCATCGTAAAGGCATGGCTCATGCCGCTTTGGGGTGTTTCGGGTGCCACGACGATGACATGTCCGAACTTTCGGGCGATGCGGATCATGGCCTCCATGCCCCGCGAGGCATATCCGTCGTCGTTCGTAAGAAAAATCAGTCGTTCGTTCATACGGGCAAATATAGCAAAAATCCGGCGAATATCGGACTGTTTCCGGAAATGGCGCCGCTGTTTTTTGACGGCAATTTTTTCATTTTCGACGAAATATCGTAATTTTGCAACACTGTTTGAAAAAATACTAATGAAAAGATAGCCATCATGGGACGAGCATTTGAATACCGCAAGGCGCGCAAGCTGAAACGGTGGGGCAACATGGCCCGCACATTTACGAAGATCGGTAAGGAAATCGAAATCGCCGTGAAGGCCGGCGGTCCCGACCCGTCGGGAAACGTCCGCCTGCGTATTCTGATGCAGAATGCCAAGGCGGAGAACATGCCGAAGGAGAATGTCGAGCGGGCGATCAAACGCGCCATCTCGAAGGATACGACGGACTACAAGGAGGTGATCTACGAGGGATACGGCCCTCATGGCATCGCCTTTCTGGTGGAGACGGCGACCGACAACACGAACCGTACGGTGGCAAGCATGCGCATGTACTTCAACAAGTGCGGCGGTGCACTGGGTACGTCGGGCAGCGTGGCCTTCATGTTCGAGCACAAGTGCTCGTTCAAGTTCCATGTTCCGGCCGGCACGGATTTCGAGGAGCTGGAGTTGAACATGATCGATACGGGTGTCGATGATTTCTGCCCGGAAGATGAAACGACGGTGACGGTCGAGGCTCCGTACGAGCAGTTTGGAACGATCCAGAAGTGGCTGGAGGACAACGGTTACGAGATCGTGTCGGGCGAGTCGCTGCGTATTCCGACCGATACGAAGGAGCTGGATGCCGAGGGCCGCGAGTCGATTGAGAAGCTGGTCGAGCGGCTCGAGGAGGACGACGATGTGGTCAATGTCTATCACAACATGAAGGAGCCGGACGAGGAGTAGGATCGTCGGTTGCGCCGCATGAATCTTGCAGAGGCCGTTTCCCCGTGCGGAGGACGGCCTCTGTTGCTGAAGGGCGGCTCTTCAGGGGGGTGTCGTCGGTGCGAAGCCGGAACCGGTCGCGCGGACACGACGCGGATCGGAGACCTTACCGTCCGGCTCCCGTAACAGACTAATAAACAAGTAATATCTACTGCAAAATCGATTGTATGTTGAAATTTTGAATGACCATGAGACGATTGATTCGAACAGTTTGTGTCCTGTGGGTGCTTTTTGTCGCGGCGGTCGTGCGGGCACAGCCGCAGGCGCCCAATTTCCCGCTGCCCGAGCGGCCCGATACGTTGCGTATCCTGGGTGTGGGCAACAGTTTTACCGACGACGGAATGATGTATCTGCCCGATCTGCTTGAAGCGGCCGGTATTCACAATGTGGTGTTGGGCCGTCTCTATTACCCCGGCTGCTCGCTGCAGCAGCATTGCGAATTCGATGCGGCCGATGCCCCGAAATACATCTATTACAAATCGACGGAGAACCGTTGGGAAACGGTGTCGGAGTCGGCGACGTTGCGCGAAGGGGTGAGCGATGAACGGTGGGATATTCTGGTGCTGCAGCAGGCATCGCACTATTCGGGTCTCTGTTTCTCCTACCGGCCGTGGCTTGACCGGCTCATTGAACGGGTCCGTCTCTATTGTCCCAATGCCGGTGCATGCGTGGCCTGGCAGATGACGTGGTCGTATGCTCCGGATTCGAACCACGACGCCTTTCCGCGTTATGATCGGAACTCGACGGTGATGTACGAAGCCATCGTCGATGCCGTGCGCCGGATGATGGAGCAGACGAACATCGAGGTCGTGATCCCGACCGGTACGACCATCGAGAATCTTCGCGCATGGGCTGCCCGAAGGGGTGAAAGGCGAGATTTCACGCGGGACGGTTATCATCTGGATCTCGGTTGCGGCCGTTATGCGGCGGCATGTACCTGGTTCCAGACGCTTGTGGCGCCGTGCCTGCGCACCGACATCGGAGGAAACGGATTCCGACCCGCTTCGGCGGCTGGAACCGTTACGGCGGAGCAGGCGGCGATGTGTCAGGATGCGGCGCGGAAGGCCTGCATACGTCGTTTTTCGGTCTGGGAATGACGGTATAATCTGGTCGCACGTTACCTGAGATCGGAGGCAGGAGCATTTCCCCTCCCCTGTTTGAGTCGTATGAAAATTCGGGCCGAGTTAAGCTGCCGTTGCCGGAGAAGACGATGGAATGGATAAAACGTAACCGGAAATTCTTCCTCTTCCGTTTAATGAATCGGGCAGTCTGACACAGACCGCCCGATTCCGTATTAGGCAATAGGTATCGAAGCCGTTACCGATAGCCGTTTCACATGGTTATTGAGATACGGTAAAGGTATAACATTCGCTCAAAGTCGTTTTGGAATTGATGCGATCGTAGGAATCCAGTCCGCAGGCAATGGCTCGCAATGAAACTGTTCCATCATTGCCTATGGGGAATGACCATGTTTGATAGTATTGGCCGTAGTATCGGTATTTGTACAGTTCGCCCAGTTCGTCCAATTGTTTGTAAACCTCCTCGGTCATCTTGTCCACGTCGCCGCCGCCGAGTGCTGCGAGTGCCATCTGGAAATCGGCTTCCGTGGCGATATAATAGAAGAAGTAACAGTCTTCGATGGAGGGGGTAATGTCGATCCGGAAAGGATAACGCTGGTCTTCTGGATGGTAACTGATCTCAAGGTCGAACGTCACATTGATCGTTTCAACGGGCGGCAGCGGATTGGTCCGGAATATGCAGATCGAGTAATTGCCGCTGCAGTTTCCCTCCGGATCGAGATCGTAGGCAAGTGCCACGTACTCCGTATCGGGTGTCACTTCGCTTCCGTCGTTGAACTGCTGGAAGATGTTTTCTTCCTTGCTTGCGTTTGTCAGCAGATAATAGTCTGCAAAAGATTTCGGCGTTCCACCCCATGTCATATAATAATTGAGCCATGTGTCGTATTTTTGCCGGGCATTCTCGATGACCCAGGCTGAAGGATCGGCTGCGATATGTTCGTCGTAGTAGGCTTTTGTAACGGCCATGTAGTAATACCACAGCTCTTCACCTTCGAGATTCTCCACAATGACCTTGAAAGAGTCGCAGTCGGGTTCTACCGAAACCTTGAGCCGCTCGCTGAATGCCGGCTTGGCTTCTTGAGAGATGACGAAGATCAACGGATCGGCTTCGCCGTACGATATGCGGATCTCGGCCGTACGTGCTTCACCTTCATTTGGTTCGATCGTGATCTTGGCGGTCGTGTTGTCGGAACTTACGACGCGCGCCCAGTCGGCATTGCTGTCGACGTAAGGCCGGTCTTCGGTTGTAATGGCGTAGGTAATCGTGAAACTTTTTCCCTCGAAAGGCGCGGTCAATTGCTGTTCCATCTCGGTCGAGAGGCCCGGTATGACGGGTTGTTCCTCGTCGTCGTTGTTGCAGCCTGTTGTCAGGCAGGCCAGACCGAACAAAAGTGCGAATATAGATAGGTATTTTCTCATGGTATCCT
>CALUOX010000064.1 GCA_944322375.1 uncultured Alistipes sp.
GACTATTTCAAGGGGGAAACCTTCTCGTACTATGAAATGGCCAAGGAGATTGCCAAACTGCATCTCTTCTTCAAGAAGGCAAAGATCCGTCGCGGCGACAAAATCGCCCTTGTCGGACGCAACAACCCCCGCTGGTGCATTACTTATCTGGCCACGATTACCTACGGGGCGGTCATCGTGCCCATTCTGCAGGACTTCGCCCCCAACGACATCGTCCATATCGTAAACCACTCCGAGAGCTGTCTGCTCTTCGTGAGCGACAACTTCTGGGACGTCATCGAAGAGGACGACATCCCGCGCATCAAGGCCGTATTGTCGCTCACCGACTTCCACATCATCTATGAGCAGCACGGCAAATCGCTGGGAGCCTACATGCGGGACATGGTCAAGAACTATCGCGCGAAGTACAAACGCGGCTTCACGACCGACGACATCAAGTATGCCGATGTTCCGAACGAGCAGATGGTCCTGCTCAACTATACGTCGGGAACCACCGGCTACTCCAAAGGGGTGATGCTCACGGTCAACAATCTTACGGGCAACGTCCTCGTAGCCCGCGATGCGGTGAACAACAGCACGCATACGCGTTATTTCGTCTGCGGGGGCCGCACGCTGTCGTTCCTGCCGCTGGCCCACGCCTACGGGTGCGCCTTCGATTTTCTTGCTCCGCTGGCCGTCGGGGGACATATCACGCTGCTGGGCAAGATTCCGTCGCCGAAGATCCTCATCGAAGCGATGCAGATCGTCCGGCCTACCGTCATCTGCTGCGTACCGTTGATTCTCGAAAAGGTCTATCGCAAGCAGGTGCTCCCGTTGCTGGAAAAGGGCCCGATGTCGATTGCCATGAAGATTCCGCTGCTCAACACGGCGCTCTGCTCCGTCATTCGCAAAAAACTCATGGAGGCATTCGGCAGCGAGGTGGTCATTTTCATCGTAGGCGGCGCCCCGATGAATCAGGAAACCGAAGCCTTCCTGAAAAAGATCAAATTCCCGATTACGGTGGGATACGGCATGACGGAGTGTGCGCCGTTGATCAGTTTCACCACCGATGATCTGTTCAAGGGAGGTTCGTGCGGCATGTATATCAAGGATCACCTCGAACTGCGGATCGATTCGCCCGATCCGGAACATACGGCGGGAGAGATCATCGTGCGGGGCGAACACGTCATGCTGGGATACTACAAAAATGAAAAGGACACGCAAGCCGTGCTCGAACCCGACGGCTGGCTCCATACGGGCGACATGGCGACAATGGATCCCGACGGCACGCTTTACATCCGGGGCCGATCGAAGACCATGATTCTCACGGGCAGCGGGCAAAACATCTATCCCGAAGAGATCGAAGACAAACTCAACAACATGTATCTGGTTCTTGAATCGCTGATCCTCGAAGGAAACGGACGC
Organism: uncultured Alistipes sp.; assembly: GCA_944322375.1. Classification (GTDB taxonomy): domain Bacteria; phylum Bacteroidota; class Bacteroidia; order Bacteroidales; family Rikenellaceae; genus Alistipes. The sequence continues at coordinate 1,405 of CALUOX010000064.1, forward strand.
CTTCATGCGCTGGTTGTTCCGGACTACGAGCAGGCCGACCACGAAGGGGTTGACAAGAGCGATCTGCCGCAGATCATGGAGAACAACCTGAAGGAGCTGAATACGCAGCTGGCGGCATATGAACGCGTCGCCGACATTTCGATCTACCCTACCGAATTCGAAAAGACTCCCAAACGAAGCATCAAGCGCTATCTGTACAACGTATCGCTTTTGGGGAAATAGCTGCGAAGAGAAAAACGGGCGGCGAATCCCGCAGTTGCAAACTGTACCGTCTGACAATTCACATGCCGCCCGTTATTTCGAGCAAGCAACAAGGAGAGAGCATCCGCCGCATTTTGCGGCGGATGCTCTCATCGGAGTCGTGTCGCCGGTTTGCGCCCGACGTCCCGCATTCAGGCTCCGCTCTGGAGACCCCGTTCCGGCACAACCGAATCGAAAACTCCGTTTTCATCCCGCTCTGCGCCCGACTTTTCGTACTTTGGCTTCGCCTTGGATACTCCGTCTCGGCATAGCCAAATCGAAAACTCCGTTTTCATTTGTCTCTGCTCTCGACTTTTCGTACTTTGGCTTCGCCTTAGATACTCCGTCTCGGCATAGCCAAATTGAAAACTCCGTTTTCATTTGTCTCTGCTCTCGACTTTTCGTATCTTTGCCCATATGAAATACTATCGGAAACAGAAGATCGGCGAGAACCTGCTGTACGTCATGGTATGGCTGGCCATTCTGCTGGTACCGATCCTCAACTCGAAGATGATGTCGGAGGTGCACGTCAGCCTGTCGAACATCCTTATCGCATGGCAGCAGATCGCACCCTACCTGATCATCTTCATCATCCACAACGCCCTGATCGTCCGGTACGTCAAACGGCATCAATACATCCGCTACGTCATCATCGACATTCTCTTCATTACGGCCGTATTTTACGGAGTGGATATTCTGGACCGGATACTGGGAGACTTTGCGTCGCAGGAGCATCTGATCAGTGCCAAACATGCCTCCTTTACCGACCTGCCCGTCTATTGGAACATCGTGCTGGGACTCTTCATGACGGCGGCCAACACGGCCATCAAGATGATGTACCAGTCGCTGCGCGACGAACAGGCCATGGAGGAGCTCAAACGCCAGAATCTGCAGGCGGAGATGGATTATCTGAAGTATCAGATCAATCCGCACTTCATCATGAACACGCTCAACAACATCCATTCGCTCATCGAGATCGACCCGGCCTATGCACAGGCGGCCGTCATCGAACTCTCGAAGATGATGCGGTACGTTCTCTACGATTCGGGGCACGACTCCATCACGCTCGGCAAGGACATCCGTTTCGTGGAGAACTACATCAAGCTCATGCGGATCCGCTATACCGACGATGTGGATATCCGTTTCGACTATCCGGCCGACGTGCCGAACAACGTGACGATTCCTCCGCTGCTGCTGATCGTCTTCGTGGAGAACGCCTTCAAGCACGGTATCAGCTATTCGCAGCCGTCGTTCATCCACATCCGCGTGCGCTATGCCGACGGAAAGGTCTATTACAGCATCATCAACAGCCGGCATACGGTCCCGGTACCGGCGCAGGACTCCGGCATCGGACTGGAGAATGTCCGGCGGCGGCTACAGCTGATCTACGGGAACAGATACGTCCTGTCGATCGACACCCGCCGGCCCAAGATGTTCCGGGTAAAACTCATCATCCCCACAACCGCCCATGATTAAATGTATCACCATCGATGACGAACCGCTTGCATTGCGGCAGTTGCGCAGTTACATCGCCCGTGTACCCTATCTGGAGCAGACGGGGGAATACAGCAATGCGCTCGACGCCTCGGAGGCGCTCGAAACGACGGCCGTCGATCTGATCTTCTGCGACATCAACATGCCTGACTGCAACGGCGTCGATTTCGTCCGGACGCTGCCGGCCGACCGGCGGCCGATGGTCGTCTTTACGACGGCCTATTCGGAGTATGCCGTCGAGGGGTTCAAGCTCGAAGCGGTGGATTATCTTCTCAAGCCCTTCGGATTCGATGAATTCAACCGCGCGGTGCAACGGGTGCGCTCGCTGTACGATTTGGTGCACAACCGCCGCAACACACCCGCAGAGGAGGAAACGGGGGTCGCGCTGCAGCAGGACAACAGGGAGTTCCTCTCGGTCAAGACCGACCACATGGTATCGCTGGTGAAGTTGGAGAACATCCTCTATCTGGAGAGCATGGGTGAATATGTACGCATCCACACCGCCGAAGGGAAGACCCTGACGACATTATACCGGCTCAAGAACATGGAGACGGCATTGCCGGCGGATTCGTTCATGCGCGTACACCGTTCCTACATCGTCAACCTGCGGCGGATTGCGGGTTACGCCAAGGGGCGGATCTTCTTCTCGACGGACGAGCGGGATTCGGTGCCGATCGGCGAAAACTACCGTGACGCCTTCATCGCCTATACCGAAAAGGCATACAATACGTTATAAAGGCTCATAAGCAGAAAAAACATATAACAGAATATAAAAAGCCCGTCCTGTTAAAATACGACGGGCTTTTCTTAGATTCTTGCTCCCATTCAGGTTCAGAACTCAAATCCCAGACGAATACTGAATCCACCGATGTTGACAGAATCGGAATAGATGCCATAAAGATCTTCATATGAATATTCAATGCGTTGCATGGTATAACCCAATCCGACATTCAGGGCATTTCTCCTTCCTATCGAAAAACGGACTCCTGCCATCGGATTTAGATAAAATCCCCTATCCTCATATACCGTATAACCAATTTTCAGATCAATGAACGGACATACAGGCCGTTTCATAAAATCAACTCTCAAATCGGCATAAATCGGGATTCTAACAGCGCTGGCATCGTGATAATAGTGTACGCCAGTACCTATACCCGCATAAAAATAAGGAATGAACTGATATCCGTGTGTCGTCGAAAATTCAACTCGATCCGACCCGAAAAGTCCTGTTCCTATCGTATAGCCAAGTTCCACAAAACCCCGATAACCCTTCTGCGGTCCACCGTCTTTCTTAAATGTCAGTGATGCCGCATAGCCATTCCTGGGAGAATAGCCATCCGATCTACTATTAATCAGCTCTTTTGTAATCTTTTCAACCTCCGACATTTTATAGACGAAAACACTTCCATCGGCAGTTTGGATTTTCAAGGATTCATTGGGAACCTGTTCGATGATCGTTCCTCGAATCATACTGCCGTTTTTCAGATAGACAATCTCCTGAAACGACTGGGCCGAAACCGCCCTGATGCCGGCGCAGACGATCGCCAGTGCCAGCAAAAAAGTAAATTTCTTCATTTTGGCTCTTATTTGTCCCCCCCCGACTCCTGCATGGGGCTGAAAATAAAGAAAGTGTGGAGTCGTTCGTTTATCTGGCAGCAGGCATTTGGCAAGGCCCGAATACAAATAAACAATACCCCACACCGGAATGGAATATACCGAACGGTATATTGCCACACAGGTAGTGAGTGCCGTATTGCTTACCCTTGTATTCTGAAAATCGCCAAATTTTACTGCCAAGGATCAGCGAAACACTTTCACTATATCAATATGTTCCCATTCATTAGAATGGTTTTGCAAATTTAGGAAAAGTTTTCGACATACGGCACGCTTCGGGGTATTGCCGCTACAAATTTCGGCCGAAAATCACAAAAATCAAAACATGGATGCGAAAACGATATTTTATATGCGGCCGACAGGATTATCTTTCGGCCATACCGGCACTGAATTGCGGGAAGTGTTCACAACGCCGGTAATTCCCGTCCGAGAGTTCATAGCAATAATGCGCGAGGCCGTTTGTCAGAATGAGGTAACGGGCCTTGAGCACGGAGTTGTAACGCACGGCCTGCGCCAGCACATGGCGGTCGATCGCGATCTCCGGCGCCTTGCACTCACACAGCACAAACGGTTGCGCGGCGTCATCCACGACGACGACATCGGCCCGTTGCGGCGTGCCGTTCAACGCAACGGGATACTCCTGCACGATTCGATGGCGCGCCGCACCGCAACCCGTCTCGAGATAGGCGATCAGATGACGCCGCACCCACTCTTCGGGCGTGAGCACCAGCCACATCCCCCGCAAATCGTCCCACACGAGCGTCCGTTCATCGCGTCGAAGGGCCCGCAACCGTATCGGGGGAAAATTCAATTTGGGGTATGAGGTCATCGCGTTCCGAAAAAAGTTTGTAACTTTACGCAGGACAAATATACGAATTATGCGATACATTACCGCCGTCATGGCGCTCTTTTCAACCCTCGTCGTCCGTGCGCAGAGTTACGACTCGCCCGCGACAACACATATCGACCGCGACGACGCCCGCAGCGGGATCGTCGCCTACCCCACGCAGGAGGAGGCATTGGGCTTCGGCCATGCACCGTCGCGCTACCTGCGGCCGATCGACGAATGGCAGGAAGGGAGCAGCGAGCTGGGCCGCACCTTCACCGGCGAGTTCAACATGCCTTTCGCATGGATCGACCGCGAGTTGTTCCTTTATGTGGGACCGTGCGGGTCGGGATACGAGGTGACTGTTAACGGCCGTCGCGCCGGATATGTGCAGCACGGCAATACGCCGGCCGAATACGACATCACGAAGCTGGCCGTCGAGGGCAAGAATCGTGTGACGGTCACGATGCTGGTGCCGTCAACGTCCGAAGCGCTCGAAACGAGCCCGACGAAGGATCCCGTACCGGGCGAATGCTACATCCTTGCACAGCCAAAGATGCGGGTCCGCGACATGCTCGTGCGCTCGACGACAACGGCGTATTGGAGTTGGGTGTCGTAATAAAGACGCACGCGCTCAACCCCAAGACGACACGGGTCTATTACGAAGTGCTGGCCCCCGACACGACGAAGGTCGTGGAGGGCTACAAGGACCTCACGCTCGACATGCGGCGTGAAGATACGGTGCGCTTCATGGCCACGATTCCGCGTTCGATGATGTGGAGCGCCGAGACGCCCAATCTCTACACGGTCATCGTGCGCACGCGCTACGAAGGACGCATCAACGAATACATTCCGCTCAAAGTGGGATTCCGCACGGTGACCAACGACAACGGCACGCTGCTGATCAACGGCAAGCCCGTCACGCTGCGTGTCAAGGAGGGATCCTCGGAATATACGATTCCGGAGCTTGAGACCTTCAAGAAGCTGGGATACAATACGCTGCGCATGCAGCCGGGGATGCTGTCGCAGGCGCAGCTCGACCGCTGCGACTCCGTCGGGTTCTATGTCATCGACCAGATACCGATCGACACGAATCGTGCGGGGCTGTCGCGCAAACGCGGCGGCAATCCCTCGAACGATCCGGCATGGCGCGATGCCTACCTCGACCGGACCGTGCAGCACTACCTTGCGGTGCGGAACCATCCGTCGGTCGTGGCATTCTCGCTGGCCCGCGAGTCGGCCAACGGCATCAACCTCTATGAGAGTTATCTGCGGCTCAAGGAGCTGGAAAAGGAGCGTCCGGTGATCTATCCCGAATCCGGCGGCGAGTGGAACAGCGATCCGCTGAACCTGCCCTGATCCGCCTTGAACAGCCCCGCAGTACGGGCCGCCTCCAATCTGCGGTCTTCTCCTGCGGCCGAGGGGGGGGCAGGAAAGAAAGGTTCCGCCAGTCACATCACGACCGGATCGTACAGCACCAGAAACAAACGGAGCGGAAGAGTTGCAGAACTCTCCCGCTCCATTCGTTCCGGGACTACGGCTATGCGTGGCGGCGCGCCAGCTCCTGTTCGAGATCGGCGATCGAGCAGCCGGTCGCTTCCAGCAGCACAAGCAGGTGGTAGATCAGATCCGACGCCTCGTAAATCATCGCGTCGCGATTGCCCGCCACCGCTTCAATAACCGTTTCTACGGCCTCCTCGCCCACTTTCTGTGCGATTTTGTTCACACCGGCATTGAAGAGTTTCGCCGTATAGGAGCCTTCGGGCATCGCGGCGTGACGGCTGCTGATGACCGACTGCAAATAACGGATGGACCCTTCGGTCTGCGGCATGGCCGCACCAAAGCAGCTCTTCGAGCCCGTATGACAGGTCGGGCCGTGGGGAATCACGCGGATCAGCAGCGTATCGGCATCGCAGTCAACGGCCACCGAGACGATTTCGAGCCAGTTGCCGCTCGTCTCGCCCTTCGTCCAGAGACACTTCCGCGTGCGGCTGTAAAAGGTCACACGGCCTTCGGCAAGGCTCTTCTCGTAAGCCTCGCGGTTCATGTATCCGAGCATCAGCACCTGCAGGGTCCGGTTGTCCTGAATGACGGCCGGCACAAGTCCGTCGGGCTGCTTTTCGACGGAGAGTTCGGAAAAGGATTTAGCTTCGATTTTCATGTCGTATGTTGTTTTGAAGTTTCACAATCTGACCGGCACGCCACAGGCCTGGAGCTGCCGTTTGAGTTCGGGGATCGTGATATCCCCGTAGTGGAAGATGCTGGCCGCAAGCGCCGCATCGGCCCGTCCGCGCGTCAGCACCTCGACAATATGTTCGACCGACCCGGCACCGCCCGATGCAACGATCGGTATGGGCAGGCGCTGCGACAATTGCGCAAAGAGGTCGCAGGGATAGCCGTTGCGCGTGCCGTCGTGATCCATCGAGGTAAGCAGAATCTCCCCCGCCCCGCGTTCCCACGCCTCACGGCTCCATGCAAAGAGTTCCCGCTCGGTGAGCCGCCGGCCGCCATGCGTCGTCACGCGCCACACGCCGTCGATCTGTCGGGCGTCGATAGCCACCACGACGAACTGCGAACCGTACTTCGCGGCAATGGCATCGATAAGCGCCGGATCACGCACCGCAGCGCTGTTGACCGTGATCTTGTCGGCTCCGGCATCGAGCAGGCGCCCCGCATCGTCGATCGAGGCGATGCCGCCGCCGACCGTGAAGGGAATATCGATCCGTGCGGCGATCCGCGACACCAGCGAGGTAAAGGTCCGACGGCCTTCGAACGTGGCGCTGATGTCGAGATAGACCAGTTCATCGGCCCCCTGTTCGGCATAGCGTGCACCCAGTTCGACGGGATCGCCGACGTTGCGCAGATCGACAAACCTGACCGCCGTGACCGTTCTCCCGTCGCAGACATCCAGACAGGGGATTATTCGTTTTGCAAGCATCGTTTCAACTCTTTGAGGGTGATACGTCCTTCGTAAATCGCCTTGCCGACGATGACGCTGCGCAGTCCCGCACGCTCCAGCGTTTCGAGATCCGCCCACGCGCTCACGCCGCCGCTGACGGTAATCTCCACATCGGGGAACCGTTGCTGCAGGGCGGCGTAGAGGTCGGTTGCAGGGCCGCACAGCATGCCGTCGCGGGAGATGTCGGTACAGATGACCTGCCGGAGACCCCGCGCAAGGAAACGGTCGATCAGCTCTTCGGCGCTCCATGCCGAGGACTCCGTCCAGCCCTGTACGGCGACCCGCCCGTCGCGCAGATCGGCACCGAGGATCAGCCGTTCGCCACCGAACTCGTCGAGCCATGCGTCGAACCGCTCGGGGTCACGGACAGCGACGCTGCCGCAGACAGCTCGCCGGGCTCCGGCCGAGAATACATCGCACAGCGACGTCCGCTCCTTGATGCCGCCGCCGTACTGCACTTCGAGCGATGTCCGCGTCGCAACGCGCTCCAGAACGGCGAGATTGGCCGGCCGCTGCGCCTTTGCGCCGTCGAGATCGACCATGTGCAAACGTCTAACCCCCGCCTCCTCGAACCGCAGCGCAGCATCGAGCGGATCACGGAAATAGGTTGTCTGACGGGCGTAATCGCCCTGCGTGAGCCGCACGCACGCACCGTCGATCAGATCGATGGCCGGTATGATTTCAAGTTTCATCTCATTTCATGTTTAAGAAGTTCTCCAGAATCCGTGCACCTGCTGCGCCGCTCTTCTCCGGATGGAACTGCGTGCCGAAAAAGTTCCCGCGACCGAGCGCCGCACTGAAACGCATGCCGTAATCGGTCACGGCAATCGTATCGGCACCGCACTGCGGCGCATAGGAGTGGACGTAATAGACGTAGGTTTCCTCGTCGAGACCGGCAAAAAGCGGCGTGCGCAGCTCTCCGATCGTATCCCAACCCATGTGGGGCACCTTCCATCTCCCCTCCGGAGTCGCTTCGGGCAGACGCACCACCCGCACGGGAAAGATCCCCATGCAATCGACTCCGCCGCCCTCGTCGCTCGACCGGCACATCAGCTGCAGACCGACACAGATTCCCAAAACAGGGCAGGTCAGGGTCGGCAGCACCGTATCGAGACCCCGTTCGCGCAACCGTGCCATCGAAGCCGACGCCTCGCCGACACCCGGCAGAATCACCTTGTCGGCCCGCCGCAACGTCCCGATGTCGGAGGTCACGACAAATTCGGCGCCTGCACGCCGCAACGCTTCGCTCACCGAGCGGAGGTTGCCCGTATCATAATCCGCAATCGCTATCATAGGACTCCTTTGCTGCTCGGTATCTCATATTCGAAGGGGGTGCGCGCTACGGCCATGCGCAGGGCGCGGGCAAAGGCCTTGAAGATCGCCTCGGCCTTGTGGTGTTCATTCCCGCCGCGCGCCGCGATGTGCAGGTTGCAGCGTGCAGCGCAGCAGAACGAGTGGAAGAAGTGGCGCAGCAGTTCGGTCGGCAGGTCGCCGATCCGCTCGCGGCGGAACTCGGCCTCCCACTCGAAACCGATACGGCCGCCGAAGTCGATCAGCACCATCGCCCGACAGTCGTCCATCGGCAGCACGAAGCCGTAACGGGCGATTCCGGCCTTCGAGCCCAGCGCCCGATCGACCGCCTCGCCCAGCACGATGGCCACATCCTCGACCGTATGGTGCTCATCAACCTCCAGATCGCCCTGCGCATCGACCGACAGCAGAAAACCGCCGTGCCGGCCGATCTGGGCCAGCATGTGGTCGAAAAATCCCACGCCTGTAGCGATATGCCCGCCGGCAGGCGAGGCGTCGAGATCGAGCGTCACGGAGATCCGTGTCTCCAGCGTCTCCCGCGTGACGGTGACACGCCGCTCACCCCGACGGATGAACTCCGCAATGTCGGCCCACGACGTCGCAATGAAGACACACCCCTCTTCGGCATTCGCTTCGCGCAGCAGGGCCCGTCCCTCCTCCTCGGAGGGCGCCAGCAGGATGCCGCGTGCTCCGAGGTTGCGGGCCAGCAGCATGTCGGTCGGACGGTCGCCGATGACGTAGCTCGCCGCAAGGTCGTATTCGTCCGTCAAATAGCGGCCGAACATCCCCGTGCGCGGCTTGCGCGTCGGAGCGTTCTCCGATTCAAAGGTGCGGTCGATCAGCTGGTCATCGAAGACGACGCCTTCGCCGCGCAGCGTCTCCAGCATCTTTTCATGAGGCGGCAGGAAATCGCTCTCCGGAAACGAGGCGGTGCCCAGACCGTCCTGATTGGTCGCAAGGACCAGTTCGAAACCGAGGCGGCCCAATTCCTTGAGCCCCGAAATGGCACCCGGCACGAAGGAGAGTTTTTCAAGGCTGTCAACCTGTTGGTCAATGGGCGGTTCGGCGATGATCGTACCGTCGCGATCGATAAACAAGACCCGTTTCATAAGCTGAAATTTTTGACAACGTTCAACACGCGGAGGTTCTCCTCCGGCAACCCCACCGTGATGCGCAGGCACCCTTCGCAACCGGCGATGCGCGAACGGTTGCGCACGATGACACCCTTGCCGACCAGTGCCTGATAGAGGGCATCGGGTGCGGCCGTGCGCACCAGCAGGAAGTTGGCATCAGAGGGATAGACCCGCTCCACACACGGACAGGCGGCAAGCGCACGGGCCAGCGATGCCCGCTCCGTGCGGATCTGCGCAAGATGCTGCGCAATCGGTTGTGCCAGCTGCTCTTCGGCAACGCGCTGCGTGAGGCACGAGAGGTTGTAGGGATATTTGACCCGCGCGAAGAGCGAGATCACCTCCTCCGAGGCAAAGGCCAGACCGACCCGCAAACCGGCCATTCCCCACGCCTTGGAGAGTGTCTGCAGGATGATCAGATTCGGAAATTCGTCCAGACGCGGCAGGAAGCCCCGGTCGTCGGCGAAATCGATATAGGCTTCGTCGAGGACGACCATGCCGTCGAACGCCCGCAGCAGCCGTTCGATCTCGGCCGGCGGGAAGAGGTTGCCCGTCGGATTGTTGGGCGAACAGAGCCACATAAGGTGCGTATGTTCGTCGGACGCAGCAAGCAGTGCATCGACCGGCAGCGAGAAATCCGCGCCGAGAGCGACTTCCCGCATCCCGACATCGTTCGTCGAGGCCGCAACACGGTACATGCCATAGGTCGGGGCAATCGACACGGCATTGTCCACCCCCGGACGGCAAAAGATCCGGAAGGCCAGATCGATCGCCTCGTCGCTGCCGTTGCCGATGAAGATCCGGCGTGCATCGATTCCCTTGATCTCCGCAAGGCGCCGGCGAAGACGCCGCTGGTGCGGATCGGGATACCGGTTGACACCGTTGTCGTAGGGGCTTTCGTTGGCATCGAGCCACACGTCGATCGGCTGCCGGCCTTCATCCTCGTCGCGCGCCGTAGAATAGGGATTCAGCGCAAGGATGTTCGGACGCACAAGTTCCTTCAGGGCTCTCATCGCGCACCTCCTTTCAGACGGATCGTCACCGCCCGTGCGTGCGCATCAAGCCCCTCGGCTTCGGCCATCGAAACGATCGTCGAGGACAGGGCCTCCAGTCCCTCGCGCGTAAGTTCCTGATAGGTGATGCGGCGCATGAAACTCTCCGTATTCACGCCGCTGTAAACACGTCCCCAACCGCCCGTCGGAAGCGTATGGTTCGTACCCGAAGCATAATCGCCGGCACTTTCGGGCGAATAGTCGCCGATGAAGACGCTGCCGGCCGTCGGGATCCGTTCGGCCACCGGCCACGGATCGCGCAGCGCAAGGATCAGGTGTTCGGGTGCATAGTCCGCAGCAAAGTCGATCCGGTCGTCCGGATCGTCGAGAACGACGATCCCGCTGCCGGAGAGCGACTCCCGGATGATGGCGCCGCGGCTGCACATCGCGGCCTGCTCCCCGACGGCCTGGGCGACGGCTTGGGCAAAGGCCCTGTCGTCGCAGACAAGCATCGCACGGCTGTCGCCGCCATGCTCCGCCTGCGACAGCAGGTCGGCCGCCACAAATTCGGGCGACGCCCCCCGATCGGCCATCACCAGCACCTCGGAAGGACCGGCCGGCAGGTCGATCGCCGCGTCTCCGACGCTGACCAGCTGTTTGGCCCGTGTGACATAGCGGTTTCCGGGGCCGAAGATCTTATCGACACGCGGAACGCTCTGCGTACCGTAGGCCATCGCCGCAATCGCCTGCGCACCGCCCAGCATGAAGACCCGCTGCACGCCGCACAACCGCGCGGCATAGAGGATTTCGGGGGCAACCGTACCGTCCCGGCGCGGCGGCGTGCAGAGCACGACCTCGCTGCAGCCGGCGATCCGCGCCGGTATGGCCAGCATCAGCACCGTTGAGAAGAGCGGCGCACGACCGCCCGGAACATAGAGTCCCACGCGGCGGATCGGCACGGCACGCTGCAGGCATCGGACGCCGGGCATCGTCTCGACCTCGACCGGCGAGGGCAGCTGTGCGCGGTGAAAAGCCTCGATATGGGCTTTGGCCTTCGCCATCGCATCGCGCAAGGCGGCGGGAAGCGTGCGGGCCGCTTCATCGAAACGGCTCTCCGGCACCTCGAATGTCGTCAGTTCCACACCGTCGATGCGTCGCACCAACCGGCGCAGCGCCTCGTCGCCGCCTTCGCGGACTTCGGAAAGGATCTCCGCCACCTGTGCCGCAATGTCATTGTCGTCGGGAGCAACCCGCGCCGTCAACGACGGCCACAGCTCCCGCGACGGGTTGTCATAGATCTTTATTGTCTCCATACGAATCGTCGAATTATCGGATCATGTTTTCAAGCGCCAGCACCAGAATCCCTTCGGCTCCGATCGCCTTGAGACGCTCGATGCGCTCCCAAAGCTCCTTCTCGCCGATCACGGCGTGCATCGAGCACCACCCTTTCTGTGCCAGCGGCAGGATTGTCGGACTCCGCATCCCCGGAAGCAGCGCCGTGGCTTCGGCGATCTTCTCCTCCGGAAGGTTCATCAGCACATATTTCATTCCCCTGCTCTCCAGAATCGAGTTGAAACGGAACATCAGCTGTGACGCCTCGCGGCGTTTTCCCTCTTCGAGATCGGGTGTGCCGATCAGCACTGCTTCGCTGTGGAGCACCTGCTCGACCTCCGTCAGGCCGTTCGAGATCAGCGTGCTGCCCGACGATACGATGTCGAAGATCGCATCCGAGATACCCACCGCCGGCGCAATCTCCACCGAACCTTCGATCCGATGGATCCGGGCATCGATCCTCCGCTCCGAGAAGTAACGCTGCAGGATATTGGGATACGACGTGGCAACGCGGCGGCCCCGGAAATAATCCAGCCCCGTATAGGCGACCTTGTCGGGCACGGCAAGCGACAGACGGCAGCTCCCGAAACCGAGGTTCATGAGCCGCTCGACCGGAAAGCCCCGTTCCTCCACCTCGTTCAGGCCGACGATGCCCAGATCGGCGACACCCATTGCAACGGTCTGCGGGATGTCGTCGTCGCGCAGGAACAACACTTCGAGCGGGAAGCCCTCGGCCCGCACGACAAGGCGCCGTTTTCCTTCGGCAACCACAATGCCCGCTTCGGCGAGCAGGCCGAGGCTCTGTTCATTGAGCCGGCCTTTGGCTTGAATGGCGATTCTCAACATAAGGTATCTTGTTTTTGAATTGATTTTTCTGCTTCATTCTATCCATCCGGAAAGGTTCGCGACACAAACAAAAGAGCCCACCCGAACAAGGGGTGAGCTCTCAGTCTTTCGTACTCGTTATCTTCCTCAACGCATATACACGATCGATGCACCCCCTTGTGGAAAGCGGTGATGATGATGGATATGGTTAAATTTCTGCATGTGGGATATTCAGTATGATGCAAATATAGGCTATATTCCCGAATTTTCCAAATTTTTAATTTATTTTTTCCTCTTCGTCCGTTCCCGAACCGCGACGCCTTTTATATAAGAGGCCTTTCCACGGCCATACTGCCTTCTCACTATCAGACGGGTTCGCCGGAACCTTTCGCTTCGAGGTGTGCCTGCCGGAAGCCGTCATCCGAACCGGCCGGACTGATCGGGTCCTTTCAGGGACGCACCTGTCCGTCGCCGACGATCAGGTACTTGTAGGTGGTCAGTTCATGCAGCGCCATCGGCCCCCTTGCATGCAGTTTCTGCGTGCTGATCCCGATCTCGGCGCCCATGCCGAACTGCGCGCCGTCGGTAAAGGCTGTCGAGACGTTGGCATAGACACAGGCCGCATCGACCGCCCGCTGGTAACGACGGATCGTCTCCGGATCCTCGGCAACGATCGCCTCGCTGTGCTGCGACGAGTAACGGGCGATGTGCTCCAGCGCCTCGTCGAAGCTCCCCACCGTGCGGATCGACATCCGGTACGACAGAAACTCAGTCCCGTAGCTTGCAGCATCAGCCGCACGGAGCAGTTCGTCGGGATAGTGCCCGCGCAACGCCGCCAGCGCCTCCTCATCAGCCTCTATCACGACCCGCTTCCCGGCCAGCCGCCGGCACAGGGCCGGCAGATCGGACAACCTGTCCCGATGGAGGATCAATCCGTCGAGGGCATTGCAGACACTGACCCGTCGGGTCTTCGCATTGAAGATGATCGCCGCACCCTTCTCCATATCGCCCGACCGGTCGAAATAGACGTGGCAGACCCCGGCACCGGTCTCAATCACCGGGACCCGCGCATGCGCCCGGACATAATCGATTAATCCCCGTCCGCCGCGCGGAATGACCAGATCGACATCCCCAACCGCTTCGAGCAACTGCTGCGTCGCCTCATGACCCGGCGGCAGCAACGTAAGCGTATGCTCGTCGAAGCCGCAGCGGCGCAGCGTCTTCACGATCAGCGCGGCGATGGCGGCATTGGAGTCTGCGGCGTCGCTGCCGCCCTTCAATATACAGGCACTTCCGGCCTTCACGCACAACGAAAAGACATCGAACCCCACGTTGGGCCGAGCTTCGTAGATCACGCCGATGACCCCGAACGGCACCGAAACCTTCTCGATGCGCATGCCGTTCGGGCGCACCGTCTGATCGAGAATACGCCCCAGCGGCGACGGCAGGGCCGCAACATTGCGCATGTCGGAGGCGATACCCCGCAGACGGTCCGGATCCAGCAACAGACGGTCGTATTTGGGATCCGACGGATCCATACGCGCCAGATCGCGGGCATTGGCCGCAAGGAGCGGCTCCATCTCCGCTTCGATGGCATCGGCCAAAGTCCGAAGCAGCTCGTCGATCTGTTCGGGAGCCGTCAGGTTCAACGCTCCGGCCGCATGCCGCGCGGCACGGAACAGTTCGTTCGAAACATTCATATTCATCGGTCAGAATTCATCCAGATAGAGATAATCGTAATGGACAAGCGGCCGGGCGCCCCGCCGTCCGGCATTGCGCCGCGCACTGTCGCTGTCGCAGGCGACCTTGCCCGCACCTATGGGACGGCCGTCGGGAGCAAGGATCCGCACGATGTCGTCCTTCTCGAAAGAGCCCTCGACGCAACTTACGCCCACCGGCAGCAGGCTGAC